>NZ_WWJX01001462.1 GCF_009865215.1 Streptomyces sp. SID3343 | reverse complement strand
TTCGGTGTCGCCGGCAGTTCCTGTAGGGCATGTGGTGTTGGTGGGTCGGGTGACGGTGGAGGCGGCGAAGCCGGTGGTGTTGGCATCGCCGGTGACCCCGGCAGCTCCGGCGGCTTCGGGGGCATCGGCGGTCCCGCATGCCTCGGTAGCCCCGGTTGCCGCCGTGGCCTTGGCGATCCTGACGGTTCCGGTCGCCTCGGCGGTCAGGATCGCTTCAGTGGCTTCGGTAGCCCTGGCGGCCCCGGTCGCCGTGGGCGCCCCCGTGGCCTTGGTGGTGCCGGTCCCGGTCGCCTCGACGGGCCCGGCGTCGGCGGTATTGGTGGCGCCGACAGCGTTGGTGGCGTCAGCGGGTTCGGTGTCGCCGGCAGTTCCTGTAGGGCATGTGGTGTTGGTGGGTCGGGTGACGGTGGAGGCGGCGAAGTCGGTGGTGTTGGCTTCGCCGGTGACCCCGGCAGCTCCGTCAGCCTCGTCGGCTTCGGGGGTCTCGGGGGTCTCGAGGGCTCCGGAGGCATCGGCGGTCCCGGTCGCCTCGGGTGCCTTGGTTGCCCTGGTGGCCTCGGTAGCTCCGGTCGCCGTGGTCGCCCCTGTTGCTTTGGCCGCCCCGGCGGTTCTGGTCACCTCGACGGTCCCGATCATCCCGGTAGCCCCGCCCGCCCGGCTCGTCTCGGTGGCGTCGACGTCGATGCTGGTGGGGTGTACGGGTCGAGCGGCTTCCGTGGCGCCGGCGTCGGCGGGCTTGGTGGTGTCGGCAGTCCCCGTCGCTTCGGCCGCGCCGAGGGACTTGGCGGGCTCGGCCGCCTCGGTGCCGGTGCTCGCGGTGGCGGCGGTCGGCGAACCGTCGACGGTCTCGGTGGCCCGGATCGTCTTCGCGTTGTCCGGGTGGGTGTGCGCGGTGGCCTCGTCGGTACCCACGGCGCGGCTCCTTCGCTTGTCGTCTTCGGGTGGGCGGGCGCCGGCTCCCTCGGTACTCACCGCGTGGCTCCTTCGTTCGCCGTCTCGGTATGGGTGTGTGCGGCGACCCTGCGAGGCCTCACGCCGCCACCCACTCCTTCGCATCCGGCGCACGTTGCCGGCGAGTGAGCGGCGGGCTCACGGCGTGGGTGCTGCGCTCGGCGGTGCGGCGTCGGTCCGGGCGGTGGGACGGGAGCGTCGGGGTGCGTCGGGTCACCGGCGGTGGGCAGGTGGTGGTTGCACGTGCTTCGGCGGTGGTCGTGTCGTGGGGGCTTCGGGCGGTTGTCTCCAACAGGTTCTTTCGGCCCCACCCCAACGGATTCATCTGGCTCCGACAGGCGTTCGGCTGTCGGCCGGCCGTTGCTCGGCTCACAAGCGCAGTCGGCAAGAACAGTCGCGGGGGACTCGGGTCGCGCGTTTGGCGTGGGCTCGGAGGTGGGGCCAAAAAGACCCGGCACTGTGGGGCCGAGAATGCCCGTCACAAACAGGTGGTGGTGGGCGGTTGGCGTTCGCCGGGTCATGGGGTGGGTTCCGCGTTGTCGAGGGCGCCGATGAGGTTCTCCACGGTGGTGTCGGCCGTGGTCAGGGTGGCTACTCGGCGGCCGAGGCGTAGGACTTCGATGCGGTCGGCCACCGAAGCGCAGTCGGCAAGAACAGTCGCGGGGGACTCGGGTCGCGCGTCTGGCGCGGCCTCGGAGGTGGGGCCAAAAGAACCCGGCACCGTGGGACCGAGAATGCCCGTCACAAACAGGTGGTGGTGGGCGGTTGGCGTTCGCCGGGTCATAGGGCGGCTTCCGCGTTGTCGAGGGCGCCGATGAGGTTCTCCACGGTGGTGTCGGCCGTGGTCTCGGCGGCCGAGGTGTAGGACTTCGATGCGGTCGGCCACCGAAGCGCAGTCGGCAAGAAGACTCGCGGGGGACTCGGGTCGCGCGTTCGGCGTGGGCTCGGAGGTGGGGCCAAAAGAACCCTGCACCGTGGGGCCGAGAATGCCCGTCACAAACAGGTGGTGGTGGGCGGTTGGCGTTCGCCGGGTCATGGGGTGGTTTCCGCGTTGTCGAGGGCGCCGGTCATGGCGCCGACGAGGTTCTCCACGGTGGTGTCGGTCGTGGTCAGGGTGGCTACTCGGCGGCCGAGGCGTAGGACTTCGACGCGGTCGGCCACCGAGAGGACCTCGGGCATGTTGTGGCTGATCAGCACGATGGCGATGCCGTTGTCGCGGACTCGGCGGATCACGTCCAGGACCCGGCCGCGTTGCAGGACGCCCAAGGCTGCCGTGGGCTCGTCCATGAAGACGACCTTGTCGGCCCACGCGACCGCGCGGGCGATGGCGACGCTTTGACGTTGGCCACCCGACAGGGTGCCGATCGGGGCGTCGATGTCCTGGAGTTCGACGCCCAGGCGAGCGAAGGCTTCGATCGCACGGCGTCGCATTTCGGCCTTGTCGAGGGCGCCCAGGCGGCCGGCGAGTCCTCGACGTAGCAGTTCGCGGCCCAGGAAGAGGTTGGCGGCGCCGTCGAGGTCGGGAGCAAGGGCCAAGTCCTGGTAGACGGTCTCGATACCCAAGTCCTGCGCCACCGTGGGGCGTTCGAGGGTGACGGGACGGCCCTCGAAGCGGATCTCGCCCTCGTCGGGTTGTTCGGTGCCGGCCAGGACCTTGGTGAGGGTGCTCTTCCCCGCGCCGTTGTCGCCGATCAAGGCGACCACCTCGGCCGGGAAGACGGTGAAGTCGGCGCCGCGCAGCGCCTGTACCTGGCCGAAGTGCTTGACCAGACCGCGGCCTTCCAACAGGGGTTGCACGTGCCCAACTCCTCACGGTGGTGATGTCGGTAGCCGCACCCGGTGCGGGCTCGCACGTGTGCCGGCACCCGGGGCGGAGAGAGGCAAGGCCGCCGATTGCCTGACAACGATGTCAGTACAATGGAACGGCCGATGCCCACTGTCAAGGGTTTCGAACGAGCCCGCACGGTTGGTGATATCACCCGATCCGATGCGATCAAGTGCGGTTCCGGCAGCGGAGATTGACTCTCCATCAGACACCTTGTCGACAGCCCGGGTCACGAGTCGTACTGTTCCTTGACATCGATGTCAGTCGAAAACCCCGTGAGGAGTCGCCACATGGCGGTCGACCCGTGGACGGAGTCCCCCGCGCACGGTGCGTGGCTCGACGTCGAGTGCGATCGACTGCTGCGGTTCGCGAAGGGCGCCCGCCTGCCCACCGGCGGATTCGGTTGGCTCGACGCCGTAGGGGTACCCACCGCAGACGACGCGGTGCACACGTACGTCACCGCCCGGATGACCCACGTGTTCGCGCTCGCGCACCTGCGCGGCGACCCCGACGCGGCCTCGCTCGTGGATCACGGACTCGCCGCGCTGGCCGGTCCGCCGCTCGATCGCGAGCACGGTGGCTGGTACCCGGTCGTGGACCGCGCCGGCCGCCCCAAGGTGACCGAAAAGCGCGCCTACGACCACGCGTTCGTGGTCCTCGCCGCCGCGAGCGCGACCACCGCGGGCCGTCCCGGTGCCCGCGAACTCCTCGACGCGGCGCTCGACACGATGGACCGTCGGTTCTGGGACGACGAACAGGGGGCCTGCGTCGAGTCCTGGGACCGGGCGTGGACCGTGTGCGAGTCGTACCGAGGCGCGAACAGCAACATGCACGCCGTCGAGTGCCTCCTCGCGGCGGCCGACGCCATCGGCGACGACCACCTGCGCGACCGCGCGCTACGGATCGCCGAGCAGGTGGTCCACCGCCGCGCCCCCGCCAACGGATGGCGCCTGATCGAGCACTTCGACGCCGAATGGCAACCCCGCTACGCCTACAACCGAGACCACCCGGACGACCCGTTCCGCCCCTACGGCGCCACCGTCGGTCACGGGTTCGAGTGGTCCCGGCTGCTCGTCACCCTCGCCGCCGCGCTTCCGAACCCGCCCGGATGGCTCGTCGAGGACGCGGCGGCGCTGTTCGCCGCCGCCGTCCGCGAGGGCTGGCACGCGGACGGGGCCGAGGGGTTCGTCTACACCGTCGACTGGGCCGGCCACCCGGTCGTGCGCAGCCGGATGCACTGGGTCCTGGCCGAGGCGATCGCCGCGGCGGCCGCGCTGCGCCGAGCCACCGGTGAGCCCCACTACGATGATCGGTACCGAATGTGGTGGGAGCACGCTGAAGCCGTCTTCCTGGACCGGGAGCACGGCAGTTGGCACCACGAACTCGACGCGCACAACCGACCGGCCGACACGGTGTGGACGGGCAAGCCGGACGCCTACCACGCGGTGCAGGCGACGCTGTTGCCTCGGCTGCCATCGGCGCCGACGATCGCCGAGGCGCTGCGCGCGAGCAAGGCACCGTCCGCGTGAAGGACGCGTCGCGCGGACGGGACACCTGCGGCGTGCCGGGCATCTCACGCGCGGGGGTCTCGGGCGTGGGAGACGCCCCGCGCGTACGGGATGCCTCGGGCGCGAGGGACGCTTCAGGCATGAGGGAAGCCTCGGGCGTAGAGGACGCTTCGGGCGTGGGGGACGCCTCGGGCGCAGGGGATGCGTCGGGCGTGGGGGACGCCTCGGGCGCAGGGGATGCGTCGGGCGTGGGGGACGCCTCGGGCGTAGGGGATGTCACGAGCGCAGGGGATGTCTCGGATCTGCGACGTGTCCAGGTTGTAAAGGATGCCTCTGGCCTACAGGATGCGTCGGGCGCAAGGGATGCGTCGGGCGTACGGGACGTGTCGCGCGTGACAGTCGCTTCGGGAGCGAAGGACACCTCACGCCTGGATGGTGCGTCGGTCGCGTACGGCGTTTCGCGCCTGGATGGTGTCTCGGTCGCGTACGGCGTCTCGGGCCTGGATGGTGTCTCGGTCGCGTACGGCGTCTCGGGCCTGGACGGCGTCTCGGCCGCGCACGGCGCTTCGCGTGCCAACGCCACCTCACCCGCCAACGCCACCTCACCAGCCAACGCCGCCTCGGCCGTCAAGGGTGCCCCGCGTGTGGGTGCCGGGCCGCGTTCGGCGATCCTCGACCACACACCCCCATTGGGTGCCGGGCGCGCCCCGGCCGCCGAGAGGACACACATGGCCGGCGCGACGCCACCGGAGCAGCAGCCTCGCGGCCGCACCACGATGCGGGACGTGGCGGCGCTCGCGGGCGTGGGTATCAAGACCGTCTCCCGGGTGATAAACGGCGAGCCGAACGTCAGCGCCGCCAAGCAGGAGGCGGTCTGGGCGGCGGTGGCGCAGACCGGATTTCGGCGCAACGACAGCGCGGCCCTGCTGCGCCAGGGCCACACGTCGAGCATCGGCCTGGTCCTGGAGGACGCCGCCGACCCCTTCTCGTCGGCGCTGACCCGGTCCATCCAGGACGTCGCGCACGAGCACGGGACGGTGCTGTTCAGCGCGTCGTCCGCCGAGGACCCGGTCAAGGAGCGCGACCTCGCGCTCGCGTTCTGCGCGCGGCGGGTGGACGGCCTGATCGTGGTACCCGCGAGCGGCAGCCACACCTACCTGCGGCCCGAGCTGGAGGCCGGCATGGCGTGCGTCTTCGTGGATCGGCCGCCGCTGGGCATCGAGGCCGACACGGTGCTCGTCGACAACATCGGCGGCGCCCGCGAGGGCGTGGAGCAGTTGATCCGGTACGGCCACCGCCGGATTGCCTTCGTCGGCGACCGGCTGGAGATCTTCACCGCCCGCCAACGGCTGCGTGGCTACCGCGACGCGCTGGCCGAGGCCGGCCTCGACGTGGACCCCGCCCTGGTGTACAACGGGCTGCCGCACCACGACACGACCCGGGCGTGGCTGCGTGACGTGCTCGCGAGCGACGCGCCGCCGACCGGCGTGTTCTGCGGGAACAGCCGCTGCACGGTGGAGACGCTGCGGGCCATCGCGCAATCGCCGGTGCGGCCCGCGCTCGTGGGCTTCGACGACTTCGAACTCGCCGATCTGCTCGTGCCCGCGGTGACGGTGGTGGCCCAGGATCCCTTCGGGATCGGCCGTACCGCCGCCCAACTCCTGTTTCGCCGGCTGGAAGGCGATACGACCCCGGTACAGCACATCCACATGCGGACCAGGCTCGTCCCGCGTGGTTCCGGGGAGATCCGCCCGTGATCACCGTGGTGGGGGAGGCCCTGGTGGACCTGGTGCACGGGCCCGACGGCGGCGTCGTGGCCCACCCGGGGGGCAGTCCCGCCAACGTCGCGGTGGGACTCGGCCGGCTCGGCGTACCGGTACACCTGATCACCCGCTACGGGCGCGACGGCCACGGCGCGCTGCTCGCCGAGCACCTGGCCGCGAGTTCGGTCCACCCGGCGCCGGACACGGTGTCCGACCGGCCGACCAGTGTGGCCCGGGCGTACCTGGACGCGTCGGGTGTGGCCACGTACGACTTCGACATCGCGTGGGAACTGCCGGACACCGCACGTGTTCCCGCCGACTCCGCGTGCGTGCACACCGGTTCGATCGCGGCGGTCCTGGAGCCCGGCGCCGGGGTCGTCCGCCGACTGCTCGAAGACGCCCGGGGCCGGGCGGTGCTCTCGTACGACCCCAACTGCCGGCCGTCGTTGATGGGCGACCCGGCCTCGGCACGGGCCCGGATCGAGTCGCTCGTCGAGCTCTGCGACGTGGTCAAGGTCAGCGACGCGGACCTGCAATGGCTGTACCCGGGGCGGGACTTCGCCGACGCGGCCGTTGCGTGGTCGGCCCTGGGCCCGGCCCTGGTCGTGGTCACTCGCGGTGGGGCCGGCTCCTACGGCGTGTGCGCCGCGGGCGCCGTCGCCGCGCCCGCGGACGCGGTGCGC
>NZ_WWJX01001461.1 GCF_009865215.1 Streptomyces sp. SID3343 | reverse complement strand
GCCCCCCGGCCACCTCCGGCCCCGAGCACCGTAGCCCCGGCCAACAACGCCCGGACCCACAACGCGCTCGGGCGTCGTGCCTTGGCGCCCGCGTCGGAAGCGGCGGCGCGCTCGGGCGTCGTGCGTTGGCGCCCGCGTTGGAAGCGGCGGCGCGCTCGGGTGTCGTGCGTTGGTGTCCGCGTCGGAAGCGGGGGCGCGCTCGGGTGTCGTGCCTTGGCGCCCGCGTCGGAAGCGGGGGCGCGCTCGGCGTCGTATCGGCCAGTCGCGAGCCGGAAACCCGAGCGCGCGCCCTGGGC
>NZ_WWJX01001460.1 GCF_009865215.1 Streptomyces sp. SID3343 | reverse complement strand
CGACGGCCGCCTCCGGGGCGTGGCGGAGCACGGCTTGCGACCACGCGTGGGCAAACGCCTCCTGGCCCACCCGGGCCGCGCGGACGTTGGTGGCGCGCGCCGGCGGGTCGGTCTCGGCGACCACCACGAGCAGCGGGCCGGCGGGGATCACCGCCCAGCCCGCGAGGTCGGTGCTGCGGCCGGTCAGCAGGTCGCGCAGCAGATCGCTGTGATGCTTGGCATCGGCGGCGGCCTCGGCGATTCGGCCCGCCAGGTCCAGGGCCGCGTCGGCGACGGGCCACCCGGGCGGGGCCGGCTGCGGATCGTTGCCGGCCTCCCACGCGGTGGAGGCGCCG
>NZ_WWJX01001459.1 GCF_009865215.1 Streptomyces sp. SID3343 | reverse complement strand
GTCAGGGGTGGTGTGCGCTATGCGGCGGACGCGGCCTGCTCGGCGTAGGCGGCGAGGAACTGACGGCCGATCAGGTGCGTGTACGCGGGTGGGATCGCTTCGGCGATTTCGCGGCGGACGTCGGTCCAGTCGATGCCCATCGCGGCCTGCCACTGGGCGACGCTGCCCTTGCCGCCCCCGTCGCCGTAGACGGCGAAATACGGGCCGGTGAACCACTCGCCGTGGCGCATCCCCGCGACGCGTCCGCGGTGCGGCCGGTGGGCGGGTGCGGTCACGGTGACGCCGTGCACCTCGAAGAACCGGTGTCGCATGACGGCGAGATCGAACATCTCACCGCACAGCCGCACGTCGCGCCGGAGTTCGGCGCCGGCGACGTTTTCGATCACGAACGGCACACCGGCCGCGGTGAGAACGTCGCGGGTGGGTTCGATGAGCCGCGGGTAGGTGCGTCCGCGGTTGGTGCCTTTGGTGAGCGAGCACGCGTCCTGGCAGGGCGGCGAGGCGTGGACGACGTCGAAGTCCGCGGCGTGCGCTCGGGCGTACTCGATCGCGTCGGCGCGAACGAACGCGTCTCCGCAGTAGTTCGGCTG
>NZ_WWJX01000149.1 GCF_009865215.1 Streptomyces sp. SID3343 | reverse complement strand
AGGCGCCGCCCAGCGGGTCGTTCACGCCCCCGCCGACCGGTCGCGCCGCGGCGCGCGAGCACCAGGGCGGCGGCGGACCCAACCGCAAGCGGATCGGCGTCATCGCCGGCTCGGTGGTGGCGGTGCTGGCGATCGGCGGAATCGCGGCGTACGCGATGAGCAGCGGCGGCGGGGACAAGGAGGACGAGACCGAGCCGACGCCCACAGTGGTCCAACCGGTCGCAGTGAGCGGTCAGAAGGGCCCGTTCTCCAAGGACGTCAAGGGCGTCAAGTTCTCGGTGCCGAACGGCTGGGAGATGCAACAGGTCAACGACACCGAGGTGTGCGTGGTGCCCAGCGACCTGCCGGCCGAGAAGCGCACGACGTGTCTGCAGGGCGGACTGCGGATCTGGGTCGGTAAGACCGCGAGCCGCAAGGTCGACCTCACCGACCCGGTCGGGTGGACGCTCGGAGCCGAACCGGCCTGCGTGACCGCGCCGAACGACAAAGCGCAGCCCAGCAGCAAGAAAGACGCCATGACCAACCCGAAACCGGGCACGAAGAAGGCCGACCTGACGTACAACTACGTGCACTACACGGTGACCTGCGCGGGCGGCGCGAAGTTCGAGCCGCAGCTGTGGTGGCTGCCGGATTCGATGATCTCGTTCAGTACCGCCGGCCTGGCCCGGTCCTACGACGGAGCGATCAACCAGCTCCTCGCCAGTGTGGACACGGCGGGCTACACGAAACCGAAGAAGTAGCCCACCGTGTCCGGCGGCGGCGGTCCTAGAAGTCCGCTGCCGCAGTCACCGGCAGGAACGGGTTCTCCGGTCCGGCGGGGAACGAACTCCAGCTCTGCTCCTCGTACAGGTTCATCAACTCGTGCTCGGACTCCTCGGTGTCCGGCCACTCGGCGTTGACGACCACGTGCACGGAGGGTTGGGGATACTGCTCCCACCACTCCACTATGTGTCCCTCGCCGTCCACCGGAACGGGGTGGTGCTCGACCCGGTGGACCATCATGTACGGCCCGCCCGTCCACGGCCCTATGTGTGCCCCGCCGAGGGGGATCGCCGAGATCGAGTCGCCACCGCGCGGCAGTGCCGGTCCCGCGAAGTCTCCCGAGAGCAGCGAGCCCACGTACCCCGTCGGGGGACGGTCCGGCGGGACGTCCTGGTAGAAGTCCACCCGGACCCTGTACCGGATCACTCGCGTCCCCTCCGCTTCTGTTCGTGTCGCGCTCGACCCGTCGGCACCGCGCCCGCGACAGCGGGTGTCGGTGCGGTCGTCCTGTCGCCGGGTCGAGCTTGTCTGGCTTGTTGCGATCGGTAATACGTATACCAGCCGGCGACGGTTCCGTTTCGGCGATCACCCGGGCTCTGGACTTCCCGGCGGCGCGCGGGCAGGATCACGCGCACCGAAGGCGGCGGACAGCGCCCGGATTTCTTCGTGCGCCACGCTCGCCGGACAACGCGGGGAGGCACCATGGGCGGCAGCCGGAACGAGGCGGCGGCGGCACTCGCGCGACAGGTACCGGACGAGCCCGACGGGCGGTCGGCGGGCGACCTCGGCTCGCACGTACGGCGATTCGTCGAGTGGACGATGACCGACGGCGACCTGGTGTGCAGGTACGTGTGGCACAACCTGCCGGATCCGACGGGCGGTACGACCCGCTACACCCAGCCCGGCACCGAGATTCTGCGCCGCCGGGGCGACGACCTCCGGCGCATCGGTGAATTCCGCAACGGCGACGAGGCCGACGCGATGCTCGCGCGCTGGCGCGCGGCGGGCGGCGGCACGGACTCGACCGGCGGTCGGGACCTGCGCGGAATCGTCGGTTGGGCGCCGGAGCCGCTCCCGAGCACCACCGCCCGCCAAGAGGTCGAGCGCGCGTTCGGCGACTTCGCGTCGCGGCTCGCGTCGGCGGCGGCGAGCGGCGAATGGGCGCCGGTGGCGGCGGCGTTCACCGACGAGGTACGCGTGCGCGACCATGTGAGCGGTTTCATGGAGGGCCGACACGCGCTGAGCGCGTGGATCCAGGACGGCGTCAAGCGCACTCCGTTCACCCGCTACGACGTGCGGCTGCGGATCGTCGAGGGCAACCGCGTCTCGGCGCTGCTGCGCGCCGAGGCGTCCACCGGCGGGGTGGACGTCAACCTGCTGCTGCACTACGGCGGGGAGGGCCGTTGGGGCTATTTGGAGGTCGTGTACAACCCGCGGGAGATTCGCGGCCTGACCACCTGACAAGGTGTCAGACCATGGACGACGTACAACGCCTGTTGGCCTATGAAGAGATCCGCCGCCTCGTCGCGGGCTACGCGCTGGCCCTGGACAGTCGCGATCTGGACACGCTGTGCGGCCTTTTCGTGCCGGACGTGCGGGTCACTCGCGAGCTGTCCGGACGCGCCGCCATGCGCGAGTCCTTCGTGGCCCAGTTGGCGCCGCTGGGAGTGACCATCCTCAACGTCGGCACGCACGTGATCGACCTGCTCGATGCCGACCACGCGACGGGGCACGTGTACTGCAAGGCCGAGATCCAGGAGGGGCCGCGCTGGTTGCACCAGGCGATCCTGTACCGCGACGTGTACGAACGCCGCGACGGTGCCTGGTACTTCGCCCGCCGCCGGCACGACCTGTGGTACGGCGCGAACGTCGGCGCGAACCCCGCGGGGCTGCCGCCGGCGAACTGGCCGGAGCGTTCCTACGGGTCGGGTACGGTACCCGCGATCTGGGAGACCTGGCGGGAGTTCCGAGACGCGTCCCGACCGGGAAGCTAGTACGGGCGCGGTGCCGGTGCGGGCCGATCCGGTTCCCGCGGCCCACACGGGGCAGGCGGAAGTCATCCGGTGACGCGGGAGCGGGAGGGGGCGGCCATGGCTCGCGAGAGGCTTCCCGACGGCGCACGCGACGCCGCGGCGCGAACCGGCGTGATGTTGGCCCTCACGATCGTCGCGGCGATGGTCGCGCTGCTCGGCGTCTGGGCCCACACGTGGTTCTGGGTGTGGGCGATGCTGTTCGTGGGCCTGGGGATGCTGGGGATGGCCTGGAGCGCCCTGGAGATCCTGATCGCCCTGCAGGTGGCGGAGGAACAACGGGCCCGTGACAAGGGCGTCTACGAGGTTCGTCCGGTACAGATGCGCCCGAGGCGCCGCTCGTCCCGCTGAGAAGTGCCCCGCCGACGCGGAACGGCGAACAGGCGCGGCCCCGGATCGGGGCCGCGCCTGTCGGCGTCGGTGGGGTCGCCGCGAACGACGCGCTCGGCGAACGACGCGCCAGGGGACGACGCGCCAACCCGCGTGGGCAAGACCGCTAGGGAACGACGCGTTCCACTGCTTTCGGACCTTCTTCCTCGAGGCGCTTGCGGGCCGCCGCGACGTTCGCCTCGGTGAGGTCCTTGCCCTCGGCGAGCACCAGGTCCTCGGGGTCGACGGGGGTCTCGGCGCCGCTGCGCAGGTCCATCCGGGGTCGGTCTCCCTCGGGGAGCTGATCGCGCGGAATTCGTTCGTCGCTCATGCCGCCGCCTTCGCTGTCGATCCTGGTTGCCCCCGCGCAGAACCCGAGTACCCGTTCCCGGCCTTTCGATCCTCGCCTGCCCCCACGGCCGGCCGGGCTCCGCCGGGCCACGGGGGCAGCCGCCTCGTCCGCCGATGTGAACGACTGTCTTATACGAGCGTCATAGACAAGCGTCTTAGACGCTTGTATCGTCCTGCCATGACTTCCACCGCAGGCAAGGCCGGCCGCAGGGAATGGATCGGGCTCACCGTCCTCCTTCTTCCGCTTCTGCTCGTGTCCATGGACATGGGCGTGCTGTACTTCGCGATTCCGTTCATCGGCGAGGAACTCGAACCGAGCGCGCCGCAGCAGTTGTGGACGATGGACATCTACGGCTTTCTGCTCGCCGGCCTGTTGATCCCGATGGGTGCGCTCGGGGACCGGATCGGGCGGCGCAAGCTGCTGCTGATCGGGGCCGCGGCGTTCGGTCTCGCGTCGGTGGTGGCGGCGTTCTCGCCCAGTGCCGAGATGTTGATCGCGGCCCGCGCCCTGCTCGGTGTGGCCGGGGCGACGCTGATGCCCTCGACTCTGGCCCTGGTCCGCAACATGTTCCACGACCCCGTCCAGCGGCGGACCGCGATCGCCGTCTGGACTGCGGCGATGACCGCGGGCGCCACGCTCGGCCCGGTCGCCGGCGGCCTGCTGCTCGACCACTTCTGGTGGGGCTCCGCGTTCTTGCTCAACGTGCCCGCGATGGTGCTGCTGCTCGCGATCGGCCCGTTCCTGCTTCCCGAGTCCAAGGACGCCGAGGCCGGCCGGATCGACCTCGTCAGTGCGGCGCTCTCGCTGGTGGCGGTGCTCGCGGTGATCTACGGGATCAAGGAGACGGCGGCCGAGGGCGTGCACGTGGGGTACCTCGCGAGCATCGCGGTCGGCCTGACCGTCGGCGGGGTCTTCGTCCGCCGACAGCGCACCGCCGCCGAGCCGCTCCTGGACCTGTCGCTGTTCCGCGACCGAGCCTACGGCGCGTCGATCGCGGTCAACGTCGTCGCGGCCGTCGCGATGTTCGGCTCCGCGTTGTTCAACACGCAGTACCTGCAACTCGTGCTGGGGATGCGCCCGCTGGAGGCGGCGCTGTGGTCGCTCGCGGTGATGCCCGGGATCATGGTCGCGCTCACCGTCTCCGGTCTGCTCGCCCGCCGGATCCGGCCCGCCTTCCTGATCGGCGGCGGCTTGTTCGTCTCGGTCTGCGGGTTCGTGGTGATGAGTCGGGCGCGGCCCGACTCGCCGTTGGTCCTGGTGCTGGTCGGTGCGGGTCTGGTGGCGGCCGGTGTACTCGTGGCCACGACGTTGACCGCCGAGCTGATCCTGGGCGCGGCGCCGCCGGAGCGGGCCAGCGTGGCGGGGGCGACCTCGGAGACCGGCAGCGAGTTGGGCGGGGCGCTGGGCATCGCCGTCCTGGGCAGCGTCGCCGACGCGGTCTATCGCCGGGACATGACGGCCGCGTCCCTCGACGGAGTACCGGCCGACGCGGTGCACGGCGCGAACGACACGTTGGCGGCCGCGAGTGCCGCCGCCGCGGATCTCCCCGGGCCCGTCGGTGACCGGCTGCTCGTCACGGCGCAGGCCGCCTTCTCGCACGGCATGCACCACGCCGCGGTGGGCGGCGCGGTGATCCTGGCCTTGGCGGCGATCGCCGCGGCGTGGTCGCTGCGTGCGGTGCCCATTCCCGAGGTGCCCATCCCCGCGGTGCGGGTTCCCGAGGCCGCGCCGGGCGGTGGCGACCACGCGGAGGGCGGCGCAGGGGGCGAGGGCGAGGGCGTCACACGGATGGTTATGGAGAAGACGGGATGATCGGGTATTCGAGGATGTATCGGTAATACCGGGAATGCGAACCGGGCGAAAGCCTGATGCGGCCACGCAAAGGGAGAGACGGATGGATGAGCCTCATCAGGGCGTATTCACGGCGTTATCGGCCATTTCGAGCCCCGCGCGATATGCCGCAAGACTTTTCCCACAGGTTTCCCCACAGGTTTTCCACAGGATGTGGATCTTCCTTGTGGAAGATCACCGTGCTGCCCGGCTCCGGCTGTGGATAAACGTTTCCAGTTCGGAATTTTCCCGGTCCGAAAAGATCCGGCGCGGAATCGTGACCGCCTGGGTGGGACCGAACTCGAAGATCCACTGGGTGTCCACCCGGCGAATCTTGCGAAACGTGTCCCACGGGGTCTCACTGCGGCTGCCGCCGAGCGTGGTCACGAACGACTCGTCGGTCAGCGTGACCTCGCACGGCTCACCGTGCATGTGCTTGTTCTGCCGAGCGGCCTGGATCGGGGCCCAGAACCGCAGCGCGAGCATCGCGAGGCCGAAGCCCAGGAACGCGAGCGGCCACAGGATCGGGTCACCGGAGAGCAGCGCGGCCGTCACGAACGCGATGCCCGACGCGCACAACACCGCTCCGGCGACGATCAGCCCGCGGAACAGACCCCGACGGAACGCGATCACGCCCTCCGCGACATCGGCCTCGGTGGGGACATAGGTGGTCGAGATATGCACCCGGCCATGGTCGCACGCGGCTCGGAACGCCCGGTGAGCGCCGGACCCTCCGAGCGAACGGCTAGCCCTCCTTGGGCGTCTCGGGCTCGACCGGTGGGGGCTGCGGTGTCGCACCGGGCTCGGCGTACCAGGTCGGCGGACCGGGCGGGCCGGGGACCGCGTCGACGGGTGGTTGCGGGCCCCACGGCGACCGCTCGTGCGGAT
>NZ_WWJX01001458.1 GCF_009865215.1 Streptomyces sp. SID3343 | reverse complement strand
CCGACGAACCCGTGCGCCAGGTACTGCGCCGCGCGGCCGACTTCGCGGCCGGCCGGCCCCAGCCCCCCGACGCCCGGCCGGTGATCGGCGAACAGGACCTGCTCGCCGCGCTCCTGGACACCCCCAGTGGCCTCGCCGGCGGGTTCTTCCGGGACGTGGGCATCGACTTGGACCGCCTGCGCCGCTTCGCCGACACGTACTACCGCGAACCCGCCGACCCCGCCCCGGGAAAGAGCGCGGTCGTGCCCACGCCCGAGGAGGCCGTGCGCTGGGTACGCTCCCGGCTGATCGGCCAGGAGAACGTGGTCGATCGGCTCGCCTTCCACATCGAGACGATCAAGCGTTCGCTCTCGCGCGGCTTCCGGCCCGACGACCGCCCGCGCGCCGCGTTGCTGCTGTGTGGGCCCAGCGGATCCGGCAAGACGATGACCGCGCGACTGCTCGCGCACGTGGTCTACGGCTCGCAGGAGGACGTGATCGTCTTCGAGATGGGGCAGTTCAGCTCCCGCGAGTCGATCAACAACTTCATCGGCGCCCCGCCCGGCTATGTGGGCTTCGGCGAGGGCAAGTTGACCAACGGACTGCGCGACAACCCCCGCCGGGTCTTCCTGTTCGACGAGGTCGAGAAGGCCGACGCGCGCGTGCTCGACGCGCTGTTGCGGCTGCTCGACGAGGGCAGGATCAGCGACCCCGCCGGGCCCGTGCGCGAGGCGCACGACGCCGTGGTGGTCCTGACCACCAACCTCGGCGCGGCCGGCTCCGGAGCGGAGGTCGCCCAGCCGGAAGTGGACAGCGTGGACAGTCTGATCGGGTCCATCCTCGACGAGGGCTCGGCCGCCGACACGGCCGCCAACGCCCGCCTGCGCCGGGTCCTGGAGGGCTTTTTCCGGCCCGAGTTCCTCAATCGCGTCGACGAGGTCATCCTCTACTCGCCGTTCGGGCCCACCGAGTTGCGCGGCATCGCCGAGACCGGTCTGGGCCGACTCGCGGAGCGGTTGCGCGAGCAGATCTCCGTCGACCTCACCTGGACCGACGAGGCCGCCGCGCACCTGGCCACGATCGCGTGGCGCGGGCGCCCGGACGAGGCCGCGCGCGGCGTCAACCGCTGCGTCAACGCGGTGGTGCCGGCGATCCTGCGCCTGCTCGACGAGGCCGACGCAGACGGCCGACCGCTCACCGCGGTGCGGGTGGCGGTCGTCGCGGGAGCGCTCACCGTGGGAGCCGCCGATGACTGACCGGGCGACCAGGACCGACCAGGTACCGACGACACCGACGGCGGACCGGGCGACGACGACCGACCGGGCCGTGCCGACCGACCGGGCGACCCTGCGCGCGTTCGCGATCCGGCTGCGCGAACGGGCCGGCGGGGACGGCACGCTCGACGGTGACGCCTACGCGAGCCTGCGCGCGGCGGGCGAGCCGCACGCGCAGCCGTGGAGCGCGCGGGCCGAGG
>NZ_WWJX01001457.1 GCF_009865215.1 Streptomyces sp. SID3343 | reverse complement strand
CGGCGGCCCGTCCGGATCTGGCCAGGGCGAAGGTGACCGTGGCCCCGCTCGGCGCGCCGCCGGCGCACCTGTACCTGAACGCGGTGGACGCTGCGCCTGCCGACGACGCGTTCGCGACGCTGGGTCGACGCGCGGCCGGGGACACTCCCGCCATGCGGCTGTCCAGCATCGCGTTCTTCGACCTCAGGACGGTCCTTCGCCTCCAGGACGCGCCACCGGCCCAGGAGTTGGTGTCGCTTCCGGCGGCCCGTCCCGAGCTTCGGCCGGCGGCCCGTCCGGAGGCCGCGTCGCCGGTGGTCGTTCCGGCGACCCGCCCGGTGGCGTCGGCCGACAACGACGCGGCCGTGCCCGTGGGATCGGCGCCGCCGGTAACCGTTCCGGTG
>NZ_WWJX01001456.1 GCF_009865215.1 Streptomyces sp. SID3343 | reverse complement strand
GTGGTCGGGGTGGGTTTCCTGGGTGGGGGTGGTGAGGATGGGGTGGGGGCTGGTTTCGATGTAGTGGGTGTGGTGGTCGCGTTCGAGGGCGTGGAGGGTTTGGTGGTAGAGGACGGGTTTGCGGAGGTTGTCGTACCAGTAGGTGGGGGTGAGGGTGGTGGTGTCGAGGAGGTCGCCGGTGACGGTGGAGTAGAAGGGGACGGTCGCGGGGTGGGGGGTGAGGGTGATGTCGAGGAGGGTGTCGCGCAGGGTTTCGACGTGGTGGGTGTGGGAGGCGTAGTCGACCGGGATGGGTCGGGCGTGGATGTGGTGTTCGGCGCAGTGGGTCAGGAGGGTGTGGACGGCGTGGGTGTCGCCGGCGACGACGGTGGTGGTGGCGGAGTTGTGGGCGGCGATGTGGACGCCGGGGGGCAGGAGGGGGGTCAGGGTGT
>NZ_WWJX01001455.1 GCF_009865215.1 Streptomyces sp. SID3343 | reverse complement strand
CCCGGAGGCGGGCCCGGAGGCGGGCCCGGGGTCAGGTCCGGAGTCAGGCCCGGAGGCGGGCCCGGGGTCAGGTTCGGTCATGGTCATCACAGGATCCTGTTGGGGCCGGTACGAGCAAGCAGGCACACGGACGGCGACATCGCGCACGCACGAGACGTACGGGAGAACCGACCGACGGTGAACCGTGACGGACGGCGTCTCGACCGCCCGACCCGGCGCCGACAACCCACCCACCGGCGGCGAACGAACGCCGAGTCCGCCCGCCCCACCCGAGCCCACTGCGCCCGCGCACCAGCTCCGCCCGCGACCGCGCGCCGTGCCCCTGCCCACGGTCGTGGGCAACCACGCCACCCACCCGCAGCCAGGCACCGTGCCCATCACGCCGACGACCCGCGCCCGGACCACCCACCCGCCGCCAAGCACCGAAACGGTTCCGCTGCTCAACGCGCCCAC
>NZ_WWJX01001454.1 GCF_009865215.1 Streptomyces sp. SID3343 | reverse complement strand
GGTAGTACCGGCAACGAGGATGGCGCCTTGCATGGGGACCTTTCGGGGCGGGGGCGGGGGCGGGGCGGTGGCGCGGGACCGCGCGCGGGGCTCGGGTGGGACGGGGCGGATCGTGGGTGGGACCCAACGTGGGGAGTGTGGCGCATGGGCGGATCGTTGGGGTGACCCGGGCCGAGCCGGGGCGGTGAGGCGGTACGGGTCGGTGAGGTGGAGCGAACCGTGGGCCGGCGCCGACCGGATCGGAGGTGGGGACGCTCGGGGCTGGTGGGGGCGAGGCAGATCGCGCGGTGGGGCGTGGTGCAGATCCGGGATCGGGGCGAGATCGGTGCGCGGGGCCGATCCGTCGGGCGAATCGGGTGGGTGGGGGAATGGGTAGGACGTGGGCGGGACGGATCGAGGGCTGCGGTGCTCGCTCAACGGTGGCGGTCAGCGGCGGCGGCGGTTGGCGAGGAGCGCGGCGAGGGCCGCGGCGGTGAGTCCTACGGCTTTCGACAGGCGGTTGGCTCGGGCTATGTCGGTGGCGCCCGGGGGTGGGCCGTCGCCGAGCCGGGGGCGGTCCTCCGTGCGGCCGGCGTAGACGTTGCGGCCGCCGAGG
>NZ_WWJX01001453.1 GCF_009865215.1 Streptomyces sp. SID3343 | reverse complement strand
TCAGCCGTCAGCCGTCAGCCGTCAGCCGTCAGCCGACCGTCTCTCGTCAGTCGACCACGGGCGGAGCCGTGCGTCGGTCGCCGACCCACGTCTCCTCTTCCTCGCGCAGGTAGTCGGCACGGTCGCGACGGTTGCGCTCTTCCTCACGGCCGGCGGACGAACCCGCGGCACCGCCGCGCATCATCCCGCCGCGGCCGCCGGCCGGCCGCTGACCGAGCCCGCTGCCGCCGTTGGAGAAGGCCCGCGCCTGGCCGCCGGATCGGGGCGCGCCGCCCACGACACCGCCGCCCGTGGAGGTCAGCCGTCGACCACCCGCACCGCCGCCGGCGGTCCCGCCGCCACCACCGGCACCGCCACCGCCGCCACCCATCGCCCGACCGCCGGCCGGTCGACCGCCGGAGACGGCCTCGCCGCCGGGGCCCGGACCCATCGGCCGCCCGTGGGGGTTGCCGGTGGACAGAGGCGCGCGACCGCCGGGGCCGCTCCGCCCGCCACCGGGCGGGTTGTTGGCCAGGTTGCCGCCGCCGTTCGGCCGTTGGGTGCCGCCGAAGCCGTTGGTCCTGCCTCCGCCGCCGCCGGGGGTCTTGCCGCCCGTGAAACCGCCGGTGGGCGGCATCCCGTTCGGGAAGCTGCCCTGGCCGGACGGCGGGCCCTGAACCGGGCCGCCGCCGGACGGCGGGGGCAACGTCGCCGTATTGCCGCCGGGACCCGGATTGTGCAGTCCGCCGTTGCCGAGCAGCCCGGTGTCCTTGGGGCCGTCGTAGTTGGGTGTGAAGCCGCCGCCGGCCCCACCGCCGACCGGACCGCCGCCGCCGCTGCCGTCGTGGCCGGGCACGAAGCCAC
>NZ_WWJX01001452.1 GCF_009865215.1 Streptomyces sp. SID3343 | reverse complement strand
AGACGCGGCCATCGCACTTCTCGCCTCCGACGGGGTCCGCGGGCTTACCCACCGCGCCGTGGAGAAGATCGCGGACGTGCCCGGCGGAACAGCGTCGAACTACTTCCCCACGCGGGAAGCCCTCCTCGTCGCGGCGGCCGACCGGGTCGCCGAACTGCACGTCCGGGAGATGGAGTCCGCGTCACGCAGCGGGCTCGGGGCAACGCGGGACACCGCGGTCGGGACACCCGACGGGGTATGGGACGAAGTCACCACTCCCGCGCTTCTGGCCGACCTGCTCACCGAGTCACTCCTCAGCGCCGCGACCGACCGGCGCGACCGCTACCTGGCGGTGTGCGAACTCCGGCTCGAAGCCGGGCGCCGGCCGGCTCTCGCCTCCGCCCTGTCCTCCGTCTCCGCCTCCATGGAGAAACAGACCCAGGCTCTGCACGCCGAACTGGCCACGCCCGTACCGGCTTTCGCGATCCGCACCCTGATCGCCCTCTATACCGGCGCCCTGTTCACCCTGGTCACGACGCCACTCGACGAAATCGACGCCGCCACTGTCCGCGGCCTCGCCGAGGCAATCGTCGACGGAGCGCTTCCGGGACGCCGCAACGCCGCGGGCACGTCGGCATCGCCCACCGGATGACCTCGTGACCCGAGCACGTCACCCGGGCGGCAGGACCGCCCGCGTCCGGCGTGCTCCCGGCGCCCGCCGGCGAGGGCCGTTTCCGCGACGAACTCGCGAACGAGGGGTCCACCGGCAGGATTCGGGCCGGCCCGCCGAGCGGGGTGTACGGGTGTCGGGCCGTCTTGGGTGTCGACCGGTCAGCGCCGGCGGCGGCGACGGCCCGGGCCGTCGCCCGCGGGGCGCAGGAGGGTGTACGTGAGGCCGACGAGCATGCCGCCGACGATGGCCACCCCGACGCCGACCCGGGTGTCGATCAGGAAGCCGAGGACGATCGCGGCGGCGTAGAGCATGGGGGCGGCGATCCGGATGTTGCGAACCATGTCGGTTTCCCTGGGGCTGGGCCCGCCGGCGCGGCGGGGACGGGTCAACGGGCGGTCGGGGCGAGGAGCGCGTCCGTCGAGTGCGCGATCGTGGCGCAGTCGTGGATCGGGCGCCCGCTGCCGTGCCACACGGACAACGCGTAGGCGCTGAACGGGTAGTGGATCCGGGCCGACGGCACGGTGACCGTGCCGCGCACGACGCTCGCCGCGTCGGCCGACCCGTCGCCCGCCCCGTCACCCGATTCGTCGGCCGTCGGCGGCACGTCCCCATGCTCGCGCAGTACCGCCCACATGTGTGCGGGAATTGCGAACTCGTGGGTTTCGGCCACCCGGTGGATGCCCGCGCGGAAAACCGCTGCGGCGGCCAGGTCCAGGCCCACCACCCGGTCCAGGTCGGCGCGTTCGGGCCGCCGGGACGCGGTCGCGGGGTCGGCGCCGAGGTGCTCGTACAGGAAGTCGACCGCGGCGCGAGCGTGTTGCTCGGCGCGCTCGGGGCGGCGGACCATGCGGTGCAGGATCGCCTGGTAGTGGACTTCCTCGTGGATGATCTCGTCGCCGATCTCGGCGTACAGCGCCCGGCGCGGGAAGCTGTCCGGCTCGCGCCACGCGCGGGTGTAGTCCGCGTACCAGTGCGCCGCGATCGGGTCGGGGTCGCCGGTGTCCAGGTGTTCGCCGAGCGCGGCGACCAGGTCGACGGTACGCGCGCCCGTCGCGTGCGCCAGGACGCGCAGGGTGCAGCGGAGCAGGCACTTGTGGAACAGGGTGAGCGGGATGCGCAGTCGCATGCCGTGCAGCCAGTCCTCGAAGTCCATCCCGGCGTGGCCCGTGACGACGTCGGCGATCAGGTCGGTGTTGCCCGGGTCGCACGGCATCCGGCGGGTGGTGAGCGCGTGTTCGTCGCGAAAGCGCGCGTGCGTGTAGTCGGTGTTGTTGAGCAGCAGCAGCGGGTAGACGACCGGTGATCCTCCCGAGGCGACGGCTTCCTCGACCCCGTCCAGGTGGGTCGCGAGCGACTCGCCGGGCAGACCCCAGATGAGGTCGGTGTAGGTGGGAATGCCGTGTTCGCGGAACTGCCGTTGCATGCGCCGGTAGTTGTCGACCCGGATGTTGGTGCGGTTGGCGATCTGCAATACCTCGGCGTCGAACGACTGCGCGGACAGCGTGATCGCGCCGGTGAGGCCGGCGCGGTACAGGATCGAGGCGATCTCGACCACGCGACCGTTGGTGTTCTTGGCCCAGTTCGTCATCACCAGGAGCCGCTTGCCGTGCCGCGCGCACAGGTCGACGAGGTGCCGGGCGATCTCGGTGTCGCGCGGCAGGATGCCGAAGTTGGCGTCGGCGATGAAGAGTTGGGTGCCGTTACCGACGTGCGTGACGATGCGTTCCAGTTCGGCGCGGATGCGATCCAGCGAGTATTGCCGGACCTTGGAGTTGGTGGCCCCGCCCCAATAGCAGAACGCGCACGAGTAGGGGCAGCCCCGGTTGGTCTCGTAGACGATCATCCGTGATCGCGCGAGATCGTCGTCCGACCACACGCTCGGGTCGAGCAGCGGGGACGGCAGGATGTCGAGGTCGGTCACCCGCGGGGCGGCGGCGGTGTCGACGATCCCGCCGCCGGCGCCGACGTGGCTGATGCCGGGCACGCCGGCGAGCCCGGCCAGGAGGCCCGGGTCGGTGAGCGACGCGTCGGGGTGGGCGACGAACTGCCGCAGCAGGTCGGCGAAGCGCAGTTCGCCCTCGCCGTGTACGAGGACGTCGACCCACGGTGCCTCGGCGAACAGCGCCTTCTGTTGGTGCGTGACGTCGTTGCCGCCGACCACGATCCGACATCGCGGCCAGCGCTCCTTGATCCGCCGGGCCAGTTCCAGGGTGCGAGCCCGGTTCCAGAAGTAGACGGTGAAGGCGACGGCGAGCGGGTCGTCGAGCTCGGCCGAAACGGCGTGCGCGGCCCGCTCGAACGCGGGGCCGCCTTGCAGGTGCACGTGTTTGCGAAAGCACACGGCCGCGGCGAGGCCGGGATCCGCCTGGGCCGCCGCCTGGAGTTGGCCGAGCACGGCGCTGTAGCGGACGCCGGGCATCACGGTCAGCTCGACCAGGTGGACCTGGCGGCGACGGGCCGGTACGGCGGGTGGCGGCGACGACGTCATCCGGGTCCTCCTGGACGGTGGCGGGCGAACGGTCCCGGCGCGCGGCGGGGCCCCTGGTTCTGCGCGGGTTTCGGCTTCGTCAGGTGACGGAGAGCGCGTAGTCGCCGAAGGCGATCAGTTGCACGCCGGTGCCCGGGGTGGCGCTCGGCGGTATGTGGCTGAGGTAGATTTCCAGCCGATCCACCGTGAACTGCGGCGCCCGGGCGCCCTCGGGGCTGCCGGCCAGCGCGGCCTCGCGGCTGCCGGCGTCCAGTTGCACATCGCCCTTGCCGCCCGTGGCGGTCATCGTGTCGCGGACCTGCACCGCGGTGAAGGCCAGTACCCCGCCGTCGCGGGTGCGCAGCAGGTACGTGGCGTAGCGCGGGGCGTCCGCCGGGATGGTGCGCTCCAGGATGCCGCCCTTCGCGCGTTGTGCCTGGACACCCGCGGTCCAGCCGCCGGTGAGCTGGCCGGTGAGCGCTTTCGTCGGCGACAGCGGCACCTTGGGGTCGCGCTTGCCCTGCGCGTAGTCCTGGTACGCGCGGCCCAGCGCGGCCGGGTCGGCGAGCAGGCCGGCGGTGTCCGCGACGACGGGCGCGCCGCCCGCGGCGTCCTGTTCCAGTTCCGGGAGTTCGGAGCGGTCCAGGGCGAACGGGTAGTAGGCGACCTTCCATGGCGCGCCCTCTTGGTCCTGTACGAACAGCAGGTACTTGGGCGAGGGGGAGACCGTGGAGGACTGCAGGAGCTGGGTGATCGCGACGAAGTACTTGGGATAGCCGGTCAATCGCGGGAAGACGAACCGCGGTTGCACGTATCCGGTCGAAGGCACCGCGACCGCCTGGGTCTTGGCGACCTGAAGTCCGGCCTTGCTCCCCACCGAAGCGGGCGGCATCTCGATGGCGTCGACCGCGGCCGGGTCCAGGCCCGCGTTGACTCGGGTGTTGCCCGCGGCGTACTCCTGCAACAGGCGGTTCGCCAACTCGATCCCCACCGGCGGGGGTTCGACGGCGGCTCCGGCCGGTTTGGGGTTCGCGGGGCTGTTCCCACACCCGGTGAGTGTGCCGCCGACCATCAGGACGGCCGCGGCAAGCACGGCCAGGCGTCGGTGCGCACCCCGGAATCCCCGGCGGCGCCGGCCGGCACTGGCTCGCGTCGCGGACGTGCGCGATGCACGCACGTCGGCCGCGTCTGGTCCGGGCATGTGTCTCCACCTCGGGTGTGCGGACGTTGGGGAACCGAGCGAACGATCGGGTGGCCGAGCAGTGGATCGGTCACCCGGCCGGTCGATCGGCAACGGGTACGGTTCCGGCGCCACGGGAGCGGAGCGATTCCCGCGGCGCCGGAACCGGGTGTGGTGCGTTGGCCCCTCAGGTGCTGGTGCAGCACGGCGAACAGCAACAGCTGTACGCGTCACCGCCGGCCACCGAGTCCAGGTCCGCCTCGGAGAGCTCGCGCGTCTCGATCAACGGCGAGTCCAGCACCCACAGTTCGTACCGGCCGGTTTCGGCGCCTTCCTCCCAGGCCACGACCTGCGCCTGAAGGTCGGGCTCGCCGCCGGCCTCGCGCGTGATCCGCACCGTGGCACCGGCAGGCAACTCGAAACCCATCTCCGCCAGCGCCGCACGCGGGTTCGTCTGCAACCTGGCCGCGTACTCGTCGTCCGACCACGCGGCCGTCAGCACCTTCGCGTAGAAGCTGACGAACGCGGCCCTCTCCCTGGGCTCCATAAGTGTTCCTCTCCAGCCGGTCAGCCGCCGTGGGCCGTCAGGTGCAGCAGCAGCACGGCGAACAGCAGCAGCAGTACGTCGTGTCGTCGCGTACTTCCTGGGTACCGCCGGCGACCGATTCGAGGTCGGCCTCGGACAGTTCGCGCAGCTCGATCTGCGGCGAGTTCGGCACCCGCAGTTCGAAGTCGCCCGACTCCGTACCGGCCTCCCACAGCTCGACCTGGGCCTCCAGGTCCGGCTCGCCGCCGAGGTTGCGCACGATGCGCACGGTGGCGCCGGCGGGCAGTTCCAGACCGTTCTCGGCCAGCGCGGCGCGCGGGTCCGTCTCCAGGCGGGCCGCGTACTCGTCGTTCGACCAGGCCGCCGTCAGAACCTTCGTGTAGGACCTGACGAACGCTGCCCTCTCCCTGGGTTCCATGTGCTTCCCTCTCGCTCGTCCGATTTCGGGCTTGCGCCGAATTCCACGACGGTGTCGGGTTCGGCGGCAATAACGGAAGCATGTGGAGATTGCCGTCGGCACGTCAATGCCCGAATTGCTAATGTGCCACTCCCGCGTATTCGGCGCCATCCCCCCGATACGTTTCACGCCCGACCCGCACGACAACAACGCAGGCCACAGGGTTAAGGGGGACACCCCCCAAGGTTAAGCAGACACCCCCGGCAGGCATTACCCACGCACCCCCCGACCGAGCGCGGGCACACCGGAGAAACAGCGAAGAATCGGCTGATCGACCTTGTCCGGGAGTGTGGGCGAGCACTAGGAATTACCCGGCGCCCGGCTTCGGTCGTCATTCGGCGGGCGCTCGGTCGTCATTCGGTCGGCGCTCGGTCGCCGTTCGCGGAAATCCGGACCCGAGGCGCGACAACCGCAGGAAACACGCAGGACCGCACCGGAAAGCGCAGGACACCGCCCGACAACGCCAGAGGAGCATTCGTGGACCTGCCTCGTCTCAAGGCACACCTCGTCGCCCGCGCACTCGGCCCGGATCGTGTCTTCCTCGTCTGCGAGGAAGGGCACTACCTCGTCCAGGGCAAGGCCGTCGCGGCCGTGCTGCCCTATCTCGACGGCACGCACACGATCGCCGAGACCACCGAGAAGCTCGCCGAGCGGTTCACCATGGGCGAAGTGGTCTTCGCGATCTCCAAGTTCCAGCGTTTCGGGCACCTCGTGGACGGCACGGTGGGCGACGACCTGGCGACCGCCGCCGCGTGGGAATCACTGGGCCTGGACACCGCGACGGCCTGCCGTCGGCTCGGCGCCGCCCGCCTGGAGGTCGCCGCCCTGGGCCGCGTGGACGCCGCCGCGGTGGTC
>NZ_WWJX01001451.1 GCF_009865215.1 Streptomyces sp. SID3343 | reverse complement strand
CAGGCCCACGGCGCCGCCGACCTGTCGGACCGTGTTGAGCAACCCGGCCGCCGCCCCGCCCCGGGCGGACGGGACCCCGGCCGTGGCGGCCAGGGTGATCGGCGTGAAGGCCGCCGCGGTCCCGATCCCGAACAGCGTGCCGGGGATCGCGACGGTCGGCCAGTACGAGCCGTCCGCGCCGGTGGTCGCGAACGCCGCCAAGGCGGTCAGCCCCACCGCGCCCAGCGCGCAGTAAGCGGCGACGGCGCGCCGAGGGCCGAGTCGAAGAGTAAGCGCCCCGGCGGTGCGCGCCCCGATCATCATGCCGATGCCGATCGGCAGGAAACCCGCCCCGGCCCGCAGCGGCGAGTAGCCGTGCACGTACTGCATGTCGAACGACAAGAGGATCAGCGTCGCGACGAACCCCAGCGTCAGCAGGAACATCACCGCATTCGCGCTGCTCACCGACCGCAGCCGGAAAAGCCCGGGCGGGAGCAGCGCGTCCGCGGTCCACCGGGCCTGGTGGACCAGGAACAGCCCGAGCACCAGGATCCCGACGGCCAGGACGGCCCACACCGACGGGCTCGCCCACCCGGTGCTCTCGGAACGCATCACCGCGAACACCACGGCCGCCAACCCCGAGGTGGCCGACACCGCGCCCACCACGTCGAGCCGTCCTCGGCCGCCCGGACCGCCCTCGCGCGGCGCGAGCACGACCAGGGTGACGATCACCGCGGCGATGCCCAGCGGCACGTTCACCAGGAACACCCACCGCCATCCCAGCCACTGGGTGAGTACCCCGCCGAGTACCGGCCCGGCCGTCGCGGCGACCCCGCCGACCGCACTCCAGGTGCTCAACACCCGGGCACGGCGCGGTCCTTCGGGAAACGTCGCGGTCAGCGCGGTCAGTGTGGCGGGCATCAGCAACGCCGCCCCCAGACCCTGTGCGGCCCGGGCCGCGGACAACATCGCCGGCGACGTGGCCAGGCCGCACGCGAGCCCGGCCGCCGTGAAGAACGCCATGCCCAGGCACAGCATCCGGCGCAGCCCGTAGACGTCACAGCAACGCCCGCCCAGGAGCAGAAACCCGGCGAAGGCGAGCGTGTAGGCGTTGACCACCCAGGGCAACGCGGCGGCGGAGTAGCCGAGGTCGGCCCGGATGTCGGGCAGCGCCACCGACACGATCGTCGCGTCCAGGACCACCACGAACGTGCCCACGCACGCCAGGACCAGCACCGCGTTCTCCCGGCGCCGGACGGTCCGTTCCTCGCTCGCGGGTGTGCTGTCGGCTGTCA
>NZ_WWJX01001450.1 GCF_009865215.1 Streptomyces sp. SID3343 | reverse complement strand
CATGGCATCCGTCCTGACCGTATGGGGCAGCCCCTCCGCCGCCTCGCGCACCGGCGTCGTCGCCCGCCACGTCGCCGCCCGCCTGCGCGCCGACGGACACGACCTCTCCACGCTCGCCGTGCGCGACCTGCCCGCCGAAGCGCTCCTGCACGCCGACTTCGCCGACCCCCACCTGCGCGCCGCAGTCGCCGCGGTCGCCGACGCGGACGCGCTGGTGATCGCGAGCCCCGTATACAAGGCCGCCTACAGCGGAGTGCTCAAGACGTTCCTGGACGTGCTCCCGCAATTCGCCTTGCGCGGCAAGGAAATCCTGCCCGTGCTCACCGGCGGGACTCCCGCACACGTACTCGCGCTCGACTACGCGCTGCGCCCGGTACTGACTTCCCTCGGCGCCGACCACGTCGCCCAGGGCTGGTTCGTGCACGAGCGCTTCGTCAACCCCACCGGTGAGGAGATCGAACCCGAAGGCGCCGCGCCCCTGAACGAACTCGTCGACTCGTTCTCCGCCCGTCTGCGCCGCTCCACTCCTCCGTCCGCCTCGGCCACCCCACCGCTCACCGCAGGCGCCGCGGCGGCCTGAACAAGCCGACACTCCGCCCTCACCCGCCCCGCCCCGCCCGCTGCGGGACGGCCGGGAGCCGGACGCGCACGTCGCCGACCGCGCCAACGGCGTGGTCGCCACTTCGAACGCGGGCCGATTCGACCACCGCGGCGGGGACTTCGCCATCGACGGTCGGTTCACCGTGCCGCGCACCCGCAGAGCCGACCGGTCCTGATCCGGGCCGGCAACCCCGAGGGCCCGCGAGTTCGGCGCCGCGCCCGCAGACGTGATCCTCTCCCGGCACGCCGGATACGACGCCGGTCGTGTCTTCCACACCGACCGACAACGCGGCGTCTTCCGCACCGACTACGAGGTTCCACACCGACCGACAACGCGGCGTCTTCCGCACCGACTACGAGG
>NZ_WWJX01001449.1 GCF_009865215.1 Streptomyces sp. SID3343 | reverse complement strand
GCCTCCCGGCCGGACTGCCCCGACGCGGCCCTGGTCGCTTTCCACACCACCCATCCCGCGCTCGTGGCCCGGGTGGGCCGGCCCTGCGCGGCCCTGTTGTCCGCCGTCGTGGGCACACCCGGCCACCCGGAGCCTGTCCCGGTCGCCGCGCGGGTCGCGGCGGCGGGCCTCGCCGACGAGAGCCACGCCGAGCTCGTACTGACGTCCCTGTCCCCCGCCCGCAGCGCACTCGCCACCCTCGCGGAACTGCCGCCGAGCCGCGCCCTACCCGACCTGATTCACCGTCACCTGGGCGCCGATCCGGATCGCTGGGCCACCCTGCGCGTCGTCCTCTCCCGCCACCGGGGCACCGTGGCCGGCCTGCTCGAAGGCATCGCCCTCGGCACCGAAACCGCTCCGCCCGCCGCCGTGCCGCCCGCGCCGAGCAAGCCCTACCGGTATTTGTTGTACGCGGCCCGCCCCGACGACCTGCGCGTGCTTCTTCCGCTGCTGCCGGACGAGTTGCTGTGCGAACTGCTCGGCAAGGGGGCACTGCCCGCGCCCGCGCTCGGCATCGCGCTCGGCACCGACGAACCCCGGGTGTGGACGGCCGTCGCCCGCAATCCGGGCCTGAACGCGCACGAGTTGCGCCGCCTCGTCGCGCTGGACGAACCGCGCGTCGACGCGGCCGTGTACCGTCACCGGCACGCGACCCTGTCGCTGCGCCGCGCCATCGCGTCCGGTACGCCACGCACGCCCGGCCGAACCGAACCGGTGCCCTTCGACGCCGAGTTGCGCGCCCGACTCCTCACCGAGGACTTCGACCAGCGGCTGGCCTCCCCGCTGATCACCAGCCGCGATCCCGACCTGGTTCGGCTCGCCTTCCGTACCGGACTCTCCGACGACGCCCGCCGGTTCGCCTTCGCCCGGATCCGCGAAACCGGCGGCGACGCAGCCGTGCGGCGACTGTTGGCCCACTTCGACGACTCCGACCGCACCCGCGAGCTGTCCCGGACGCCGAGTGCGGTGGCGTTCGAGGATCCGGACGCGCTGGCACGGCAGTTCGCCGAACCACGCGGGCGCAACGCCACCCGCCGGCTGATGCAGACGATCGTGCACGAACCGTACGCGTACGACCTCGCGCACCTGGTCGCCGTGCACCACGAGATCGGGTACGAGCCCGAGCCGATCGAGGAACTCCTGCGCCACGAGGACGCGGACGGCGAGGCCGGCCGGCTGCTGCGACTCGCCCTGATCAATCGCCTGCTCGGCTCCGACGCCGACACCCGTAACGCGGAGCCGGCGGACTGGCTGCGGAGCCGGCCCTACCGCGCCGGCTACGCCGAGTGGGTGAACCGGACCGTCGCGCAGGGCCTGCTCGACCCGGCCCGGCTCCTCGACACCGCGCACCCGGCAACTGCGGTGCTACAGGGGCTCGGCGGCCTGGATCGGGACACCGTGCTGGCGCCCGTGCAGGCGCACGTGGCGACGCTCGTCCGTACCCACCTCGCGGGTCATGTCGACGCGTCCGTCATCGCCGCCAACCTGCTCGACTCGTTCACGGGCACCATCGCCGAACTGTTCGCGGTCGCCGCGCAGGCGGCCGGGCCGCGCCCGGATCCCGCGGCCGTGGCCCGGGAGGACGCGCTCGC
>NZ_WWJX01000148.1 GCF_009865215.1 Streptomyces sp. SID3343 | reverse complement strand
GGCCGCGCGCGTGCTGGTGCGGGCGGTCCCGGGCGCGCGTCCGGCCCGGTCGGTGCGCTCCGGCGGCGAACGCCCCACCGTGCACGCCACGGCGGGCGAGCGAAGCGGCCCGGTCGTGCGCAAACTCGTGCAGGAACTCCTGGACACGGTAGAGGGCACGATCGGGGTGATCACCCCCGTGGGGCACACCGACGACCTCGCCGGCGACCTCGCGGGCCTGGACGAGCGAGTGCAGCTGATGGACGCGCTCGACGCCAAGGGCCTGGAGTTCGACGCCGCGGTGATCGTCGACCCGCGCGGCGTGGTCGAACAGTCGCCCAACGGTATGCGCACGCTCTACGTCGCGCTCACCCGCGCGACCCGGCTGCTGGCCGTGGTCACGGCCGACCCGGACTGGACCGCGGACCTGCTCGGCATCGAAGCGAGCTGACCCGCGGGCGGGGAAGAAACACGACGCCGGGCCGGCCGGGACTCCCGAAGGCCCGGCGTCGCTCACTTTCACAAGCCCGCGCACAACTCCCGCAGCGGCGTCGTCACGCTCTCCGGACGCTCCGTCAACACCATGTGCCCACAGTCGCGCTCCACGTGCAGCGTGGCGTCGGGCAACTCGGCCGCGAGCGCCTTGCTGTGCGCGAGCGGGGTGAGCCGGTCCAACTCGCCCACCACGATGTGCACCGGCACCGCCGCGAGCGCGGCCAGCGTGCCCACCTTGTCGTGCCCGGCCAACGCCGGGAAGAATCCGCACACCGTGCTCATCGGCGTCGCGAACAGCATCTGCGCGCACTCGTGGACGAGCCGCGGGTCGGCCTGTGGCCCGAACAGCCCGCGCCGCACCAGACGCAGGTGCCCGGGGCGGCCGGGGCCCGGCAGGATCCGCCGCCCGCGGGTCATGAACTGCGGGTGCCGCTGCCCGAACGCGAAGAACCGTGTCTGCGCCGCGGAGCGTATGCGCACCGCCGGCGGCAGCCCCCGACCGGACGGTACGAGCGAGCCCGCCGACGTGCCCACCAAAACCACGCCCGCCACCCGCGACCCGAACAACTCCGGCCGGGACGCGGCCAGCGCCATGATCGTCATGCCGCCCATCGAGTGCCCGCACAGCAGTACCCGGCCGCTCGGCGCGACGGCGTCGATCACATCCGCGAGATCGTCGCCGAGCAGGTCGATCGTCCACGGCGCGGCCCGTCCCGCGCTGGAGCCACCGTGTCCGCGGTGATCGTAGGTCACCACCCGCACGCCGCCCGCGACCAAGGCCGCGACCTGCGCCCGCCACACGTCGCCGTGCAGCGTCCACCCGTGCGCGAAGACCACCGTGGCAGCCGCGTCGGGCGCGCCCGTCACCGTCACCCGCAGCGCCGCTCCGTCACCGGTGCGCACCGTGATCCGTTGTCCCGCAAGGGCCCCGCCACCTGAGGTACCGGTCGAGTTCGCCGTCGTGTCGGTCGCCATGTCCGCCTCCGCTCGCGCGCCTCTCCCTCTTTTCTACCCATCGGTAACGGGGTCTGAATACCCACCGGCGGTGAATCGCTCGCCAAGGCTCGACAAACCCTCGGTGCCCGGCGCGGACCCCGGCCCCGCGGCCGATTGCGGGGCCGGCGCGAGCGGCGCACCGCGCCGCGACACCCGGCGCACGAGCGGCTCGAAGGCCGACCCGAGCACGCGGGTGCCGACGTCGATCGCGGTCGCGTCCAAACCCACGAACACCCGTGCCCGGCCGCGCCGCACCCCCTTGAGGATGGTCCGTGCGGCCCGCTGCGCCGACGTCTTGGACAGCGAGTCGTGCAGCGCGACGACCTCGTCCTTGTCCCGGCCGATCGCGGCCCGCGAGTTGCGCACGATGTCGGTCCGGACTCCACCCGGGTGCACCGTGGTGACGCCTACCCCGGAGCCGGACAATCGCATCTCGTGGCGCACCGACTCGGTGAAACCGCGGACGGCGTACTTCGCGGCGCAGTACGCGCTCTGCGACGGCACCCCGAACAGGCCGAACACCGACGATATGTTCACCAGATGACCGGCGTCGGAGCGGCGCAGGTGCGGCAGGAACGCCTTCGTGCCGTAGGCGACGCCCCAGAAGTTGACTCCCATGAGCCACTCGAAGTCGTCCCAGTCCATTTCCTCCACCGTCGCGGTCAGCGCCACACCCGCGTTGTTGACCACGAGGTCGACTCCGCCGAACCGCGCGGCCGTCGCGTCGGCCCACGACTGCACGGCCGCCCGATCGGCCACGTCGACGACCTGGGTGTGGGTCTCCGCCGCGCCCAGACGCGCGACCCGGTCGGCCGTCGTGCGCAACCCCTCGGCGTCGATGTCGGCGAGTTCGAGCCGAGCCCCGCACGCGGCCAACTCGTACGCGAGTGCCCGCCCGATGCCCGACCCCGCGCCCGTGACGACGCACACGCGACCTGTGAAGTCCCGGATCACCCGCACTCCCCGCTCGAAGAACACTCGACCTGCCGCCGCCGACGCGCCCGGTGCCCCGCCGGCGTGAACCGCCGGTTCATCCGCCGAAACCGCGACAACGACCCCGGCCACAGCGCGGTGACCCGACCGTTGCGATTGTCCATGTACCAACTCGTGCAGCCGCCGGTGGTCCACACCGTGCGGCGCATCCGATCGTCGAGCCACGCGTTGTACGTGTCCTGCGTCTCGCGCAGCACTTCGACGTCGGCGATGTCGTGGTCGCGCATCTGCCGCACCGCGTCCACCGCGTAGCGCGCCTGGGCCTCGATCACCACGGTCATCGACGAGTGGCCGAGCCCGGTCCCGGGGCCGACGATCAGGAACAGGTTCGGGAAGCCGGCCACCATCGCGCCCCGGTGGGCCACCATGCCCCCGCTCCACACTTCGCTCAACGTGCGCCCGTCGCGTCCGGTCACCAGTTCGGCGATCAACGGCCGAGTGGCCCGGAAGCCGGTCCCGAACACGATCGTGTCGGCCTTGTGCTCGGCGCCGTCGACGGTGACTATGCCACCCGGTCGCACCCCGCGGATCGACGACGTGACGACGTCGACGTTGGGTCGCGTGAGCGCCGGATAGTAGTCGTCCGACAGCAGGACGCGCTTGCACCCGAAGCGATAGTCGGGGCTCAGCCGCGCCCGCAGTTCGGGGTCGGCCACCTGCGCGTGCAGGTGCGCGCGTGAAGCCTTGCTCGCGAGGTCGCCGAACAGGTTCCACGGGCCCAGAAAAGCGCCGAGCGTCGCCTCGCGCCGCCAGTACAGGCCGGCCCGCACGGCCGACTGCGCCGCGGGGATCCGGCGGTACAGGTTCTGCTGCCATCCGGGCAGCGGGCGGTCGTTGCGCGGCATGATCCACGGGGCGGTGCGCTGGTAGAGGTCGAGCCGGCTCACGCGCGGCTGGACCCGCGGCACGAACTGGACCGAGGACGCGCCGGTACCGATCACGGCCACGTGCTTGCCGGTCAGGTCGTGGTCGTGGTCCCACCGGGCCGAGTGGAAGGTGTGTCCGCCGAAATCGTCGAGGCCGGGCAGTCGCGGCACCACGGGCTCGGTCAGCGCGCCGGCCCCGGCGATCACCACGTCGGCGGTGTACGGTCCCCGGCTCGTGGTCAGTCGCCAGCGTGCCGCGTCGTGATCCCAGCGCGCGGCCTCGACCTCGTGTCCGAGCCGCAGGTGCGGGGTCAGGCCGAAGTCGCGGGCGCAGCGCCGCAGATACTCCTGGATCTCGGGGCCGGGGGAGAACGCGCGCGACCACGAGGGGTTGGGCGCGTACGAGAAGCAGTACAGGTTCGACGGCACGTCGCACGCCGCGCCGGGATACGTGTTGTCGCGCCACGTACCCCCGACGTCGTGGCCCCGTTCGAGAATCACGAAGTCCTCGATGCCGGCGTGCCGGCGCAGCCGATGACCCACGGCCAGACCGGCGAAGCCGGCTCCGATCACGGCGATCCGAACGTGTGGCGTGTGCAAGCCGGCCTCCGGGGTCCGTGGAGCGATCCACCTGGAGGTTACTGACAAGTAGCCATGCGGTGGAAGAGCGATTCGACGGTCGGGTGGGTAGCGTCGCGCGATCAGGGAACGCGAGGGGTGAACGGGACCAGGATGCTGCTCGGCCGAGGATTCGGCGACGCGGCGGGTGAGGGAGTACGACCATGGCGGAGATCCACTACGAGGTGGTCCAGAACGGCGCCGGGCAGCCGACGACCGAGCAGTGCGCGCACCTGAGCGAACTGCCGTCGGCGGTGCGGCCCGGGTCGACCGAGGGTTGTCAGGACTGTCTGCGCGACGGTAGCCAATGGGTGCACCTGCGCGAATGCCTCACGTGCGGGCACGTCGGCTGCTGCGACAGCTCGCCCAACAAGCACGCCACGGCGCACTGGAACGCCGAGGGGCACCCGCTCGTGCGCTCCTTCGAGCCCGGCGAGGACTGGGCGTGGTGCTACGCGGACGAACTGGTGGCCGTGCCCACGGCTTGACGGGTGTACCGCACGGGCGGCGGCGGATTCTGCCCCGAGGGCGGACGCCGTCGCCCGAGTCGGGCCGGTGTGTCGGTGCGGCTGCCTAGACTTGCCCCCGTGGTCGACGCAGCCTTCTCCGGTGGGAGCCCCCGATGAGTGAAACCGCAGCAACAGACGGTGTTTCCGTCGGTTCGGCCGACGCCGGCGCCTTGGGCACAGGGGTGGGCGCCGACGTGGTCGAGGCGCAGTTCGAGCCCTTCCGCACCGAACTGACCGGTTACTGCTATCGCATGCTCGGCTCGGTGTTCGAGGCCGAGGACGCCGTGCAGGACACCATGGTCCGCGCGTGGAAGAGTTTCGACCGCTTCGAGGGCCGCTCGTCGGTGCGCTCGTGGCTCTACCGGATCGCCACCAACGTGTGTCTGGACAGCCTCAACGGCCGTGAGCGAAGGGCTCGCCCGATGGACCTCTCCTCGCCGGTGCCCGCGAGTTCCACGCTCCCGCCCCCGATGCCGGAGGCGACCTGGATCGAACCCATCCCCGACGGCCGGGTCGTGCCGAGTGTGGCCGACCCGGCCGAGGTGGCGGTGGCGCGCGAGACGGTGCGACTGGCCTTCGTCGCCGCGCTCCAGCACCTGCCGCCGCGTCAACGGGCCGTGCTGATCCTGCGCGAGGTGCTGGCCTGGAAGGCGAGCGAGGTGGCCGAGTTGCTCGGGACCACGGTCGCCTCGGTCAACAGCGCGTTGCAGCGCGCCCGCGCGGCGCTCGCGGAGAACGAGATCACCGCGACCGACCCGATCCGCCCGATGGACGAGGAGCAACAGGCGCTGCTCGCCCGTTACGTCGACGCGTTCGAGCGCTACGACCTGGAGGCGTTCACCGCGCTGCTGCGCGAGGACGCGACGCTGTCCATGCCGCCCTTCGACCTGTGGCTGCGCGGTCACGCCGACATCTGCGAGTGGATGCTCGGCGTGGGCCACGGCTGCCGCGGCTCGCGGCTGGTCCCGATCGTCGCCAACGGCACGCCCGGCTTCGGTCAGTATCGGCCCAGTGGTCCCGGGGGCAGCTTCGAACCGTGGGCGCTTCAGGTCATCGAGATCTCAGCGGGGCAGATCATCGGCATCAACTCGTTCCTGGACGTCCCGCACCTGTTCCCGCTGTTCGGGCTCCCGATGACGCTCGACGACACGGGAGGCGCCGTCGAGGGGGCCGGGCTCGACCGGGAATAGTCCGCCGGGCCCGCCGGCCTCGCCGGGAAGCACGTCGGCCAACCCCATCAGGGCGAGCAGGGCGAGCAGCTCACCGCACACGTCGTGGAGTCGGATCCGACGCCCGAGGCGACGTGCGGTGAGCTGCAGTCTCGCGAGCGCCTCGATCGTGACCAGATCGGGGACGACCAGAGCGCCGACGTCACACGGGAACGGATCCGCGCGACTGGCGCCCAAAAGCAGCCGTAGCCGCTCGCACAGCCCTGCGATGTCTGCGCGGTCGATCGGCGGATACACGACCAGAACGGTCGCCGGGGCAGCGGATGTTTCGGATGGATCGACCATTGACGACCTCCTGTGACGACGCCTTACCGAGTTATGACCGTTCGCTCGACCGAAACTCATCACACCCGGCTCGCGCTCCCGGCCGCCGGGCCTCGAACCGCGGCGGGCACCCGCGGCAAATGCCTTGTGGAAGGGGGTGTTTGGTTGTCATAGGCTGGCGCCTCACCGACTTCGAGGGGACGAGACGTTGTCCGAGCAGGACTGGGTGCCCACCGGGATAGACGTCAGTCGTCCGCATCCCGCGCGCGTGTACGACTACCACATCGGCGGCAAGACCAACTATCCGGTCGATCGGGAGTTGGCGGAGAAGTTCATCGCCGTCGCGCCGCAGACCACGGTCACCGCGCTCGACAACAGGGCCTTTCTCGCCCGCGCCGTGCGCTACGCGGCCGAGCAGGGGATCGACCAGTTCCTCGACATCGGTACGGGCATTCCCGCGCCGGGCAACACCCACGAGATCGCGCAGGAGGTCGTCCCGTCGGCGCGGGTGGCCTATGTGGACAACGACCCGATCGTGCTCGCGCACGCCCGGGCCCTGATGCCCGCGACCGACAAGGGCCGGACCGGTTTCACGCTGGGCGACGTGCGTGAGCCGGACAAGGTGCTGGCGGCTCCCGAAGTGCGCGAGCTGATCGACTTCGACCGCCCGGTGTGCGTGCTGCTGCTCGGGATCCTGCACTACGTGGCGGACGACCGGGACCCGGCGGGCATCGTCGCCCGGCTCCTCGACGCGGTGCCCTCCGGCAGCCTGTTGATCCTGTCGCACACCACGTCGGACTTCCTGCCGCCGATCTCGGCCGACTCGGTCCTCGCGGTCAACGACGAGGCCGAGTTCATGCTGCCGCGTCCGCACGCGCAGATCCTGCCGTTCCTGGCCGGGGTCGAGCTGCTCGAACCCGGGCTGGTGCAGGCGCCGTTGTGGCATCCGGACGAAGACGCCGACCTGTCTCCCGAGCGGCTCGCCCAGTCCTGGATCTACTGCGCGGTCGGCCGCAAACCCTGACCCGATCCGCGCGGCCGACGGCACCCGCCTTGTGGGACGGGTGCCAACGGCCTTGTGCGGCCCGCGAGTTCGGTTCTGCCGGTACTACACCACGGCTCGTTCGGCCGTCGCGACCAGAGCGCGCATCAGCGGGGTGTCGTCGATCCACGCGACCGCGTCGCCCCGCCGGCGCGGCGCGGCGTCGGCCCGAATGATCGCGGCGTTGCGTTGCAGCCACGCCGCGGCATTGGCGCAGTGGTAGGGGTGCATGGCGGCGATGTCGAGCACGTCGCCGCTCGCGGTGGTCCAGGTCTGCTCCTGGCGAAGCAGGTGGGCCCAGGTGCCCTTGACGTAGCGACCGCGCGCGATCAGCGTGTGGTGCCCGGCCCGGGTGATGCCCATGTTGCGGCCGCGCAGCGGCACTTCGCCACCGAGGCGGATCAGGTGACCGCGCTGCAGGGTGGCGAGCGTGCGCCACGAGATGCCGGGGGCGCCGGGCCGGGTGCCGTCGGGGTGGGTGCGCACCGTGCCGGTGTCGATCCGGGTCAGGGCCCGGCGCACGGTGGCCGGCTTCACGGGGGTCAGGCGGGTCATGGTGTTCAGACGAGCCATGGTGTCGGTGGTGGACATCGAGGATCCTCCTCTTGCGTCGAGCCGCGGCGGTCGTCCGCGGTGGCGCTCAACCCATGCGTCGAGCATCTCATCCGGCACTGACATCGCGACCTGCGCGTTCGCGGCGAACTCCGGTGATCGCAGGGGAGGTTCGCCGCGATCCGCCGAGGCCGACCGGCTCCGTTCGGGTGCTGCGCCAAGCAGGCTCGTCCGACCCCGGCGGCGTCGGCGCGTGCGACCGTGACGCGGGCAGCCCTTCCACCGCGAACGGCGGCAGCGCGTGGGTGAGCCGGCCCTCGGCGGTGTCGGTGGTGCCGAGCCGCGGCACGGCCCCGA
>NZ_WWJX01001448.1 GCF_009865215.1 Streptomyces sp. SID3343 | reverse complement strand
GACCCGCCGCGTGCCCGCCCGCGCTCACCCCGTGCCCGCGGGGGGACGCTCGCCGGCACGCCGGCCGCACCACACCCGACAACGGGACAACCCACGACACACGGGGCGAGTCGCACACCCGAACGACCGGGCGAGAGCACCCGGCCGGGGCACCGAATCCGATCACCCGTTCGTCGTCACCGTAACGACCACCGTCGGCGACACCGCGCGGGTACAGTCACATCCCACGTACCGGCCGACGAACCGCTCCCGACGTAGCCGCGAAGGTGCGTCCGGGCGGCAGAGTCGCGTGTGACGATCCGGTGCCGAACGGAAAGAGGTGCGGGTGAGCGGGAGAGTGGATGGCGGACAAAGCCGGAGACACGTGCGTCGACGGACAGCAGGGAAAATCCAAGGCCCCAACTCCCGCACCCGCGCCACTCGCGATCAGCTCAGCTGGCTCAACGAGGCGAGCCTGCGGATCGGAACCACCCTCGACCTGAAGACCACCGCCCAGGAACTCGCGGACTTCGCCGTTCCCCGACTGGCCGACGGCGCCGCCGTCGATCTGCTGGAATCCGTCATCCAGGGCGAGGAAGGACAACGCCCCAGCGGCAAGGGCAGGCCCGTCAGGCGGGCGATGGCGGTGTCGGCGATCGAGCGACTCACCGACCTCGAACCCGACCAGGTCGGGGAAATATCCACCTCCGACCCGACCCGCGACTCACACTTCACCCGCGCCCTCGCCGCCGGCCGACCCCTGCTCATCGGCCGGATCGGACCCGACGACTACGACAAACTGGGTCCCACCCCCAGTGCCGCCGCCAAACTGCAGCAGGCCGGCGTGCACAGCTACATGATGGTGCCGCTGATCGCACGTGGCGTGCTGCTCGGCTCGGCCGACTTCATTCGCGCGGGCGGTCGCCCCGGTTTCACCACGGCGGACCTCGCCCTGGCCACCCAACTCGCCGCCAAGGCCGCCGTGGACGTGGACAACGCGCGGCTGTACGGGCGCGAGCGCGAACACGTGGCCCGACTCCAACGCAACCTGCTCCCCCGGGACACCCCCCGCACCCCGGGCCTGGCGGTGACCTCCCGCTACACGCCGACGGTCGACCCCCTCGGCGGCGGCGGCGACTGGTTCGACGTCGCGCCCCTGCCCGGCGGCCGTACCGCCCTGGTGGTGGGCGACGTGATGAGCCACGGGCT
>NZ_WWJX01001447.1 GCF_009865215.1 Streptomyces sp. SID3343 | reverse complement strand
GGTTGGGTGATCCGATCGAGGCGCAGGCGTTGTTGGCGACGTATGGGCGGGGTCGGGTGGTGGGTCGGCCGTTGTGGTTGGGGTCGGTGAAGTCGAACATCGGTCATACGCAGGCGGCTGCGGGTGTGGCGGGTGTGATCAAGATGGTGTTGGCGATGGATCGTGGGGTGTTGCCGCGGACGTTGCATGTGGACGCGCCTACGGGTGAGGTGGATTGGTCGTCGGGTGGGGTGGAGTTGTTGACCCGGTCGCGGCCGTGGGAGCGGGACGGGCGTCCGCGCCGGGCGGGGGTGTCCTCGTTCGGCATCAGCGGAACCAACGCCCACGTCATCCTCGAACAGGCACCGGAGTGCGCTCGGTGCGGCGCACTCGACCAGGAGTCGGCGTGCGATCGGTGCGCAACCCTCGAAAACCCGCCGAACGGCGACGAACTCGTCGAGTCCTCGGGCGCCGGTGTGGTCCCGCTGGTGTTCTCGGCGAAGAACGCGAGCGCTTTGCGTGACCAGGCGACCCGACTGAGCTCACTGTTCACCGAAGGGGTGTCCCCGCGGGACGCGGCGTTCTCCCTGCTGCGCGGGCGCGCGTCCTTCGCCCGGCGAGCGGTGGTGTGGGGCCGGGACCGGGAGGAACTGCTTGCCGGGCTGACCGCTCTCGCGGCCCGCACGCCGAGCCCGCATCTGGTCGACGACACGGCCTCGGCCGGGAAACTGGCCTTCGCGTTCACCGGACAGGGCGCGCAACGCCTGCGCATGGGAACCGAGTTGGCCGCCGACTTCCCCGTGTTCGCAGACGCGTTCGACGCCGTATGCGCCGAACTCGACCCCCTGCTCGGCCGATCGCTTCGCGAAGTCGTCACCGAGCACGAGCAGTTGCTCGACCGTACCGAATTCGCCCAACCGGCCCTGTTCGCCGTCGAGACGGCACTGTTTCGACTCCTCGCCTCGTTCGGGCTCACCCCCGACGTCCTCATCGGCCACTCCATCGGCGAAATCTCCGCCGCCTACGCCGCCGAGGTCATGTCGTTGCCGGACGCCGCCCGGCTGGTGGTGGCTCGCGGCGCCTTGATGCAGGCGTTGCCCCCGGGCGGCGCGATGGCCGCGATACAGGCAACGGAGGACGAGGTCCTGCCCCTGTCGACGGCGACGGTGGCACTCGCGGCCGTCAACGGCCCCCGAGCCGTGGTGATCTCGGGGGAGGAGACCGCGGTGACGCGGATCGCCGCCCACTTCGCCGACCAGGGACGCCGCACCCGACGGCTGCGGGTGTCCCATGCGTTCCACTCACCTCTCATGGAACCCGTGCTCGACGAATTCCGAACCGTCGCCACGAGCATCACCTATCGGCCGCCGAAGATACCCGTGATCTCCAACGTGAGCGGACGGATCGCGGCCGGCGAGTTGTCCCTCCCCGAATACTGGGTCGAGCACATCCGACGTCCCGTTCGCTTCATGGACGGCATGCGGGCCGCCCGCGAGCTCGGTGTCACCCGGTTCGCCGAGCTGGGCCCCGATGCGATACTCACCGCCATGGCCGAGGACTTCCTCCTCGACGCGGACACGAGCGCCGACACCACCGCCACCCCCGACGCCGATACCGGCGCCGGTCCGGATGCCGATACAGCCACCCTCCTGGTACCGGTGCTGCGCAAGGACCGCCCGGAAACCGACACCCTCCTCACCGCGCTGGCCCGACTCCACACGCGCGGCACCGATGTCGACTGGACCGCGCTGGCGCCCGACGGCAGCCACGTCGCGCTGCCCACCTACGCCTTCCAACATCGTCGTTACTGGCTCGAACCGCGCGACGCGGCGGCCACCGCCTCGGTGTCGAACCTCGGCCTGATCGGGAACGAACATCCGCTGCTGGGAGCGGCGTTGCCACTGGCCGACGGTGCGGGAGTGGTGTTCAGCGGCAGGCTGTCACCGAAGACGCACACCTGGTCCGTCGATCACCTCGCCCACGGCAGGATCGTGTTGCTCGGCGGCACCTTCGTGGAACTGGCGCTGCGCGCGGGCGAGGAGGTCGATTGCGCCACGGTCGAGGAACTCGTCGTCGACAGCCCCTTGGCGATACCCGAACACGACCGTGTCGATCTCCAAGTGACGGTCGGCCGCGCCGACGACGCCGGACGCAGGACGTTCACCGTGCACACGAAGAGCACGCAGACAACCGCGGACTCCTCGTGGCAACGGCACGCGCACGGCGTGCTCGCGGCGACGAACCCACGACCGGATGCCTCCGCTCCCGACCTCACCACCTGGCCTCCCACCGGGGCCGAAGCCCTCGACGGCTCCGCCGTCTACGACGACCTCGTCGAACGAGGGCTGGAATGCGGGCCCGCGTTTCGCGGCCTGCGGACCGTATGGCACCGGGGCCGGGACGTTTTCGCCGAGATCGCGCTGCCCGAGGGCACGGAAGCGACCGGATACGGTCTGCATCCCGCTCTCCTGGAGGCCGTCACCCACGCGATGCAGGCGCGAGAGCCGGCCGTCGGTGGGCCGCTGGTGATCGGCCGGTGCCGAGGCGTACGGCTGGTCGCCACGGGGGCCCGTGCTCTGCGCGTCCACGTTTCCGCGACGGGAACGCTCACGGTGGCCGACCACACCGGCGCACCGATCGCGTACGCGGACCACATGACACTCGAAGCCCTCGCCCCCGAGGACATGCCCGCCTTCCCGCACCCGGACGCGCTACATCGCGTCGCGTGGATCCCGGTCCCCGCTGCGGCGGCAACCGAGGCCGCCGGCCGGTTCACGGTCGCGGGCGCGGATCCGCTCGGTGTGGCCGAGCACCTGTCGACGGCCGGGTACGACGTGCGCGTGGACCCCGACTCGAACGACCTCGGGCCACAGACAGCCGACGTGTTGGTCTCGTTCGTCGGCGATGGGTCCCCCGCTGTGGATGCCCGAGCGGTCGCGACGGCGACCCACCGGGCCCTCGCCTCGGTGCGGTCGTGGCTCGCCGCCGGCACCGAACCCGTCGCGCGATTGGTCGTCGTGACCCGAGGCGCCGTCGCGGCACGCGACGGCGAACCCGTGCCGGACCTGAACCACAGCCCCGTCTGGGGAGTGTTGCGCTCCGCGCAGTCCGAGCACCCCGACCGGTTCGTCCTGGTGGACCTCGACGGGCGGCCCACGTCGCTCGCCGCGCTCCCGGACGCGCTGGCGACGAACGAACCACAGCTCGCCGTACGAGACGGACAGGTTCTGGTACCTCGCCTCGCACGCGTGACGTCGCCGGGACCGACGAGCGGGCGCCCACTCGATCCGCAGGGCACCGTGCTGCTGACCGGAGCCACCGGCGGCCTCGGTCGACTGCTGGCCCGACACCTGGTCACCGAACGAGGCGCCCGACACCTGCTGCTGATCGGCCGGAGCGGCCGCGCGGCCCCCGGCGCGCCGGAACTCGTCGCGGAACTCGCCGCGTCGGGGGCACGAGTCACGCTCGCCGCGTGCGACGTGGGCGACGCCGCCGCTGTGCGCACACTCCTGGATCGGGTCCCCAAGGAACATCCCCTCACCGCCGTCGTGCACGCGGCCGGAGTGACCGACGACGGCATGGTCGACACGCTCACCGAGGCTCAGGTGGACCGCGTCCTGCGCGCCAAGGTGGACGGCGCGGCGAACCTGCACGAACTCACGAAGCACCTCGACCTGGACGCCTTCGTCCTCTTCTCGGCGGCAGCCGGTGTCCTGGGCGGGCCGGGACAGGCCAACTACGCGGCGGCGAACGTCTTCCTGGACGCCTTGGCGCTGCACCGCAGGGCGACGGGTCTGCCCGCGCTCTCCCTGGCCTGGGGACTGTGGTCCGAAGCGGGCGGGATGGGCGGACGCCTGGCCGACGTCGACGTGCGGCGGCATGCCCGCAGCGGCCTGCTCGCGCTGTCCGCGGAGCAGGGCCTGGCCCTGTTCGACGCCGCACGGCAGGTAGACGAAGCCCTGCTCGTGCCCGTCCGGTTGGACGCCACCCGGATCCGGTCCCGAACGGAGGGAGTACCCGCACTGCTGCGCGGCCTGGTGCGGCCCCCGGCTCGCCGGGTCGGGCCGGTCGAGCCGGGCGCGGATGCCTCGGGGTCGGCACGAAACGCGCTGGTGGCTCGACTGAGCGCACTGCCCGCGCGCGAACGAGACCGGCAACTGGTGGACTTGGTGCGATCCCATGCCGCCGTCGTGTTGGGGCATCCCGACGTCGACCAGGTCGAGGCCGATCAGGCGTTCCAGTCGATCGGCTTCCAGTCGCTGACCACGGTGGAACTGCGCAACCGGCTCAACGCGGCCACAGGCCTGCGACTGTCCTCGTCGCTGGCCTTCGATCATCCGACGCCGTCGGCGCTCGCCCGTCACCTGCGGGCAAGCCTGTTCGGCGAGGAGGAACCAGTCGTCCGAGAACCGTCGATGCCGACCATGGCGGTGGACGAGCCGATCGCGATCGTCGGGATGAGCTGCCGGTTCCCGGGTGGGGTGCGCTCGCCCGAGGATCTGTGGCAACTGCTCGTCTCCGAGGAACATGCCCTCACCCGATTTCCCACCGATCGAGGCTGGGACGTCGAGGGGCTGTACGACCCCGACCCCGATCGGGCAGGCAAGACGTATGTGCGCGAAGGCGGGTTCCTGCACGACGCCGGTGACTTCGACGCGGAGTTCTTCGGGATCTCGCCGCGTGAGGCGTTGGCGATGGACCCGCAGCAGCGACTGATGCTGGAAGCGACCTGGGAGGCGTTCGAGGACGCCGGGATCGATCCGACATCCTTGCGCGGCGACCAGGTCGGGGTCTTCGCCGGCACGAACGGTTTCCGGTACGCCTCCAGGCTGACGAGCCCCCCGGAAGAAGTCGAGGGCTACCTCGGCACCGGAAACTCCGCGAGCGTGGTGTCCGGCCGGATCTCGTACGCGTTCGGTTTCGAGGGTCCGGCGGTGACGGTGGACACGGCGTGCTCGTCGTCGCTGGTCGCCCTCCACCTGGCCGCCCAGGCATTGCGTCGCGGCGAATGCTCGGCGGCCCTGGCCGGCGGCGTCACCGTCATGTCGACCCCCGAGCCGTTCGTCGACTTCAGTCGACAGCGTGGTTTGGCCCCGGACGGTCGTTGTAAGGCGTTTGCGGCGTCGGCGGATGGTACGGGGTGGGGTGAGGGTGTGGGTGTGTTGTTGTTGGAGCGGTTGTCGGATGCGCGTCGTGGTGGGCGGCGGGTGTTGGCGGTGGTGCGTGGTTCGGCGGTGAATCAGGACGGTGCGTCGAACGGTTTGACGGCGCCGAGCGGTCCGGCGCAGCAGCGGGTGATTCGGCGGGCGTTGGCGGGTGCGGGTTTGTCGGTGGGTGATGTGGATGTGGTGGAGGCGCACGGTACGGGGACGCGGTTGGGTGATCCGATCGAGGCGCAGGCGTTG
>NZ_WWJX01001446.1 GCF_009865215.1 Streptomyces sp. SID3343 | reverse complement strand
CCGGCCACCGGCCGCAGGTCGCCGAGGTGGGCGGCGATGCGCCGCAGGGCGAGCAGCGAGTCCAACTGCCGGTCGCGGGAGACCAGCACGATCCGGCGGCCCGACCCGGAGTGGCCGGGCGGCGTCGGGTCCGTCGGGTCGGCCGTCACGGTGCGCGGCGTGGGACGAACACCGTCGGCAGCGGTGTGGGGGAGTGGCGGGTTCGGGTCCTCGCGGGGGGTCAGTAGTGCCACGGGGTCACCGATCCCAGCCGGGCGACGTCGTCGCTGTAGCCGGCGGCCGTGGTCGAACAGCCGTTGCACACCAGGGGCCCCTGGTCGCGGTAGAAGTCGGCGTGCTTGCGGAAGGCCGGCGTGTCCAGGGTGATCACACCGCCCTCGCGGACGGGGGCGCCGCCGGGTCCGTCGTCGCCCTCGCGGTGCGGGATGCAACTGCACGCGTACATCCGCCCGTACTTGCCGTCGATGTAGATGACGTCGTCGGTGACGTGGCACAGCGGCTGCGATGCGCGAGGAGTGACCGATTCCGCGAAGTAGCGTGCCTGTTCCTCCGGTTCGTCGCCGTAGAACCGCCGGCCCATCGGCACCAGCACGCGGTCGGGATCGGCGTCGTAGAGGCCGTCGCACACCCGGCGCACGTCGTCGGGGTCGGGGTAGGTGATCGAGCGGTCCAGCTTCAGCGCCGACAGTTCCCACTGCCGGACCCCGGCCTGGGTCAACACCTGCTGCAACAGCGGCATCTGGGCGTAGTTGTGCGGTCCGACCACCGTGTTGACCCTGGGCAGGACACCCAATGCGGCTGCGGTGCGCAGGCCGCTCAGTCCGCTGTCGAACATGCCGGGGGAGCGTCGGTACACGTCGTGCGTGGCGGCGGACGCGCCGTCCAGGCTGACGATCACCTGGGCCAGGCCCGCCGCGGCCAGGCTCTCGGCCATCCTCGGCAGCATCGAGCCGTTGGTGATGAGGGACATCTTCATCCCCGCGGCCGTGCCCGAACGCACCAGTTCGACGACGTCCGGGTGCATGAGCGGTTCGCCACCGGTGAATCGCACGTAGCGCACGCCGGCGTCGTGGGCCTTGGGCAGCAGGTCCTCGAAGTCCTCCAGGGAGAAGCGGAACGTGTCACGCGACAGCGCGAAGTCACACATGAAGCAGTCGGCGTTGCAGGCTTCCAGGATCCTGATGAAGAGATAGCGATGGCGCTCGCGCACAGTGGTGACCCTTCGGGCGGTCGCGGAAAGGGGCGGGTCGAGACGGGTCAGGCGGCCGGGCGCGTGCTTGGCAGGATCGCGAGCAGGGAGTCGGCCACTTGGGCGGCCCCGTCGACGCCGAGGGTCGCGGTCAGCGCGCCCCAGTCGATGCCGCCCTCGGCGGCGCGTCGCAGCGCGGTCAGGATGTCGTCCCGGAGGGCGACGCCCGTCGCCCTGCCGTCGGCGTCCGCGGCAGCGGTGGCGATTCCGGCGTAGATCAGCGCCAGGGCGTGGTCCTCGCCCCGACTGCGGAGCGACAGCGCCTCCTCCTCGGTGAAGACTCCCTTGGGCCAGGTGACCCGAGTCGGGGCGCCGATCGCGTGGGTGTGGAAACGCCCGTTGAAGATCTGGCTGAGGTTTTGTGGCGGCAGGCAGATCGTGGGCACGCGCAAGTCGCCCGCCTCCAGCAGGGTGGTCAGGCCCGGAGACGTCAACAGGACGTCGCAGCCGGCCACCCGGTCCAGGAACTCGCCGTGCGACAGCGCCCCCGTGGTCACGCGCGGCGGGGTGATCGACGCGTCCACCAACTGCCCGGCGAGGTCGGCCGGCAGATTTCCGGCCACGTGCGCCTCGTGGATGCCGAACGCGGCGAGCGCCTCCAGTACGGCGGGCACGACGATCCGCGGATAGGACGTCCAGTCGGCGAGGCTGGGGGACCGCAGACCGCCGAGCGTGACCAGGGCCGTGCGGTAGGGGCGGGCGGCCTCGGCGGTGGTGGTGGCGGTGGCGCCCCGGGCGGCGACCGGCGGCGTGCCGACGACGGCCTCGACCCAGCGCAGGGTGCGGACGGACGCCAGGACGTCCAGACACTCGGGGGGAAGTTCGACGCACTTCTGCGCGCAGTACACCGTCGCGTCGAGCGGCAACGCGGCCAGGTCACCCCGGGACCACATGAAGGGCAGGCTGTCCACGAACACGGTGGGCACGCCGGACGCCTCCAACGCCTTCGCGACGACGCCGTCCAACACCACCACCGCGGCCCCCGCCCGCTCGGACCGCGTGATCGCGGCCACGGCGCCCGGGAGGTCGTCGTCGTCGGTGTTCGGCAGGTCGTACCAACGGTCGATTCCGTGTTCGGACAGCACCGGGCGACCGAGGCCGGAGGCGAGACCGACGAACCGCAGCGGCCAAGGCGACCGCTTGCGGAGGGCGGACAGGATCGCGCCGAGCTTTCCCGAACTACCCCAGCCGAATTCCGCACCGGCAACGACCACGGTTTGCGCGTCGACATCAGTCAGCATCGAATCCTTCTCGACTTCCCGGGTGGGCGGGCGGCGGATATCGCCATCAATATAGGTCGCCTTTCCAGCTCCATGCAACCGGTTTGTCGGTAAATTCCGAGAGGGTGACACGGGCACAGAATATGTATATCCAGGGCTCATGTGAAAATGTAATCGTATGAATATCCAACGGTCCGCAGAGGTGGTCGCGGCCTTAAGAGACCCCTGTGACCTGGTAATTCGCCGAAGTGAGAGATCATGGCCGAATCAACGACGAAATCTGCGCGTACGGTTCCACGTTTCACGGGAAAGCCCGACGTGAGCCCAGTCGGACGAACAGATCATAAGCCGGCCGATATTCACGTGACACGGTTGAACGATCATCCGAAACAGGAACCGTGCATCGGCCGACAGGTCCGCCCGACTTCCACGG
>NZ_WWJX01001445.1 GCF_009865215.1 Streptomyces sp. SID3343 | reverse complement strand
GCGCGGGTGGCCGCCGCGGGGCTGGACGAGTGGGCGGTGGACAACCTCCTGAGTTATCTGGGCGAGCAGCGCGAGGCGTGCGGGCACGTCCCGGACGACCGGACGATCGTGGTGGAGCGCTTTCGCGACGAGCTCGGCGACTGGCGCGTGGTGGTGCACTCGCCGTTCGGCGCGCAGGTGCACGCGCCGTGGGCGCTGGCGATCTCGGCCCGACTGCGCGAGCGGACCGGGCTCGACGTGCAGACGATGCACGGCGACGACGGCATCGTGCTGCGCATGCCGGACACGGGCGACCCGTTCGGCGGCGAGTCGTTCGGGGAGGGCTCCGACAACATCTCGGCGGGTGCGTTGCCGCCGGACTTCGCGGTGTTCGAGGAGGCCGAGGTCGAGCCGCTGGTGACCGCGGAGGTGGGCGGCTCGGCGCTGTTCGCGTCGCGCTTTCGCGAGTGCGCGGCGCGCGCGCTGTTGCTGCCGCGCCGGATGCCCGGGCGCCGCACGCCACTGTGGCAGCAGCGTCAGCGGTCGGCGCAACTGCTCGCGGTGGCAAGCGAGTACGGGTCGTTCCCGATCGTGTTGGAAACGATGCGCGAATGCCTGCAGGACGTGTTCGACGTACCCGGGTTGACCGGCCTGATGCGCGACATCGCCACCCGAGCGGTGCGGATCGTGGAGGTCACCACGACCGAACCCTCGCCGTTCGCGCGCTCGCTGCTGTTCGGCTACGTCGCGCAGTTCATGTACGAGGGCGACTCCCCGCTCGCGGAGCGAAGGGCGGCGGCGCTCGCGCTCGACTCGCGCCTGCTCGCCGAACTGCTCGGGCAGGCCGAACTGCGCGAACTGCTGGACCCCGACGTGCTGGAGCGCACCGAGAGCGAGTTGCAGCGGCTGGCCGAGGACCGCCGCGCGCGCGACGCCGAGGGGGTCGCGGATCTACTGCGGCTGCTGGGCCCGCTCGGCGGCGCGGAGATCGCCGCGCGCTGCACGGACGCGTTCGAGGCGGGGTGGTTGAGCGGTTTGGAGGAGGCGCGCCGGGTGATCCGGGTGCGGATCGCGGGCGAGGAGCGCTGGGCCGGGATCGAGGACGCGGGGCGGTTGCGCGACGCGCTGGGCACCCCCCTGCCGGTGGGCGTTCCGGAGGCGTTCACCGAGCCGGTCAAGGACCCGTTGGGCGACCTGATCGCGCGGCACGCGCGCACCCACGGGCCGTTTCGGGCCGCCGAGGCCGCGGCCCGGTTCGGCCTGGGAGTCGCGGTGACCACGGGCACGTTGGAGCGGCTCGCGGCCGGTGGGCAGGTCGTCTCGGGAGAGTTCCGCCCGGGCGGTTCCGGCCTGGAGTGGTGCGGCGCCGAGGTGTTGCGGATGCTGCGGCGGCGCTCGCTCGCCGCGCTGCGGCACGAGGTCGAGCCGGTGCCGCCGGTCGCGCTGGCCCGGTTCGCGATCGCGTGGCAGAGCGTGGGGGCGGCCAACGTGCGCGGCCTGGACGGACTGGTGCGCGTCGTCGAGCAGTTGCAGGGCGCGAGCGTGCCGGCGTCGGCGCTGGAGAAGCTGGTCCTGCCGTCGCGGGTGAGCGACTATCGGCCCGCGTTGCTCGACGAGTTGTGCGCGGCCGGCGAGGTCGTGTGGGCGGGGCACGGCGCGCTGCCGGGCAAGGACGGGTGGATCTCGCTCTACCTCGCCGACGCCGCGCCCTTCCTGCTGCCTCCGCCCGTGCCGCTGGACCCCACACCGCTGCACGGCGCGATCTTGACCGCGCTGGCCGGTGGTTACGCGTTGTTCTTTCGACAACTGACGGAGCGGCTGGCCCAGGACCCGACCCTGGCGCCGATGCCGTCCGAGGCGGCGATCGCCGACGCGCTGTGGGACCTGGCCTGGTCGGGCCAGGTCACCGGCGACACCCTGACCCCGCTGCGCGCGCTGCTCGGCTCCGGGCGCACGTCGGGCTCGACCGCGCACCGGGCGCGGCGGGCCACCCCGCGCGGGCGCTACGCGGGCCT
>NZ_WWJX01001444.1 GCF_009865215.1 Streptomyces sp. SID3343 | reverse complement strand
AACGTCCCGGCGCCGGCCCCGATTCGCCCGGCGAGCGCGCCCGCCCGGTGCGCCGACCGCGCCCCGATCACCACGTCGTGCCCGGCCCGTACCCACTTCGCGCCCAGCGCGCCGGCCATGTTGCCCGCACCCAGAATCCCGATCCGCATCTTTGGCCCACCCATCCCCTCGAAGCGCTTGCCCCAACGACGTTAGGCACCCCGATGGGAACCGTTCGGTATCCGTCGGACCGGCGACACTGACGGTATGGACGATACGGACGGTACGAGAGAGCACGAGGGCGAGTACGTCGCGGACTGCCGCGCGCGGATCGGCTTCGACCTGCTGACCAATCGCTGGAACAGCGTCGTCGTGTACGCCCTCGCGGACGGTCCGATGCGGCCGAGTCGCCTACGGACCCGAATCGGCGGGCTCAGCGCGAAGGTACTCAACGAGACGCTGCGCCGGCTGGAGTATCACGGCCTCGTCGAGCGGCGGGCCTACGCCGAGGCGCCGCCACGCGTCGAGTACGAGCTGACCGACCTGGGCCACACCCTTCTGGTCCCCTTCCGGGCCGTGGGCGCCTGGTCGGTGGAGTACGGCGACCGAGTGCTCGCCGCCCAGGAACGCGCCGACGGACAGGCCGAGTCCGAGCCGGCCACGGCATAGCCGCACCGCCCGGCACCCGGCCGAATCGGATCATCGTCACCATCGCCCCCGACGCGTCGAATGCCGTACTGATGGCGATCGAGAACCCGCGCACGTACTGCGCGAAGCGCGCAACGGGGATGGAGCGGCGCCGCGCGGCGTGGGCGGCGAACGGCGGGGTCGAGTGGCGTGCGCCGGCCGGGTCCGGGTCTCGGTGAGGCCGGGTCTCGGCGACGCCTGGCCCGTTTCCCGTGGTCGGGCGGCAGGGCCGGTCGGGTCGAGTGGCGCGCCGGGTCAGATGTCGTAGGTCACGGTCACCGGAGCGTGGTCGGACCAGCGCTCGGCGTACGTGTCGGCGCGTTCGACGACGGCATCCCGCGCCGCGTCGGCCAGAGTCGGGGTCGCCGCGTGGTAGTCGATGCGCCAGCCGGCGTCGGTGTCGAACGCCTTGCCGCGGTAGGACCACCACGAGTAGGGGCCGGGACCCTCGGGGTGGATACGGCGGACCACGTCGTGCCAGTCGGCGGCGCCGAACAGTTCGGAGAGCCAGGCCCGCTCCTCGGGGAGGAAGCCGGACTTGCCGATGTTGCCCTTCCAGTTCTTGATGTCGTGCTCGGTGTGCGCGATGTTCCAGTCACCGCACACGACCGCCTCGCGCCCGCCGATCGCCGCAGTGGCGCGCATCACCTTCAGGTGCGCGACGAGGTCGGTCATGAACCGGACCTTCTCCTCCTGCTTGGGCGTCTCGGCCTCGCCGGTGGGCAGGTACAGACTGGCCACGGTGACCTTGGGCAGATCCACCTCGATCCACCGCCCCGCCGTGTCGAACTCGGCCGAGCCGAACCCGATCCGAACCCCGGACGGCTTGACCCTGCTGTACACCGCGACACCGGCCCGCCCCTTGACCACCGAGGGCGCGTAGTAGGTGTGCCAGCCCGCAGGCTCACGAACCGCGTCGGTGAGTTGCTCGGGGGTCGCGCGAACCTCCTGGAGGCACACGACATCGGCGGTGGTGGCTTCGAGCCACGCCGTGAAGCCCTTGCCGGAAGCAGCACGAAGCCCATTTACATTGACGGTGGAAACAGTGATCACCCGAGGCAGATTAACCCGTTTCGCGACAGCCGCCCGAAGGAGGGTGGCGCTTGGGCGTCGTCCGGCTGCTCCCGGCCGGCCTCGACGACGACGGCCGGGTGGTGCTCGTCGTCACCGAACTGGTGTCCGACGCGTTCCGGCACGCGGCCGTGGACCCGGTGTGGGTGAGCGTGCGGCGGTTGGATGAGGGCTGGTGCGGGTGTCCGTGGTGGACCGGTCGCCCGCCGTACCGCTGGTTCGGGACGCGGGCCCTCGATGCGAGGACGGGCGCGGCTTGGCGTTGGTGCACGCGATGTCGGCGGGGCGGTGGGGCGTGGAACCCCTGCGCGTCGGCAAGCGGGTGTGGGCCGACGTGGGGGTTGCCCTGCTCGACACCGGCGCCGGCGCCGACGCCGACGCCGACGCCGACAGCGACACCGACACCGCATGGGCGTTGTGACGCGCCCATCG
>NZ_WWJX01001443.1 GCF_009865215.1 Streptomyces sp. SID3343 | reverse complement strand
CCGCCACCACCAAGCCGCAGCCGGCCCGCGCCAAGCGCGAGGCAAGCCGGCTTCGGTACTCCTTGACCCACGACGCACCGTTTGACCCACCGGTCGTCCACCGCTCCGACCGCTCCGACCGGCCCACCGACTCACCGACCCACCGATCCACCGACCCGCCAAAACACCGACCCGCCAATCCACTGACGGACCGACCCACCAACCACCGTGTCCGAGGTCCTTCCGTCCCGCTCACCGAACGGGCGTGCGACAGGGCGGCTTTCGGCCAACCCGAAGTGATGCGGAAAAGATGCTAGGCACAGTCAACGCTTTCCTCCACGATCTCTCCGGGAGCACATCGCCTGCGTCGCCGACCACGAATCGGCATGAGGACATTTTCAGGAGAGTCATGAGTCCAACCGCTTGCCCATCGCTGGATTCGGCCGCATCCCTGGCCGGTCTGGTCGATGCCCGGATCGAGCACGACCCCGCCGCGATTGCGCTGATCGCCGGTGAACACCGACTCTCCTACCGCGAGTTGGGCGCGCACGCCGACCTGATCGGCGCGCGTCTGGCCCGTGCCGGCGTGACCAAGGGCGACCTGGTGGGCGTGTGCCTGCCGCGAACCCCACACCTGGTGGCGACCCTGCTCGCGGTGCTGCGGGCCGGCGCCGCCTACGTACCGCTGGATCCCGAGTACCCGCGCGACCGCCTGGAGTGGGTGATCGGCGACGCGCAGGCGCCGATCGTGGTCACCGACCGCGCGCACGAGCACCTGCTCGCGGGCGCGTCGGCCAGGGTCGTACACGTCGACGGCGAACCGGCCACAGACGCCCCCGCTCGCGCGCACACCGGGCCGGACGACCTCGCGTACGTGCTCTATACCTCCGGGTCCACGGGCCGGCCCAAGGGCGTGCGAGTGACCCATCGCGGGGTCAACGCGATGCTGCGTTGGGCGGCCGACACCTATCGCCCCGACCAGGTCCGCGGCGTGTTGTTCTCGACTTCGGTGTGCTTCGACATCTCGGTCTACGAACTCTTCTTCCCGCTTTCCGTGGGCGGCGCGATCGTCATGGTGGAGAACGTGCTCGCGCTCGCCGAAGCGCCGGGCCGCGACGAGGTCACCCTGATCAACACCGTGCCCAGCGCGATGGCCGCGCTGTTACAGGGTCCCGGACTCCCGGCCTCGGCTCGCACGATCAACCTGGTCGGGGAGGCGCTCTCGCGCCGGGTCGCCGACCAGGTGCACGCGTGCCCGCAGGTCGAGCAGTTGTACAACCTGTACGGGCCGACCGAGGACACCGTGTACTCCACGTGGGCCCTGGTCGACCGCGACGACCGGGCCGAACCGCTGATCGGCATACCGCTGCCCGGCACCACCGCGCACCTCCACGACGAGGACGGCGGTCCCGCCGCGCCCGGTGCGCTCGGCGAGTTGTATCTCGCGGGCGACGGTCTCGCGCAGGGATACCACGGCCGCCCCGACCTGACCGCCGAGCGGTTCGTGACGGTGGCGGGAGAGCGCCGGTACCGCACCGGTGACCTGGTCCGCCTACGGCCCGACGGCGCGCTCGAATACCACGGCCGCGTCGACCACCAGGTCAAACTGCGCGGCTTCCGGATCGAACTCGGCGAGATCGAAGCGGTGTTGACCGGCCATCCGGCGGTGCAGGCGGCCGCCGTGGTGTTGCGCGAAGACATGGCCGGTCCCTACCTGGCGGCCTTCGTGCAGGGCGCCGACGGGTTCGCCGAGCCCAGCCCCGCCGAGCTGCGCGCGCACTGCCCGACCCGGTTGCCCGCCTACATGCTGCCCGACGCGATCGCCGTCCTGGACCGCCTGCCGCTCACCCTCAACGGCAAGATCGACCGCAACGCGCTGCCCGCCTCGACCCGACTCCGGGCGATGACGGTGGACTTCGTCGCGCCGCGTACGCCCACCGAGGTCCGGCTCGCCGAACTGTTCGGCGACGTGCTCGGCGCGGACCGGGTCGGAGTACACGACCCGTTCCTGGAATCCGGCGGCAACTCGCTCCTCGGGGTGGGACTTGCAGCCCGAATCGAGCGTACTTTCGGGGTACGGATCGCGCTGGACACGCTGTTCGCCGCTCCCACCGTGGCCGCCCTCGCCGAGCACGTGGACGCGGCGGAGCGCTCCACCGCGTCGGCGGTCGCACCGCCGCACCGTGAACCACACCTGCCCGCGCCGGTCGGGACGGTCCAGCGCGAGTTCGCGCTGCACGAGACGGTGATGGCCGGCAGCGCGCTGTACAACGTGCCGCTGCGGATCCGGCTCACCGGCACCCTCGACTTGGCGGCCCTCGGTCGGGCGCTGGGCGACGTCGTGCGCCGCCACGAGGTGCTGCGCACCGCACTGGTGTATCGGGACGGCGAACCGGTGGCCGAAATTCGCCCTCCCTACCCGGTCGACGTGCCGATGCTCGACCTGTCCGACGCCCCCGCCCGCGCCGACGCCGACGACGAGCGCTTGGACGCGGCCCTGCGCGCCGAGGCGGCTCGTCCGCTCGACCGCGCCGCCGGCCGGGTGCTGCGGGCCCTGGTCGTGCGCATCCGCCCCGATCACCACGAACTACTGCTCACCGTCCACCACATCGCGATGGACGGTTGGTCGATCGGCCTGCTGCTGAAGGATCTGGGCCAGGCGTACCAAGGGCTGCCGCTCGCCGAACCGAGCCTTCAATACGCCGACGTGGCCCGCTGGGAACGGCGCCACGCCGACGCCGAACGGGTCGAGGCCGAGCGCTGGGCCGGG
>NZ_WWJX01001442.1 GCF_009865215.1 Streptomyces sp. SID3343 | reverse complement strand
GCGGGCGTCGGCCCGGGCCCGCTTGCCGTCCCGGTCGACGACGCGCTCGGCGTGCTCGACGTCGGCGCGGTGCGCGTCGCCGTGCAGCGTCGCCCAGTCGCGGTCCATCTCGGTGAGCTCGGTGAGCGGGTTCGCGTACGAGGGGCGGAGCCGGCGGACCTCCTGTTCGGCGGTGTACTGCTCGCGGCGTTCGACCGCGGCTGCCTGCTGGGCGGTCTCGGCCCGGTCGCGGGCCGCGTCGATCGCGGTCTGCAGCTCGGCGCGGGAGGTGCCCGCGCGCCACAACGCGATCCGCCCGAGGCCCTGCTGTCGGGTGAGGTCGAACGCGTGGGATCGGGCGTCGGCGGCCTGGGCGGCGTAGGCGTCGCCGCGTTCGCGGTGCCAGTCGGCGAGGGCCTGTTGCTGCGCGGCGGGGACGAACCGCTCGCGTTGGGCGAGGAGTTTGCGCACGCGCGGCCCTTCGCCGCCCTGGGCCTGGAGGAGTTCGACGTCGGCCGCCAGGACGCGGTCCGCGGCGGCCTGCTCGGTCCGCGCGGCGCGGGCCTCGGCCTTCTGGGCGTCGGGGATCAGGCGCCCGGTGGGGATCGTGCCGTGCGGGCGGGCGCGCATCTCCTCGAGGACCTGGTCGACTCCGAGCGTCGCCTTCACCCGTTCCAGGGTCTCCCGGGCCCGCCGGAGCCGGTCCGGTGCGGCGGGGGCCGGTGCGGGGACGGGTTCGGCGGGCTCCTGCAGTTCGTGGCTGACGACCGTGTCGGGGCGGTCGCGTTCGACCAGGTCGGCGTACGCGGTCACCGCGCGCTCCAGGCGCTCGGCCCGGTCTGCGACGGGACCGAGGCGAATGCGGGTGGTGTCGTCCTCCAGGGCGTCCAACGGCAGCCAGGTATGGGTTCGTTCGCGGGCGCGGGTGATGCCGGGGTAGATCGTGTAGGCGTCGGCGCCGGCCGCGTACACGCACGCGACGTCGCTGGTCAGGCCCTGCGCTGCGGCGATCGTCATGGCGTATCCGTGGGTGAGCTCACCGGCGGCGATCGCCTCGCGGCTCATCCACGCGTGCGCGACGACGGGCCCGTCGGGGCCGGTGGTGCGCCAGGCGATCCGCGCGCCGCGCTCGGGGTCCTGCTCGGTGACGACGGCGCGGTAGCCGTTGAGGACGTCGGGTCCCTCGCCGCGTCGGGAGCGGTAGTCGTTGGCCCGCACGCGCACGACGTCACCACAGGCCAGGAAGACGCCGGGCCCGTATTCGACATCGGCGCCGACGAGTTCGCCGCCGGCCCGGGCGTGGACGCGGGCGCCGGCGTTGAGCCGGTCGACGTCCAGGTTGCGGCCGGCGAGCAGCAGGACGCGTTCGATCCGCTCGTGCGGGTCCTCGATGCCCGCGCGGGCGTCGGCCCACGCGGTGAGCATCTGCTCGTGGGCCTGTGCGGGGCTGTCGGTGGCGTGGACGTGCCCGGCCGTGGCCAACGCGCGCAGGGCGCCTCGGCGGTCGCCGTCTCGCCAGGTCTGCAGCGCGTCGCGTTCGGCCGCGTCGACCTGGCGCCGGTTCTCCCCCAACGTCAGGCCGTTGGTGACCCGGTGGACCTCGGCGAACAGGCCGCCGACGCCGATCGCGCGGAGCTGCTCGGGGTCGCCGATGGACACGATTTTGGTGCCGGTGCGGTCGGCTTCGACGACCGCGCGGGGATCGCGGACTCGCGGAACAGGTTCTCGGCGGCCACCGAGGCGGTGGAGGCGCCGGCCACGATCAGGTCCCGGGCCTCCCAGCCGGTCCGCGCGGCCGTCATCAGCGAGGTCTTGCCCGCGCCCGCGACGCCGACGAGGGATTCGATGGCGTTCCCGGCGGTCAGGAACCGGTCCAGGACGGCGAGTTGTTCGGGCGAGAACCGCCACTGCTGCGTGGTCTCGCAGACCTCGACGGCGGCGGCCGCGACGTCGACCGGCACGGCGGCGAACCGGCGGCCGCGCATCCCGGCGATCGCGTGGGCGGTGACGGTCTTCTCGGCCTCGACGATGTCGACGGTGGTGTAGCGGGCGGCATCCGACATGTGGCGCTGTCCGCCGCCGGGCAACGGCACGACCCACTCCGTCAGGTCGAGAACCTGATCGGTCAGTGCCTGGGCCTGGGCGATGTTCTCGACGCCTTCGCCGCATTCCTCCAGGACGGCGGCGAGGACGTCCACGCGGGTGACCACCTTGCGGTGGCTGGTCAGGCCGGTCTCGGGGTCCCAGATCCGCGCGGCGACGTCGGTCGGCGAGGGCAACCGCGGCGGCCCGCCCGGCGGTGTGCCGGGGCCGGTGGGGTGGGGGCCGTCCCAGCCGGGGGCGGCCTCGGCCACGACCAGGTCGACGTCGCGGCCGGCCAGGGCGGTGCCGCGCTCGCGCCACACCGCGCGGGTCTCGTCCTCGGTCACCGACAGCTTCGCCCGGCGGGTCGCGGAACCCACGCTCTTGCCGGCGCCGGGGCCCAGGCCCTTGGTGGCGATGCTGGCCGCGATCGCGGTGCTGCGGCGGCTGAACCCGACGCGCATCTCCTCGGGGACGCCGACGACCTCCCAGGCGCCGCCGGGCACCCGCCGCTCCCACCGCATGCCGAACCGCCGCGCGGTGAGTGCTCGCATGCGGGCCTCGTTGTAGGCGTCCGCGACGCGGGCGTGCCGGTGCAGGTCCCGGCCGCCGGCCGCGATCGTGCGCCATTTCCCGTCGTCGGCGTGGGCCATGTTCACCAACGTCAGATGGACGTGGAGGTGCGGATCGCCGGGCGAGTGCCGGGGCTGTTGGTCCTCGTCGACCGCGCCGTCCTCGTCGGCCCGGTCGCCGTCGACGGGCGCGTCGGCGGCGGGGGCGTCGGGGACGGGGCGGGCGGCCTGGTGGAGCATCGCCCAGCCGAGCAGGCCCGAGGTGTCGCGGCGCTCGGCGCGCTGGCCGTCGCCGTGGTGGCCGGCCATCGCGTAGCCGCAGGTGTCCTCGAGGTAGGCGACCGATTCCCGGGCCGCCTCCATGTAGGTGTCGCGCAGTGCCTTCCCCAGCGCGGTGGGCGCCGTCCCGGCGACGACCGACAACGTCTTGGGGCATTCGAGGGTGACGTCGAAGCCCATGTTCCCGATCGTCACCTTCGCGCTGGCCCACTGCATCGCGGTCGCGACCCGGTCCGCCCCGTACACGACGTCCAGGTCGAGCCCGGCCGCGCGGGCGAGGACGCCGAGTTCCTTCACCGGGACCTTGTGGGCGTCGCCCTCGCGGACGAGGCCGCGTTCGAGCTGCGCGTACCGCTTCAGGCGTGTCTTGGGTGCGGTGCCGTGGTCGAGCAGCCCGGCCGGGGTCGTCCCGGCCGCCTCCGCGGCCGCGCGCATCGCGTCGACGAACGTGCGGGCCGCCAGCTTCCCGCGCGGGTCCAGAACCTGTTTGCGGTCGACGAGCTGCTCGCCGGTGCCCGGGTCGCACCCGGCGACCAGGGCCCGAGCATCGTCGCGGTCGTCGTCGGTCAGCAACAGCGAACCGGGCTCGATGCCGACGTCGCGCAGGCCCTGCCCGATCCACTCCAGGGGCTGGTCGTTCGCGAGCCGGTAGTCGACCGCGCACCCGCAGGTCTCGTCCAGCCGGTACTCGGTCTGCGCGTCCGCGGAGAGCTTCGTCACCCAACCCACCCGAGCAGCACCTCCGTTGACCGTGCCGTTGACCTTCGCGGCAGCGTATCGGAGATACCTGGGATTACCTTTGAAGTTGATCTTGGGTGGCGGGTACCTAGGTATCTCGGCGTGGATGTGTCGGTGGTGTCGGTGGTGTCGTTGGCCGGTGGCTTCTTGGGGGTGTCGTCCGCCACGAAAATGTCTGCGGGCTTTGCCAATCGGTGTCAGCAGTTCCGCCATGAGGTTTGTCAGCGGGGGTGCCCTGGCCGCCGGCTGCGATCGGTGGGCGGTAGCTCGTCGGGGTCGAACAGGTCGAGGCTGTAGAGAACATCGGCGGTGAGCGCGACCCGGGGATCGTCGAGGTCGTGTTCCGCGTCCTCGGGTTCGCCGCGGTGGGCGAGGTAGCCGGCGATGATCAGGGTCCGGCGGGTGTACTCGTCCATGACGTACGCCGATTGAGGTGAGTCACAGGCCATCACGCGGGCGATGGCGACGGCCTCGATGGTGGTGAGTTCCTCGTGGCGGCCGAGCCGGTGGTAGGGGGAGCGTTCGTCGTCGGCCGGCCGGCGCACGGCCGGAGTCGGCACGTTCAGCACCTCGGCGAGCCGGGACACGAGGCGGAAGCGGGCGGAATGGGCCCGACGCTCGTATGGGTACGGCGAAGTCCCACGTAGCTCTTTGGAACTGATCGTTGAGTGTTTGAAGGCGCTGAGGGTTCGGACGGCGTACACCACGCACAACGCGACGAAGGGCCCGGAGTCATCCGTTCGGCCGGTGCGCGGAGTGGCGGGCCGTGGCGGACGTGTTCCTGCGAAAGGATCACGGGCACAGAGCGCGCACAGGTACGCGCCCCGGGGCGCGGCGTACGTGCCGCTCCGACAGAAGGAGATCTTCCATGCGCGCTTCCCCGCGGAAGGCTGTGGCCCTGGCCGCCGCCACGTTGGCCCTGGTGGGCGGCGGCGCCGGCGCCGCCCATGCGGCACAGTCCCAAGCCCCCCACCTGAACCTGACAACGGCGACAACGAATGCCCTGGCTGACGACTGGCCCGACGGCGACTTCCCCGACGACAACGGGCCCGCCAGCAACGGTCCCCACGGCAACGGGCCCAACGGGCCCAACGGGCCCGACGCCGACTTCCCCGACGACAACGGGCCCGCCAGCAACGGTCCCAACGGCGACGGTCCCAACGGTCCCACCGGCACCGGACCCACCAAGCCCGGAGGCACCCAACCCGGAGGCACCGGACCCACCGGACCCACCGGCACCGGA
>NZ_WWJX01001441.1 GCF_009865215.1 Streptomyces sp. SID3343 | reverse complement strand
GCGCGGGCAACGGCCAGGACGCAGGCACGGGCGGCGACAAGAACGCGAGCGGCGGCGACGCGGCCGGCCGCAACGCCGACCAGGGCGCGGGCGGGGACGCGACGCCGTGAGCGCCCACGCCGTGGGCGCTCAGTCGCCCAGCACGCGCCGCAGGTAGTCGTTGCCGAAGCGGCGCTCCGGGTCCACCCGGTCCCGGAGCGCCGTGAAGTCGGCGAACCGCGGGTACGACCGGGCGAAGTACTCGGCGTCGCGGGTGTGCATCTTTCCCCAGTGCGGACGCCCGCCGTGGGCCACCATGATCTTCTCGACCTCGGTGAAGTAGCGCTCGTGCGGCGTCCCCTTGTACATGTGCACCGCGATGTACGCGGTGTCGCGCCCCGACGCCGTGGACAACCACAGGTCGTCCCCCGGTGCGACGCGCACCTCGACGGGGAAGTTGATCGGCAGCCCCGACGCCTCGACGAAGGCCCGCACCTCGGCGAGCGCCGCGGTCGCGTCGGCACGGGCGAGGGCGTACTCCATCTCGATGAAACGCACCCGGCGCGGGCTGGTGAAAACCTTGTGCGACGTGTCGGAGTAGGAGCGCGCGGACAACGCGCGACTGGAGAGTCGAGCGATCGCGGGAACCGTCCTGGGCGCGGCCTTGCCGATCCGGCACGCGAGCGAGAACACCCCGTTGGACAGCAATTCGTCGTCGAGCAGGAAACGCGCCTTGGAAAGCGGCTTCGCCGGCCCCGCGATGCGGTTGTTCCGCTTCACATTGCAGTTGTCGGTGTGCGGGAACCAATAGAACTCGAAATGCTCGTTGTCGGCGCACAACGCGTCGAAGGACCCGAGCACGGCGTCGAGCTTCATCGGTTCCTCGTGCGCCTCCAACAGGAAGCTCGGCTCGACCGCGAACGTCAGCGCCGTCACCACGCCCAGCGCGCCCAGTCCCACGCGCGCACCCGCGAACAGTTCGGCGTTCTCGGTCGCCGAACACGTGGTGATCTCGCCGTCGGCGAGCACTATCTCCATGCCGCGTATCTGCGCCGCGAGCGAGCCCGAGACCCTGCCCGTGCCGTGGGTGCCCGTGGAGGTCGCGCCGGCCAGGCTCTGCACCTGGATGTCGCCCATGTTGGTCAGGGCCAGGCCGTACCCGGCGAGCAACGTGTTGAAGTCGCTCAGCCGCATGCCCGAGCCGACCGTGATCGTCCCCGCGGCCCGGTCCAGGGCGTGCACCGCGGTCAGCCCCTCCGGCCGGATCTGCACGCCGTCGGTGTTGGCGACCGACGTGAACGAGTGACCCGCCCCCACGGCCTTGACCGCCAAGCCCTGGGACGCCGCCTTGCGAATCGCCGACGAGACCTCCTCGGCGGAGCGCGGGGTGATCACGGAGTGCGGGCGCGCGGACTGGTTACCGGCCCAGTTGCGCCAGGTCGGGGGCGTCTTGGAGACGGCGGGGGTGGCGCTGCTCAACGGGTTCCTCCTGGGTCGCCGTGGGTTCCGGCGGACATTACCCGCCGGTCACGGGGCCGGGAAGGGGGCGGGCGCGGATGGGCCGCAACTCACGCGGCGCGACGCGTGGCGGGGCGTGAGGCCGCCGCCTCGACGATGCGAGGATCACAGGCATGCACGCGACACAGGCCCCCGACCCCCGTCCGTTCGACGCGCTCCTGGTGCTCTCCTTCGGCGGCCCCGACGCCCCCGACGAGGTGCTGCCCTTCCTGGAGAACGTGACCGCCGGACGCGGGGTGCCCCGCGAACGCCTGAAGGAGGCCGCCGGGCACTACCACCACTTCGGCGGGGTCAGCCCGATCAACGCCCAGAACCGCGCTCTGGTCGCGGCCGTCGAAACCGACCTGGACGCGCGAGGGGTCGCGCTGCCCGTGTACTGGGGCAACCGCAACTGGCGTCCCTATCTCGCGGACACCGTGCGGCGGATGGCCGACGACGGGATCCGGCACGCCGCCGTGCTGGTGACCAGCGCCTACGCGTCCTATTCGGGGTGTGCGCAGTATCACGAGAACCTGCTCGCGGCCCGAGCCGAAGTCGGCGAGCGGGCACCGGTGTTCGACAAGCTGCGGCACTTCTTCAACCACCCCGGCTTCGTCGAGCCGCTCGTCGACCACGTCACGGCCGCGCTCGCCGAACTGGCCGAGGACGTGCGGGCGAACGCGCGCCTGGTCATGGTCACCCATTCGATTCCCGCGGTGACCGCGCGCACCGCCGGCCCCGGCGGCGGTGCCTACGTCGCGCAGCATCGCGAGACGGCCCGACTGGTCGCCGAGGGCGTGGCCCGCGCGGTGGGCCGCGAGCACGACTGGGACCTCGTGTACTCCAGTCGCAGCGGCCCGCCGCAGGTGCCGTGGCTGGAGCCGGACGTCAACGACCATCTCGTCGCACTGCGGGCAGACGGCGTGCCGGCCGCGGTGCTCGTGCCGATCGGGTTCCTGTCCGATCACATGGAGGTCGGCTACGACCTCGACGTGGAGGCCGCCGCGACGGCCGCGCGGATCGGGCTGCCGATCGCCCGGGCGGCGACCACCGGGGCCGATCCGCGCTTCGCCGCGGCGGTGGGTGAACTGGTTCTGGAACGGGCCGCGACGCTGCGCGGCGAGGCCGCGGGGCGCTGCGCGATCGGTGCGCTCGGCCCGAGCCACGACGTGTGCCCGATCGGCTGCTGCC
>NZ_WWJX01001440.1 GCF_009865215.1 Streptomyces sp. SID3343 | reverse complement strand
GGATGCGGCGGGTCGAGTGGCCCGTAAAGGCAGGGATGTCCGGGCGTGTCGCCGTGCTCGGCGAGCCGATCGGTCGTGGTCACGGGCCTACTCGTCCTCTTCGACGCCCTCTCGACGTCCTCGGCATCGGCCGGTTCTCGCCGGGACCGCACCACGTCGCCCACCGGCCGGAGCCGAAGAAGCCGTAGCAGCCCAGCGTGATCGCCTGCCCGATCCGGCACCTGCCCCGGCCCACCACCGACCGGGACGAAGTCCGCTGCGGATCCGGGGACGCCCGGTCCTGGCCGGCGACGTTCACCGTGCCTGCCCGCGTGTCCACCGAGATCGAGTCGGCTGTACGGGGTAGTCGGTACAGACGGTCATCGCCGGCCGTGCCCGCACGACCCCGTGCGGGAGCCGGCGGGGTGGGCCGTCACCGAGGGAGGCAGGCAAGACGTGGACCGGGAGCGAGAAGCAGGCGGACGGGCCATGCTGGCCGGTCTACTGGCGGCCGCCCATCTGATGCCCATCGAGATGCTGCCGGCGAAGACGGCGGAGCACGCCCGGGCGGCGGGGTTCACCGAGGTACTCATCTACCTCGTCGACCTGCAAGGACGGACGCTGTCTCTGCTCCCCGGCCCCTCGGTGGCCGCGGACGGGGAGGATGAGCCGCGCGTGGGGGTCGAGGGCACCGTGCCGGGGCGGGCCTACCAGCACGGGCGCGTCCTGCCCGGCGGCGGTGAAGGCCAATGGTGGCAACCGCTGCTGGACGGTACCGAACGCCTGGGAGTACTGCGCGTGACGACCGTCCACGACGACGCCCGGGCCCGGGAGGACATGGACCGGCTGGCCGCGCTCCTGGCGCTGATCATCACCGGTCACCAAAAGTCCAGCGACACGCTGGCCAAGCTGGTGCGCGCCCACCCACTGAACCTCGCGGCCGAGATGCAGTGGAACATGATGCCCGCACGCTCCTACGCCGACGGGCGGGTGGTGATCTGCGCGTCCATGGAGCCGGCCTACGACATCAGCGGCGACATCTTCGAGTACGCGATCGACGGCCCGCTGATCCACCTGACGATCTTCGACGCAATGGGGCACGACACCGCCGCCGGCCTGTGCGGAACGCTCGCCCTGGGCGCTTGCCGCAACTCCCGCCGCCAAGGCGCCGACCTCATCGCCAAGGGCGAGGCAATCGAGGCCGCCCTGATCGACCAGTACCAGCGCACCCGCTATGTCACCGGCATCCTGGCCACCCTCGACACCCGCACCGGCATCCTCTCCTGGGTCAACCGCGGCCATCACTCACCCGTCGTCATCCGCGGCAACCGCTGGACCAGCCATCTCGCGTGCCCCCCGGCCCATCCGATGGGCACCGACCTCGGCATCCCCAGCATCGTATGCCGGGAGCAGTTGGAACCCGGCGACCGCATCGTGCTCTACACCGACGGCATCACCGAAGCCCGCCGTGCCGACGACACCGAGTTCGGGCTGGAACGCTTCACCCGATTCCTGATCCGCCACCACGCCGACGGCCTGCCCGTCCCCGAAACCCTGCGACGCCTGACCCGAGCCGTTCTGGACTACCACGACGGCCGGCTCCAGGACGACGCCACCGTCCTGATCTGCGAATGGCTCGGCCCTACCGCGGAGAACACGCGACCTGCGGCCGTCCTGAGCGGCCTGCCCGATCCGGATGGATATGGCAGCGCTCCCGGCACACCCAACGAACGAGACGGGGGCAGCCGGCCGTGAGCATCGACCCCTTGCGGGTCGTGAAGGGCGAGTCGGAAGCGGCTGGTGAAGCCGGCACCCGCGTCGGGTTGTTCGAGGTAGCGGGACAGGGTGCGGCGGCTGATGCCGAGCGGTTCGGAGATGCTCTCGTCGGCGGGGCCGCTGCCGAGCAGTTCCCGGATGCATCCGGTGCAGCGGGCGCAGTGCCGTCGGGACGTGGCTGCCCGGGTGCGGCGGGAACGCCGAGCGCCAGGAGGTCCCGTAGAGGCCGACCTGAGCCGACCTGAGCCGACCGGGGCCGACCGGGGCCGATGGCAGGCTCGATGAGCGGACGATGGGGATCGAGTCGTTGATGTCGGCCTCGACGCGGCGCCTTCGGCGTGGTGGATGCGCTCTCCGATCCGCGATCCGGTGAGCACCTCGACGAGTTCGTCCATGGCGGGCTGCGGGTGAATGGGGCGGCGATATCCCCGGTGGGCGTCGATCGCCGCCGATTGGGTCCGGCGCAGCCCCGCAGCCCCGCAGCCCCGCAGCCCCGCAGGCGAGTGTGCGGGAGGCGTTCGAGGCAGCCGATGCCCGGCTCGGTCCGCCCGACAGGACAGCGCTCCCGTCGCCGCAACCGGCCTTCCGGTGACGCTCTCTCGATCCTCCGGGTCGTCTGTTGCCGGAGTACGTGGGTCGGCGTGATGGAGGAGCGAGAGGCTTCCGGTGCCGGAGCCACCGGCGTCTCAGGTTTTCATGACAGTTGTGATGTAAATTGTGACGATGGGACGCAGGCCGGATCCGGAACGCAAGACGGAGTTGTTGCGCGCGATCGTCGACGAGTTGGCACGTGGGGGGCTCGGGGACATGTCGCTTCGGCCGTTGGCCGCCGCGCTCGGAGTGAGTACGTACACGTTGTCGTACCAGTTCGGTTCGAAGGAGAGCCTCCTGGCTCAGGCGCTCGCCCACGTCGAGGCGGAGCAGGCCGCCTTGGTCCGCGAGTGGGCCGAAGAGGAAGGCGCCGACGCCGCGTTCGTCGTCGGGCGCTACTGGGAGTGGGTTCGGGTGCCCGAGCACCTCGCGCGGGTGCGGTTGACCCTGGAGGCGATCGCCATGCCGCGTACCTTCGAGTGGCTGGCCCCCGATTTTCGCCGCCGCCTGATGGCCGCGTGGGCACAGGAGTTGACCGCCGGGCTGCGGCGCGCCGGCGTGGCCCGACCGCGGGCCGAGGCCGAGGCGACCCTCGCCGCGTCCGCGCTGGCCGGCATGGTCCTCGACCTGCTCGCCACCGGTGAGCAGGCTCGCCTGGACTCGGCCGCCCGGGCACTCGTGGAACGCCTCGACGAGCTGATCGCCCGGGGGCGCTGAGCGCGCGATCGGGACCGCCGCTCGCCTGTGGCATCGGCGATCGGCGATCGGCGATCAGCGATCAGCGATCGGCGATCAGCGATCGAGTGCAACGGCGATCTGGGATCGACCGCGCCGGCGGTGGTCGATTTTCATGACGAGCGTTATTCTTATTTCATGGACATCATCGACAAGGCCGAGACCCGCTTCGCCACCCGCTCGGAGGTGCTGCGCTGGGAAGGCGCCGCGTGGGCCTTCGTCGGCGTCACCTGGATCGTCTCCGCGTGGCCGGGACTGCTGGTCCCCGGATCCGACCCGATCACGACCGTCCTCGCCGGCGTCGGCCTGCTCAGCGTGGTCCTCGCGTGGCAGGTCGCCCGCAGCGGAGGCCGCGCCCGCTCGCCCGGCCGGTGGGTGGGCCGTCGGGTCCGCCCGGCCCGCCCGGAGCGACGCCGCAAGAACCGCCGGCACGTCCTGACGACCGTCGTCCTGGACGCGGCGGTGATCGGCGGATCGGCGGTGTTGTGGTGCGTACTGGCCCACATCTACCAGTGGCCGGAATCGATCACCGGTGCCGGCCCGCAGAACGCCGTCGGCGTCGCCTGCCTGGGATGGGCGGCTCTGCACGTGCCTGCGGCCCGTCGCGTTGCCGCGTCCGGCGAGGACGATCACGTCGTCAGCCGTCGCGTCCTGGGCGCCGGTGCGCCCACCGTCGAGCCGAAATCGCCCCGACGCGCTCCGGAGCCGCGCCCACGGCCCGTGTCCGCAACCTCCTCCGTCATCGCTGCGGTCGACGCGAACCGTGCTCGTTCCGGGCATCACGACGTGTCCGCGAACGCGAGTGACGCCGCGACGAGAACCTTCGGCAAGCCGATGACCGGCGTCCCTCGCTCGCGCCGGTGACGCGGCGCCGATCCGACCCGGTCGCCGATGCTCTCACCCCATGATGGGCCCGCCCCGAACGCGGGGCGGGCCCAGTCGACATGGGCGGTTGACC
>NZ_WWJX01001439.1 GCF_009865215.1 Streptomyces sp. SID3343 | reverse complement strand
TCGACGGGGACCGAGCCCCGCCGGCGAGGTTCTCATTCCGGTGGCGCCGCCAGGGGACGAGCCTCCAGGGCGCGGGCCACGCCGACGAGGTTGGCGGCCATCGCGCGTCCGGTCTTGTGGGCCCACGCGTGACCGCGTTCGTCCTCGACGTAGTCCGGCCCCGGGCCCGGGCCGAGGTGCCAGTACGTCCATGCCTGCCCCGGAATGGTGTACCCGATGTCGGCGAGCGCACCGGTGATCTCGCTGATCACGTGGTGCGCGCCGTCCTCGTCCCCCGGGCTCGCGCGGCGACGGGCTCACCTGATGTCGCCGGCCGTTCTCAGCTGCGACGGTATTCGGCCACCGCGGCGAGCCAATCCCGGTACGCGGCGTTGGCAGACTCCAGCTTTCGAGGGGCGATCGAGGGGTCCTTGGCACGTGTATACGCGTCGTAGCACAGCGTCGTATAGGCCGACACATGCGCGTCGACGGCCCGCGCGAACAATGCCCCCTCGACGGGGGCGGCGTTGCGCCACTTTCCCGCGAATGTCAGCGTGTCCGCGGCCGATTGCGGACACGACTTACTCCGGGCGGCCAATTCGTCGCGAATGTCGGCGAGGAACCGGTCGATCGTCTCGGCACCGACCCGGCCGACCCGGCCGTCCCGATCGCCGGCACCGCTGTCCCCGGCACCGCTGTCCCCGGCACCGCTGTCGCCGGCACACGCCGCAGTGCCGAACGTGAGAAACGCGAAAATCAGGACGGCCGCCGCCCCGGTTCGATTCCCGACCACCTGGCCACCCGTCTGTCATGGGGACATTTCGTCCGGCCGTCAGCGTAGGGCCCACGACACCTCGCCCACGATCCCCCGATCGAGTGCTTCCGACCCGCCGCCGACGAGTTTCGCCTCGTCGGGGGGGTGGTGCGCAGTTGTCGGAGGTTGACCGCACGGCCGCGCACAGCAGCGGATCCCCGTCCGGGGAGCACCCGGCGGGACGCGGCACGATCGCCGGCGAGTGCCGCGAAAGCCGGTTCGAGGCGACGAGGCCAGGTGGCGGCCACCGGTCGGGTACGCGGTGTCCGGGCGGCACCGGGCCCGGCGGGTGAGGCCGAACTCGCGGAGTGGGGCGGCCCTTGCGGTGTCTGATCGCAGCGGACGGCTGCGTACCGCGAGCGACGACCGGTCGGGCAACGTCGCCGTCGTGGTAGGCGCGTACCGACCTCGAGGTTCGGCGCTTGAGGAGTACTCGATTCAGGCAGCCGCCTACCGCTCGTGCGTCGGGCCTCGGCCGGGGCCGTGCACCAGGCAGTCGGCAGCGTGCGGATTCTCCTCGCCGGCGAGGGTGTTGATCTCCGCGCGGAGGCGGGGATCGCCGTCCAGGCGACCCAGGATGAACACCCGGTTCTTCCCGTGCGCCACGTCGTTTCGGTATTCGGCGATGTGCGGGGCCGCGTCCTCGACCAGTTCCGTCAGTACCTCCTCGACGAAGCAGAACGGGCATTCGTGCGCGAGCCTGACCCGCGGAGGCAGCGCTGGGCCGTCGGGGGTCGCGGGCAATCCGCCCAGGATGACCGTGCCGTTTCGCGCGACACCGAAGAGAATGCTGTCGGCCGTGTCCGGTCGAGTAGCCGCCGCGATCCGCAGCCTCAGTCGCGTGGGGTCGACGACGGATCCCCTTTTTCCGGTGAACGCACTCACGGCGGCGGAGATCCCCAACCCGATCCCGAACAGCGGAATGACGGCGAGCAGACCCCAGCCGATGATCAACAGCCGGCCGTGGCCCTCCTCGGAGCCCACGGTCAGCGTCCCACCCAGCCAAAAGCCCGCCCCGACCACATCCCGGATCCGAGGTTTGTCACCTCTCCATATCGGCACCAGCACCCGCAGCAGGGACCACGCGGCGAGGACCGGGAGGCAGATCAAACCGATCGTGCTCAGGACGCCCACTCTGTGCTCCCACTTTCCGGCATGCCCGCCCTCGGTATGTCGAGTCGATTGGAGAGCACTCGGCGACGCACGTCAACGTACTCGGCAAGACTGCCTCGAAAAACTTCGAGAGCCGAGGACGACGGCGGCCCACCGGTCATCGCTTCACCGAACCGCTGTGCCCGGCCAGCGAGTTGCCGTCCGACCCGGTGCCCACGGCAACGGCGGCGGCTCGGCGGCCCTCGGCGGTCGCCGCGGTGTGTCCGGGAAGGGTGCGCACAGGTTTGTGCCGTCGATCGGTTCGCACCCCGTACTGCGTGTGTCGTCGAGAGCGGTGGTGGCCAAGGGAGTTCGAGCGGGATGGACATGGCTCGTCGATCGGACCTCACCAAGTCGGCGTTTTCGGCGGCGCTACGACCTAGAGTTCGGAACGGCTGGGCGGAGTTCGGTAGACGAGCGTGCGTGGAGAGCTACATCGGCGTCGACGTGCCGGTGCATTCGGCCGCCAAACGGTCGAACGGCGACGGCGACGGCGGCAACGACGACAACGGCGACGGCCATCGGTCGGAGTTTCCTGCGTCCGGCTGCGGCACGGTCGGAACGCGTGTCATCCACAAGGGTCGAGGGAATGCTCGCAGGACACAGGCCGGCGGCGGCGACGAGGGGGACGTCGAAGTGATGGAACTGTGCAGAGATGCCGTGTTGGTGGTGCCGGGGATCATGGGTACCGCCCTGTGGGACACGAAAGACGAGCGGTGGGCGTGGGGTTCGGGTGGTGCCTTCCTGCGCAGTTGGTTCACGGGTGGGCCGATGAAGGCGTTGCGGTTGGCACCCGGCGAATGGAACGACCGCAACCCCAGGATCGTTCCGCGCGGTCTGGTCACCGGCCCGGTGTGGCTACCGGAGTTGCGAGGTTTGGAGCCGTATACCGCTCTGCTGCGGGCCATTCGCCAAGTGGTCGCCCATCCGGCGGCGTTGCAGGCTTTTCCGTACGACTGGCGGCTCCCGGTGAGTCTGAACGCCGCCTTGTTGGGCGAGGCGGCGCAGCGGCACTTGGAGGCTTGGCGCTGTCGCCCGGAGGCGAGCGCGGATGCGAAGATCCTCATCGTCGCCCATTCGATGGGCGGGCTCTTGGCGCGCCATCTGACCGGGCGGCTGGGCGGGGCGGAGTACGTCCGCCGAACCATTGCCGTGGGCACCCCGTTTCAGGGTTCGGTGAAAGCGGCCCTGATGCTCAATCAAGGCCGGGGCGCCCCCCTTCCCCGTCGGCGGCTGCGGAAGTTGGCGGTCACTCTTCCCGCTGTCCACGACTTGTTGCCGTCGTATCGCTGCGTGATCACCGGAGGGAAGGCGCGGCAACTGGGCCTGGCCGACATCGTGGACCTGGGCGGTGATCCGCATCTGGCCAAGCTCAGCCTGGACGCGCGTGCGCAGCCGGCCGAGGCCGGCGTCGACGCTCTGCGCACCATCGTGGGGTTGGGGCAGCCCACCGCCCAGTCCCTGTTCCTTCGCGACGGGGTCGTGACCGGCGTGAACGCCCTCGACGCGGACGGCGGCGGCGACGCGGTGAACCGAGACGGTGACGAAACCGTCTACAGCGAGTCCGCCGCCGGCGGAGTGGAACCGAGCCTCTTCGTGTGCCAAACGCACGGCGGTTTGGCCGGCCACCCGGAGGTGGCGTTCGACATCGCCGCCAGGCTCGTTCGACGTCGCTCCGGTGCGCCCTTGGGGCAACGACCTCAACCACTGGGTCTGGTCCTTCCGGATGCCGTTCCGGCGAACGTCTCGTTCACCGTGCGGGTGCACGGCCCCCTCGACCCGGCCGGTCTCAGGGTGTGGGCTCAGGAGTGCGACACAAATCGGCAGGCGGCCGTGTGTCGTGCCCTGCGTGTGTCTGCCGGGGGCACCGCACCGGACGACGGGCCCGGCGTGGTCGGCGACCTCGTCCTGCCCCGCCCCGGCCTGTACCGGGTGTTGGTCAAGCGCGGAGCGCCCTCCCCGGTGAGTCAGCTCGTGATGGCCCTGCCCGGCGCCGTGTTCGAGGACACCCGGGCCGACGGATGAACGACGGGCGCTCGCCGAGCCTTTCGGGCGGTTCGTTCGACGTCTTCCCGGTGGTTGTGGACCGATACGTCGACCTGGAGCCGCTGCCCGAAGCCCGTGGTGTGGCCGATGAGGTGGTGACCCTTCTGGCGAGTCTGGGTGGCGTCGAACAACCGTGGGCGATGGACGGGCCGCCGGGACACGATGCCGTGCTGGCGCGCTTGGCGCAGTGGTCCGATCCGCCCGCGGCGCGCAGTTCGGTGTTGCTGTGGCTGGGGCACGGGGAGTCCGACGGTACGTCGGCGTGGCTGGCGGTACACGGGTCCCGTGCTCCCATGCGTGGCAACGGCACCGCGCTGAATCCGGTGACCTTCGCGGAACACCTGACCGCGGAGTGGCTGCGACGTGGCGTGGATCCGGGTGCATGGACGCTGGTCGTCATCGAGGCGTGTGGGGCGGCGACTTTCGTGCGCAACCTCGCTCGGGAGTTGTACGGCTACGACACCCCACCCGACCGGCTGGCCCTGGTGGGAGTGGGCGCGGATGCCGGGGAGGCGCGCCTGGGCGAGTTCGCGAGGGCGCTGCGCGAAGCCCTGGGCTCCTATACCGACCTGGACACCCGCATCCGGATCCGTGACCTGGTCGAGCGGTTGCGGGATCGGCTCGCGCCGGGCCGGGCCATCGAGACGGACTTCACCGGCGCGATGGACCTCGTCCGGCCGGGGCTGCCGGTCCTGGGCGGGGGCACCACCGTGGAGGAGTACACGGAGTTGCGCGCTGCTCTGGGCGCCCTTCCGGAGGACGAGCGCGGTCACTTCCTTCCTCGGGCCCGGGGCGGCGAAGGAGGGGAGATCGCCTGGTACTTCACCGGGCGGGCGGAGGAACAGCGGCACATCGCGCAGTGGCTGCGCCGCGGCACCGCCGAGCATCCTGCGAGGGACGCGCCGAGTGGGGCATCCGGAGCGGGGATGCTGGTGGTGACCGGCCGCCCGGGTGCGGGGAAGTCCGCGTTGCTCGGCCAGGTCGTGGTGCAGTCCGATCCGAACGTGCGCAGGTTGTTGGCGAAAAGTGGGCTCCTGCCGGAGGTCGCGGACCGGATGCGTCCGCCGGATCACGCGTTCGACGTCGTGGTGCACCTGGCAGGCCTGACGGTGTCTCAGCTCGTGGCGCGCATCGACAGCGCGCTGGATGCCCCACGAGTCGGTGACACCCGGGGGGCCGGAGCCGCGGAGCCCGCGGCCTCGGTGAAGGTTTCGGCGGACTCGGCGCACGCGGCGCACTCGCCCCCGCGCTCGCCCCACTCGCCGCCCGATGTGGAACACCTTTTGGCGCGACTGGCCGGTCGGGGCAGCCCTTTCACCATCCTGCTCGATGCGTTGGACGAAGCCGTCGAACCCGTCGCGGTGGCCGAGTCCGTGCTTCGCCGGATGGCGGCGATTCCCTGCTGCCGGCTCGTGGTCGGTACGCGCGCTTCCTCGACAATCGGTCTCGACGATTGCGAGCCCGACTCCGTGGACGAGGATCTGCTCGACGCCCTCGGCGGGGCCGACAAGCTCACCGTCATCCGGGTGGAGCGGGACCCGGAGGCCGTTTTCGGCTACGTGCGTGCCCGGCTCGGTTCGCTCGGCGAGGCCGGACAGGGGGGCGGTCGTTTCACCGACGACGTCGTCACCGAGGTCGCCGAGTTGATTCGGGATCAAGACCGCGAGTTCCTTTTCGCCCGGCTTGCCGTGCACGAGATCGCAGCCCGGCCGATGTTGCTGGACGCGACGCGACGCCCCGCGCTGGAGGAACTGTTGTCGGGGGATCACCGTCGGCTGTTCGGCCATGCCGTGGCACGACTGGGCGGTCTCGCCGACGCCCACGAACCGCTGTTGCGCGCACTGGCCTTGGCACGCGGGCGCGGTATGCCGCGAGCCGACCGGATCTGGTCGACCGCAGCGACCGCGCTGGCCGCCCCGGGTATTCGAATCGGCGAGCGTGAGATCAGCCGACTGCTGGAGGACGCCGCGCCGTACGTCTCACTCGACGCCGAGCACGGCCAGACGGTCCATCGGCTGGCTCATCGCACTTTCCGGGAGTTCCTGTCCCCGCGCGCAGGTGACGGATGACGCCGCGGCGTTCGGGAGCGGAGCCGGTGCCCTCGGACAGGGCCTCTGCCACCGAGCGGCCGAACGCGGCCGTGGCACGCGCCCTCTTGGATCTGGCCGCCCAAGCTGCTCCGGGCAACCTGAACCCGTACCTCACGCACCACTTGGCGGGTCACGTCGCGACGGCGCGGGCCTGGAGCCTGCTGGAGTCCATGCCCTCGGTCCTCGACCGGCTCGCTCCCGACACGGTCGCCACCGAGGTCTTGGCCGGCGTCTTCGGCCGCAGCTCCCTGCCCGTCGGGGTAGCCGCGACAGCGGGGGAGGCACATCTGCTGTCCGTCACCCCATCCGCCGACCGCTCCCTCGTCCGCAACCTGGCCTCGTTGCGCTTCGCCGGACGCATGGCGACTCCGCCGGGCACGACCGAAGGGGTGTGGTGCGTACTCTGGGGCGAACTGCCCGGCCGGCCGTTGCACTTCGTACTCTCCGGACACCGGGGCGAGGTTACGGACGTGGTGCCGCTGGTCACGGCGGACCGGGGAACCCTGCTCGCCAGCGCTTCCGCGGACGCCACCATCCGGATCTGGGATCCCATGACGCTGCGTCAGATCGGCCCCCCGATCGTCGGTCACACCGCGGAGGTGCGCTCACTCGGCGTGTTGCCCACGGAGGACGGGGGGACTCTGCTGGTCAGTACCTCGGCCGATCGCACGATCCGAGTGTGGGACCCCCTCGCCGGGAGGCAGTTGCGTTGCGACCCCATGCCCTCCGAGCAGTTCTTCCTCCCCCACGTCCGGATGCTGAACCTGCCGGGCAGCCGACCGCTGATGGCACTCACCGACCTTCGCACGGTGCGTTTGTGGGACCCGCACACCGGCCGTGTGGTGGGCCGCCCGCTGAAGGGGCACACGGGCATGGTCACGGACATCGTCGCGGCGACGCTGCCGGACGGCCGCACCGTCGTGGCCACCAGCTGCCTCAACGACGACATTCTGCTGTGGGAGTGGGACGGCCGGGAACTGCGTCGAACGACCCGGTTGATGCGTCGAGTACGGCTGCGACACGACAGCGGGGTCACGTCACTGGTGGTGATCGTCCTGCCGGAAGGGGTCTACCTCGCCAGTCTCTCGGGCTCCGTCGTGCGGTCGTGGGAGTTGCCGCACGGTCGGCCGGCCGGAAAATCCGACGTCATCTCGGAAGGCGTCGGACTGGAGCCGAAAGGACGGCTCACCCTCGTACGCCCTCCCGACGGAAACCCCTTGCTGATCTTGGCCGCCACGGGTGGCGGCCGGCTTCTGGAACCGAGACCCGTGATCCCCGTGGGCCAACCGCTGAACGGCCACACGGGTGCCGTGACGTCCGCGTGCGCGCTGGAACTGGACGCCACGCGGGCCCTGGCCGTCACCGGCGGAGTGGACCACACGGTGCGTCTGTGGAATCTCTCCCGAACGTCGGTGCCCGGCGACGTCCCATCCCTGCACGAGCGCCGCGGATGGACCGAAGATGCGGCGATCATCCCGACACTCGACGGACGAGGTCGCCTGGCCATCGCCCATGTCCCGCACGCCGTACGCCAATTCGACCTCGACTCCGGTGAACTGGCGGGTCCCTTTCTTCCGATCATGGCGGAATGCCTGGCGGTACTGCCCGAACACGGCGACGGCATGCCCCGACTCGCCGTCGCCGACAGGAGCACGCACCGGATCGTCCTGTGGGACCCCGGTACGGGCCGGGAGACGGGACGCCTTCGCTACGAAGGCTCGGGGCCGATCACCGCAATGGTGGGCATCGCCGGGGAACACGGCAGTCCCCTGCTGGTGACCGCGTGCAGCGCCGAGCGAGGTCTGATCCGGGTCTGGGACACCGAAAGCGGCGAAGAACACGGACCTCCCCTGGTCGGTCACCACGCGCACATCCGCGAGTTCGCGGTCGCGGAACGGCGGGGTCTCGCCATCCTGGCGAGTGTCTGCAACGACGGGGCGTTGCGTCTGTGGGGGCCTCGCGAAGGTGTGACCGGGCCGATCCTCAACTCTGCCGAGAGCCCGGTGCTGTCGGTGACGGCCGTTCCACGCACCTGGGATCAGAGGGCCGCCCTCGTGTCGACCGGTGCGGACGGGACTCTGCGCGTGTGGGATCCGGTCTCCTGTCGGGAGACCACCGGTGCGGTTGGCCCCGCTGCCGGCCGTGATTCCCGCACGGCCGTCGTGCACGTCCCTCACGGCGGAACGGCCCTGGCCGTCGCCGGCCGCGGAATCCTGGAACTGTGGGACCCGCTCACCGGCACATTCCTGCACGCGGTGCCCTGTCCCCCGGCCTCCTCGGGATTCCTCCTGCGCAGCCACGGTGCGCAACTGGCCATCGTCGGGGGGCGGGGGGTCACGGTGTTGAAGCTTCAGGACAGCGCCCACAACCTGCGGATCGATCCGGGAGCCCGTCGTCCGCGCGATCGACGCCTGATCGACCTGTGGGCCGTGCGGAAGCCGCCGGACGGCATGCTCGATCGCCTGATTCGCGGCCACTGAATCGGGACACCGAACCTTGCCGCGTCACTGCCCGCCGGGGCCGGGCCGCGCAGGCTGTCGGCGGCGGACCGGATGCGTGTCGCGTCCCGGCCGACGAAAACGATGCGCCGGCAGGCGTCGATCAGGCGGCGTGCCGTCTGCCGGCCCGGGCCCGCGGCTTCGCCCCGTGACGACCGCGCTCCCGCTGCTCGACGACCGCGGTCCCGCTGCTCATTGCCGCTCCTCGTTCGCGGTGTCCTCGACGCCGGCGGCCTCGTCTGCCGGGCGGGGGGCGTCGATCACTGCGCGGAGAAGCGCGTGCAGGCGCAGTCTGCTCTCGTGGTCGAGACGGGCGAAGGGTGAATGGTCGGTGGTGTGCCGGATGACACGATCGCGTAGTGCGCACCCCTCGGGGGTGAGTTGGATGACCTTCGCGCGGCGATCGGTGGGGTGGGGCACACGGCGGACCAGGCCGCGCTTCTCCAGCCGGTCGATCATCGACGTCGCGGTCGACGCATCGCACTGCAAGAGGTCGGCCAGCCGGCGCGCGGTCATCTCCCGGCCGCGACTCAGCCTCCACAACGCATCGGTCTGGGTATCGGTCAGCCCCGCTTCCCGAGCCGGTTCCTTGAGGTCGGCGTGCACCTGGGTGCGGATCGCGAACAGGCAGTCGTGAAGCTCTTCGGTCAGCTGCCGATCATCCATGACCACCACGCTACATGGACAATCCAATGATTGGAGAGTCCATGTAGCACGTGGGGTCCTCGGTGTGGTGGACCGCCCCATGTGACGCTCAAGGCGCCCCGCCCTGCCGACTCCCGGGTGGCGTCGGCGAGCAGGACGCCGACTCGGGAGTTCTCGGTGCGTCCGGCGGCGCCGGTGTACTGCGGTGGCACGTCCGCGGGGAAGGCGGGGCCCTGCGTGCGCCCGGGAACGAGTTATGCGCCGTCGTCGACGTTGCGCAGGGAATGGATCATGCTCTTCAGGATTCGGAACGCGCCCGACTGCTCGGCCTCGGTCATGCCGGCCAGCATTCCGACCTCGACGGACCGGACCGCCGCGGACGCCTTCTCCAGGCTCCGTCGGCCGCGAGGTGTGAGCCGTGCGGGAAGTACCTTCCCGACGGCCGCCTCCGCGGGCCTGGTCACGTAGCCGTCTCTCTCCAGGGCCTGGAGCAGCACGTTCATCGATTGCCGTGTCACGAACGCGCCCCGCGCGAGCTCGGAGTTCGACAAGCCCGGTCGTTGAGCCAGCAACTCCAGGCAGGAGTAGTGCGTCACGGTCATCCCGAGCGGCCGCAGCACCTCCTCCATGGCTGCGCGCAGGGCGCTCGACGCCTCTTTCAGCAGGTAGCCCAGTGACGTCTCCAGGTCGACGCCCATACCTTTTTGACTCATGTCAGGATTCTGACATACATTGGTTCGTGTCAGGAACCTGACACGAACGGAAGGAGCATCGTCATGCCCGCCACCGGCCCCGACTTCGTCTCGCTCCAAGCGCGCGACCTCGACGCTTCGCAGGCGTTCTACGAGCAGTACCTCGGCCTCGTCCGCTCGCCGGCCGGGCCTCCGCACGCCGTCGTCTTCGAGACGAAGCCGATCGCGTTCGCGCTCCGCGACATCGTTCCCGGCACCGATCTCGCATCCGTTGCCCAGCCCGGCATCGGTGCCGCGATCTGGCTCCACGCCACCGACGTCCAGGCCATCCACGATGCTCTCGTCGCCGACGGTCACACCATCGTCTCCGCACCGATCGACGGCCCCTTCGGCCGGACGTTCACCTTCGCCGACCCCGACGGCTACCACGTCACTCTCCACGACCGCGCCTGATAGGCCCAACGCCACCGAACGATCACCGGGCCGGACGATCACCGGCCCTAAGACCGCAGCTGACACCCGGAGGCGCGAGAATCGGGGCGCCGGGCCGCTCGTCCGTCACCGAAGACGCTCTCCGACTCGACACCCGAGCCCGAGCCGGGGCGGGGCCGGGCCGGGAAAGACGGGCTCTACCTCGTGAGGGGCTCCACCCCGAGGAGGGCTGCGGTCCTGGTGTAGACGGTCCGGGCGAGAGCGTCGTTCAGGGCCAGGCGCGAAGGGGTGTCCGGCTGGGACTCGCTGAAGAAGCCGCCGCTGGGGCGCGGTGCGGGCGAGGCATCGGCGAGCCAGACCGGGGTCCGCACACCTTCGTCCGGGGTGATAGAGAACGGGCGGAACAGTGGGGCGGTCAGCCGCATCAGGCCGCCGGCGTTGCTGTTCATCGCGGTGCCCTTGACCATGCCGGGATCGGCGTTGTAGAGACTCATGCCGTCAGGCAGGCGGTGTGCGAGTTCTCGCGCGGCCAGGAGGCTGACGAGTTTGCTCGTCGCGTAGACGTTGATCTGGTTGTAGAAGCGCTTGCTCCACGATGTTCCCGCGACATCAGGGTCGGTGGCATCGAGCCTGCCGCGCTTTTCCACGAACGAGGACATGTTGATGATCCGCGCTTCGGGCGTGAGCACTCCCTCGGCCAGGAGGGCGTGGGTGAGCAGGAACGGGGCGTGGTGATTGAGCGCGTACGTGCGTTCCGCGCCGTCCGGCGTCTGCTCGTACCGGGGGAACGCCGCCCCTGCGTTGTTGACGAGGACGTCCACCCGGTGGCCGTCGGCGGCCAGTTCCGCCACCAATGCCCGTACCTGCGACCACTGTTCCAGGTCGGCGGTGTACGTCCTCGGCGGCGCCGCGTCACCACCCGCCGGGGCCGGGCCGCGCAGGCTCTCGGCGGCGGCCCGGGTGCGCGTCGCGTCCCGGCCGACGAGGACCACGCTCTGGCCTGCCCTGCTCAGGTGACGTGCCGTCACCAAACCCAGGCCGGAGGCTCCTCCCGTGATGACTGCGGTCTTGCTGCTCATCGCTGTCCTAACAAGTAGTCGCGAAGCTCCTCGGTCGGTTGCCGACCATCCATGACCATCACATTACATGGATAATCCAATTATTGGAAAGTCCATGCAACGCGGGGTGGGTCGTCCGCAGCCGCAGCGATCAGCCGGCGGGACGCGCGACTTCGGCACGACGGT
>NZ_WWJX01000147.1 GCF_009865215.1 Streptomyces sp. SID3343 | reverse complement strand
GGGTGCGGCTTGGCGGGGGGCGGTCCGGCGGAGTGCGGCTCATCGGCGTCCGGCTCGCCGGCGCGCGAGAGCGGGCGGAACAGGCGGGCGGTGCCGGCGAGGACGAGGGCGAGCAGCACGCCCGTCCACCAGAAGGCCGTGGGGTAGCTCTCCAGGAGAGTGATCTCGGCGGCGTTTCCGTCGTACGGGTAGGACGTGATGCGGTTCGGCAGGCTCAGTGGGTGGGCCAAGGCCAGGTTCAGCGTCGAGATGCCGAGCGTGATTCCGAGTGCCTGGGTGGTGACCACGGCGCCGGCCGCGGCGCCCGAGTCGGCGGATCGGATCCCGTGGCCGGCCGCGCTCACGCATGGGCCCAGGACCAGTCCGGAGCCGACCCCGATCAGGACGAGTGCGGGCAGCACGTCGTCGCCGTACGAGCTGTTCGGGCCGAGCAGGTACAGGAACACGAAGCCGGCGAGGGAAAGTCCGCAGCCGAGCGGCACGACGGTCTTCGCGCCGTAACGGCGGACCAGGACGCCGGCCGCGAGCGGTGCGACGAGCAGCAGCGGCACGATCATCGGCAGCAACGCCGGACCGATCTGCGACGGGCGGTAATCCAGGGCGAGTTGCAGGTACGAGGGCACGAACGCGAAGACCGCCGTCGTCGACACCGCGCCCGCGAACAGCCCGAGCAGTGCCGCGCCGCGGTCCCGATCGAGCGGAATGCGCTTCGGGAGGAGCGGTTCGCGCACGACGGGTCCGATCCGACGTACACCCGCGAGTACCGCGACGCCGGTGGCCACGAACAGCCAGGCGGTGCCGCCGAATCGGCCGTTGTCCTCCGCGTCGACGAACGCGTACAGGACGAGGCACAGGCCCGCCGGTGCGATGAGCGCGCCCGACAGGTCGAACCCCCGCCCGCCGGGCGGTGCCGGTGCCGGACGGCCCGCGAACACGAGCACCAGGCCCGCGGCGCAGCAGGCCGCGCCGATCCCCGTGCCGTACAGGCACCAACGCCAGTCGACGTCCTCCACGACCCGCCCGCCCAGCAGGACCCACAGACCCGCCCCGGCGCCCGCCGTCGCGCCGTGCACCCCCAACGCCCAGGCCCGCTCGGTCCGATCGGTGAAGGTGGTGCTCAGGATCGACAGTGCCGCGGGCACGATCAGCGCGCCGCAGGCTCCCTGTAGGACCCGGCCGACCAGCAGCGTGCTCTGGTCCTGCGCGGCGCCCGCCACGATCGACGCGAGCACGAGTCCGAGCAGGCCGGCCGCCGGTACCACCACCCGCCGGCGGGCGAAGTCGGCCAGCCGGCCCCCGACGAGGACCAGGCTCGCGAACGCGAGCAGGTAGGCCCGGTCCGCCCATCGGACGTCGTCGGCGCCCAACCCCGGATCCTGCCGAATCCGGGGCATCCCGAAGTGCAGGACCGACGCGTTCGCCACGACGAGGAGTTGGGCAAGGGTGACCACGGCCAGTACCCACCAGCGTCGGGCGTCGATCGAAACGATCGCGGCGCCGGGGGAGGCGGGGCGAGGTACGCCGCAGCCCTGCGCCGTCGACGTCGCGATCGGGTCGGCGGAGCGCGGGTTCGATCCGGCATCGGGCATGTGGGGCACGAAGAACTCCCTGAGGTGAGGCCGGGGGAGTGGCGCGGTCCTGGTATCGGGGGACGCGTGGATCGGGTGTGCCGGTTCTCGGTGCCGGGAGGCCGGCGCGAGGGATCTGCCCACGATGTGGCGGCCTGTGCCGCGAATGGGCGTCCGGATTTGTAGGGTGTGCCGCATGAACGGCGGGATACCTGGCAGGCGCGTGATCGACGGCCGCTTCGAGTTGCTGGACCGGCTCGGTGGTGGCGGTATGGGGTTGGTCTGGCGCGCCCGCGACCTCGCCCTGCATCGGGAGGTCGCGCTCAAGGAGGTTCGGCCGCCGGACCCGGCACTTTTGGAGGACGACCCGACGGCGGCGCAGATGCTGCGCGAACGCGTGCTGCGTGAGGCCAGGTCGTTGGCCAGGCTGAACCACCCCAATGTGGTGACGATCCATCACATCGTGGACGCCGCCGAGGTGCCGCACCCGTGGCTGGTGATGGAACTCGTGCCGGGCGGTTCGCTGCACGACCGACTCGCGCTCGGTCCCGTCCCGCCGGCCGAGGCGGCGAGGATCGGCCTGGGCGTACTGTCCGCGCTCGTCGCCGCGCACGCGGCCGGGATCCAGCACCGCGACGTCAAGCCGGGCAACGTGCTGCTGCGCGACGACGGCAGCCCGGTACTGACCGACTTCGGCATCGCCGCGCTGCGCGAGTCGACGAACCTGACCGCGACCGGGGAACTGATCGGCTCTCCCGAGTACATCGCGCCGGAGCGCATCCGCGGCGAAGAGGACAACGCCGCGTCCGACCTGTGGTCGCTCGGCATGATGCTCTACGTCGCGGTCGAGGGGCAGCACCCGCTGCGCCGGGCCACGAGTTTGGCCACACTCGCGGCGGTGCTCACCGATTCGGTGCCGCCGCCGGTCCGCGCCGGGGCGCTCGGGCCGGTCCTGGCCGCGCTCCTGGTCCGCGACCCGGCGGCGCGACCGGATGCCACGCACCTGGAGCGGCTGCTGACGGCCGTGGCGGAGGCGGGCGAAGCAGGGGGCGGGCGGCCGTCGGCGCAGCACACGACGTCGTCCCTGCCGATCACGGACGTGCCGTCGTGGCCGTCGTGGTCGGCGGCGGATCACGGGGCGGACGCGACGCCGGGACGTGGGACCGGCGGTGAGGCCGGTCCGGGCACGGGAGCCGGTTCGGCGACCGGGGGTTGGGCGACCGGCGGTTCGGCGACGAGTGGTTCGCGCGGGGCGGGGGGTCGACCGCCGTCGAACGGGAGGTCGGTCGGGGACCCGTCGGCCGATCCGTACCATCCGGCGCCCCCCGAATCGGCCGCGCAGCGTCGGGCCGGGCAGGCCAGGATCATCGTGGGCTCGCTCGTAGGCGTGTGCGTGGTCGGGGTCCTGGCGGCGTTCTCGGTGAAGGCCCTCCTTCACGATTCCGACGCGGGTGATACCGCGAGTGCCCGGCAAGGCTCGGAGACACCGGGGCGGACCCCTTCCGCGGGGAAGACGACTGAGCCGTTCGCCCTCCCCTCGGAATTCCGCGTCCCGACCTCGGCGCCCACGTCGACCAGACCCAAGGAAGACCTGCTGACGCCGGCCGGGGCGCGGAGCATGGTCGAGTCGATGAAGCCGGTGATCAAGGGAACGAACGTCAAGCGACTGGTGATCTACCCCGAGTACGCGTCGATCGACGCGCCCACCCCGGACAACGCCAAGCTCAAGAACTCGTTCTCGTACCGCAACGGAGCCACCACCCAGGACAGCCCACGCGGCAGTACGGATCGCGACACCAAGACCATCGATGTCACGAAGATCAACTGGGACGCGCTGCCGACCCTGCTCGCCAAGGCGGACAAGGACCTCGGCATCGCGAAACCCACGGGCCACTACGTGAGCATCGACCTCGGACTGATCGACCGGGTGCCGTCGATCAGCGTGTACGTGACGGACGACTACGGTGGCGCCTACCTCCGGGCCGACCTCGACGGCAAGGTGACCAAGACCTATCCGCGCGACTGAGCACGTGCGGCGGTGTCGAGGTTCGGTGTCGCGGGTTCGGTCTCGCGAGATTCGCCGTCTTCGAGACCGGGCCCTCACCGAGACCGGGGCCTTCGCCGAGGCCGAGTGCCCCCGCCGAGGCCGAGTGCCCTCGCCGAGTTCGGGCGCGTTCGGCGGCCGCCGGGTCGACGGCAACCGTCGAAAAGTCGTGGGGGCGGGCGACCACAACTCGCCCCCACGACTGCGAGATCAACTCGGCGTGGTCGCCGCCCCCGCCAAGGATTGCGGAAGGTCGGCGATTTCCAGGGCGATGAGCTGCGCGGCGGTGGGGTCGTCGAGCTCGGCGACCCGGCCGGCCTGGCGTTCGGTCATCTCCTGGAACGCCTGGCGGGCCGAGCGGCCGTTGCCGAAGCTGTCGCCCCGGGTCATCCCCGCGAACAGCGCCAGCAGGTCGGTGCGCGCGGCCGGGCTGAGTTCGTAGCGGTGCCGCTCCGCCTGGTGCTCGACGATCGCGACGAGCTGGTCCGCGTCGTAGTCCTCGAACAGCAGGGTCCGGGTGAACCGCGAGGCCAGGCCCGGGTTGGACGCGACGAAGCGGTCCATGTCGCCCGGATAGCCCGCGGCGATCACCACGATGTCGTCGCGGTGGTCCTCCATCAGCTTGACCAGCGTGGCGATGGCTTCCGCCCCGAAGTCGTTGCCGCCCGTGAGTGGGGAGAGCGAGTACGCCTCGTCGATGAACAGCACACCGCCCAGCGCGCGATTGAACGCGGCCGCGGTCTTGGGGCCGGTGTGCCCGACGTACTCGCCGACCAGGGCGCTGCGGTCGACCTCGATCAGATGGCCGTGGCTCAGCAGCCCGAGTGCCTTGAGCAATCGCCCGTACAACCGGGCCACCGTGGTCTTGCCGGTGCCCGGGTTGCCCGCGAACACCAGGTGCCGACTGAGCGGTGGTGCCGGCAGCCCGGCCTCGATCCGGAGCCGAACCGTCTGCATGAGCTTGGCCATCGACGCGACATCGCGCTTCACCCCTTCCAACCCCACGAGTTCGCCCAACTCGGCGAGCAGGTCGGGCAGGTTCTCCTCGACCACGTCGGGCAGTTCGTCCGCCACCGGTGCGGCGGTCGAGCCCACCTGCGCCGCAACCGCCGCGCGCGGCGCGGGAATTCCGCCCATGGCCGGGTCGCAGTCGTCGAAGACCGGCGCCGCGTCCGCGTCGGTGCTCACGTCGTTCGTACAGTCGCGGATGCGGCAGCGGCGAAACAGCGGGTCGGCGCCGCCGCCGATGTGCAGCGCGGAGTAGCCCGCGCCCACCACGTCGCACGACGTGTACGTGCCGCCGGCCTGCTCCCCGACGTAGACGCCGTTCTTGCCGGCCCGCTCCACCCGCAACCCGGTCACCGTCGGCCGGGCGCCGGTCCACACCACGAGCCCCGAGCCCGTGCAGTCCTCGATCGTGTCGCCGACCGACTCGGCCCGTGACCCCGCGTCGAGTACGACACCCGCCGCGCCGGCCCCGATGATCCGGTTCCCGGCCAGCTCGGCGACGCCCTCGCCGGTGATCTCGATACCGGTTCGGGCGGTGGCCCGCACCGTGCAGCGCTCGACGCGCGAGCCGGTCGGCGAGCCGATGCCGATGCCCGTCGCGCTGTCCGCGACCAGGCAGCCGGTCACGATGGCCGAGGACCGGCCCGCGACGACGATGCCGGTCATCGCGGCGGCGGAGACCGCGCAGTCGACCAGTTCGGCGCGCGCGGTGTCCACGGTGTGCACTCCGTGCTCGGGCGTGCCCTGGATCCGGCAGTCGGACAGGCGCAGCACGGTGGTACCGGCGGCGTGCACCGCGCCGAATCCCGAATCGAGGACGCGACAGTCGGTCAGGTCGGCGCCCGCCGCGTCGGCGAGCAGTACGCCGTTGGTCGCCGAGCGCCGAACCGCGCAGCCGTGCGCGACCACGCGGGCCGAGCCCTCGACCACCAGACCCGCAGCGGCGGCGTCCAGGATCCGGCAGTCGGTCAGTTCGGCCCTGGCGCTGCCGCCGAGCCGGATGCCGGCCGCGCCGGGCGCGCTCACCCGGCTCTCGCTCGCGGCGGCCGAGGACGCGTCCTCCAGGAGCAGGCCGACCCGGCCGCACCCGTGCAGGGTCGAGTCGGTCAGGCGCAGTACGGCCCGGCCGCGCAGCCGGATGCCCGAGCCCGACGTGGCGTTCAGGCGCAGCCGGATCACGTCGACCCGGGCCGAGCCGGACGCCACGATGCCGGTGCCCTCGACCGCCTCGACCTCGACGTCCTGGACCCGGGCCCGCGCGTCGCCGGACACGTGCAGTCCGGCCAACCGGGACCCGCGCAGCCGCGTCCCGGTGAGCAGCAACGCCGACGTCGTCCCACCGGCCACCGGAGGTGCGTCGGAGTCGGCGTCGGTGTGGGAGTCCAGGTCGGGGTCCGTCGAATCCCCGTCCCCCGCAAGGCGATCGGGCCCGCCGCGCACCTCCACCCGCCCGCCCAGCACGACGCACTCGGCGAGCACGAGCCCCGCCCCGGGGCCCACACTCACCGACGGTGCGTCACCACCCGTGCTCTGCACGGTGATCCCCCGCACCGCGCAGTCCGCGACGCGCACCGTCACCGCCGGCCCCGCGTCGGTCGCGGTGAGCACCACATCGCCCGCGCCGGGTTCCGGACGCAGCGTCACCGACCGTTCCAGCACGAGCGATTCGGTGTAGTGCCCGGACGCGATCAGCACGGTCGCGCCGGGCGGTGCCGCCCGCACCGCGTCGGCGATCCTGCGGTACGTGCCGCGGCCCTTCGCGGCCACCCGGACCACGGGTGGTGCGGCCACGGCAGTGCCCGAGCTCGCCGCGGCGGAGCCGGTGACGGTGTCCCGACGATCGATGTTCGCCACCTGAGCGCTACGCACCTCTCTAGTACCAGAACGGGTTGAAGTTGCCGCGCAACGTGGACTGCAGCCAACTGTTGAACAGCTTCTCGCCGGTCTTGAAGCCGATGTTGAGCCAGAAGTCGGCGAAGCCCTGGCGGTGGAAGAACCGGCCGCCCGCACCGCTCATCACCAGGTTGCGGCCCAGCGCGATACTGCCCGCGCTGAGGGTGCCGGACAGCGCCGAGATGCCGCCGTCGAGGAACGCGTCCCAGCCGCTCAGCGTGTGCGTGACACCGTTGCCGTCCTTCACGCCCCACACGGCGGCGTTCATGCTGCCGTTGACCCAGCCGGCCAGGCCGCCGATCCCGCCGCCGACGAAGAAGTCGTAGGTGCCGCTGCGCCAACGGGTCGGCGTCTCGTTGCCCGCCCACTCGTTGGCCCACGTCTTGTCGTGGTTGCCCGGGCGGCGATTGAGGTGCTTGCCGCCGTCGATGTTGGCCAGGCCGGCCTTGCGTTCGCCGGTCCACCGCATCGAGTCGAACTTGTTCTCGTGTACGAACGTGCCCACCGTGGTCTTGACCGCGGACCCGACGGCGGCGTTCGCGGCCGCCTTGCCCACGTCCTGCCACGTGAACTGCTTGTTGTTGATCGCCGCGTTGATGCCGTTGGCGAGCAGGTTCGCGGCGAACTCGATGGCGAATTCCTGGGCGAATTCCAGCGCGGCCTTCTTCGCGACGACCTTCCAGTAGGGCTGGTAGCCGGCCTCGGCCAGGCGCAGGACGCCCGGTCGAGTGGTGTCCACGCCCGGCAGGTTCGTCAGCGCTGCGCGGAACTGCGACACGTCGATGCCGGTTTCGGCGCCGGTCCACGGCATCCGCTGGCCCTCGCGCAACCGCCGTCCCCAGCCGCGAAGTTCGGTGAGCGGGCCGCGGAAGTCGTTCTCGGTGCCGGTCATCTGCCAGCGGCCCAGCGAGTCGCGTTCGAAGACCAGGCCGCTGTCGGTGCGCCGGGCGAGCAGGTTGCCGTCGGCGTCGTACTTGCGCCATTGGCCGCGCCACGCGTCGTGTTCGAGGAAGGTGTTGCCGGAGGCCGTGCGGGTGCGCACGGCGGCGCCGTGGTCGAACTCGGTCCAGGTGCCGGCGGCCGGGGGGTCGGCCGTGTTTCCCGAGTGGTACTGGCGGATCCGGTCCGGGGCGCTGCCCGCCAGGTGCGGGGGCGTCTCGCGGACCACGGTCGGGTGCGCGTCGCCCGGCGCGCGGAACTCGTCGCGGAACATCAGGTTCTTGTTCTTGGTGCCGACCGGATTGAGCTCCCACGCCCCGGGGTTGCCGTTGGTGGCGCCGTTCGGATCCCACCACGTGCGGGTCTGTGCGCCCGCGCCGGCGCCGCCGTGCGGTTGTGCGACGCCGTTGCGTCCGTACTTCTCCCACTGCCACGTCCCGGGGCCGGTGCCACCGGGGGTGGGGTCGGCGACGTGCCACGAGTCGACGTACGAGCCGCCGTCCAGCATGCGCTTGTCGCGTACGAGGTTGCCGGCCGCGTCGAAGTCCCGGAAGGAGTCGTCGAACGGCAGCCTGGGGTCGCTCGAACTGCGGAACAGATCGCGCCTGCCGTGGGCCGTGACGGTGCCGTCCGCGTCGATCGCCTGCCATTGCCACGACTTGGCGTCGGCGCCGCCCTCCGCGACGATCCGCACGCTGCCACCGGCGCCGTCGGGCCAGTTCTGCGCGTGCCCGACCGGATAGCCGTGGCCGTCGCGTTGGATCCAGGTGGTGACGTGCCGGCCGGGGATGTCACCGGTCGTGGCGTTGACGTGCGGCGGGGACAGGTGTTCGCGGATCGAACCGTTCGGGAAGCCCTCGCGGACGACCTCCCAATGGCCGGCGACCCCGTCGGCCCTCCCGGGGACGAAGCGTCGGTCCTGCCAGATCGCGCCGCCCCCACCACCGGTGGTCTCCACCCGGAAGCCGGAGTTGGTGCCGTCGCTCCAGGGGCGGGCGTCCACGTGTGCGTCCACGTGGGGCGCCCCTGCGGGCGGTGTCGCGTTGTCGCCGACCTTGAGCGTGGTGCCGCCGTGCAGTTTCGTCTCCGAGCGGACGAACCCGCCGTCGGCGAGGATGTCGACCCAGCTGCCGTCGTCGCCCACGAAACGGGTGCCGCTCGTGTGCGTGCCGGCGGATTCCTTGTGCCACGAGAAGAGTTGGTAGCGGTTGTCCGAGCCGAGATGGGCGTGTGCGCCGCCGGGCTCGCCGGCCCCCTTGATCCACCGGTCGCGGACCCACTTGGGCGGACGCTGTTCGGACAACCGCTCGACGGTGAACGACGAATCCGGGGCGGTCTGCGTGTGCTTGCCGCTCTCCTTGCCTTGCGGGGACTGCTTGGCCCACGACGGTTGCGGAACGCCCGCGGCGTCCACCGTGTGCTCGAAGTAGTGGCGGGCGTTGTCCGGGGTGTGCAAGGTGCCCCACTGCCTTTGCACGGGGGCTCCGCCGGGGGCGAGTCGGTCGCTCCAGCCGCCGTCGACGTGCACCGTGCGCGGACCCTCGGCGAGTTGGTGTCCCGCGCCGTCGTAGCGGTGCCAGGTCCAGTTGCCGTCGCCGGCCTTGACCCCGACGGTGTGCCCGGTCGCGGTGCCGTACTTCTGGATCGAGTCGCGGTACTCGCGGACGACCTGGCCACGCGAGTTCACGTCCGTCCAGCCGAAGCCGGACGTGTCGAACCGGCGGGTACCGGAGCTCAGCGCGACGCCGCCGTGATCCCACTGGACCCACGTGGTTCGACGGCTGGTGTTGCCGAAACCGGTCAGGTCGGTGCGCCGGAACGCGTCGAGCGCGGTGCCGTCGGGCAGCAGCCGGCGCTCGAAGACGTCGACCTTGCCCTTGGTCGCGGACTGGAGCCGGATCCGGCCGTTCGCCGCGCCCGACAGGTCGACCGTGCCGTGCTGGAAACCCGTGGGCGAGGGCCGGGTGCCCGTCGGCGGGGTCACGTCCGGATGGAAACCCTGCCGCCAACTCGGCGTCTGCGCGGTGTGGTCCACGTGGAACTGGTGGTCGGTACGGCGGCCGTCCTTGAGGACGTTGAAGCCCTCGTGCCGCAGGTTTCCGTTCGGCCCGTGATCGCGGAACTCGCCGTGCCGCGGAGTGTTCGGGTGGTCCACCGCGACGCGCAGGTTGTGGTCCGCGTCCCTGGTCACCGTACGGTGCGGCACCAGGCCGTCCGCGTTCTCCAGGTGCCAGACGGGGGCGCCGCCGCCGTGCGTTTCGCGGGCCACCGCGAAGGTACCGTCGACGCCGTGCGATCCGCGCAGTGCCGTCCCGGTCTCCAGCAGGGTGCCGTCGGCTCGGTGGCGCACGAACGAGTTGTGGTTGCCGGAGTCGGTGAACCGGTATGTCCCGTGCTCTCGGGTCACGGTCACGTTCGGCAGGGGCGCGCCGGTCGCGTCGACCGCCCCGAACCGCGGGTCCATGCCCGCCTCGCGACGGATGGTCAGCTGCATGGTGCCGGGCGCCCCGTCGGCGCCGCGAAGCGGCATCGTTTGGTCGGTCAGTCGCCCCGAGGCCGGGTCGAACACCCGGTGGCCGCCGTTCGGGTCCTCGACCCGGATACCGGCGAGTCCGTTGTCGGTCGCCGGCCGGGCACTGCCCGGGGTGAGCGCGTCGTCGAGGAACTGCGCGCCGGGGGCCGGGGCGAGCGGGTGCGGGCCGGTGACCGCGGGGGTGTCCAACATCCCGACCGGAGTGCCCGTTTCGTCGAAGAGCTGCCGACCGTGACCGGTGGTGGTGCCGTTCGCGTCGAAGCGTTCGTACGACCGCGCTCCGCCCGGAGGCGCCTCGACCCGGTATCCGCCGTCCGGGAGCATGTGCACGGTATTGCCCAGTCGGGTGCCGGCCGCGTCGGTCAGGACGTGGCCGGTGCCGTCGGCGACCACGAAGCGGTCGCCGCGAACCCCGTCCGCGCCGGCGACGGCGATACCGCGCTCGCGTACCTGCCCGGTGAGGTCGTAGTGCACCGACGCGCCGGTGCCGTGGTCGGTCACCCGAACGCCCGTGCCGGCCGGAAGATCGACCTGCCGGGTGCCGGCGAGGGCGTTGCCGGCGGCGTCGGTGAGCACGTGCGTGCCGTTGCGCTCGACCGCGAAGAGCGTGCCGCGAGCGCCCAGATCGTCGACCAGGGACGTGCTCGTCTGTACGATCCGGCCGTCGGGGCCGTGCAGTGTCGAGCCGCCGCTCACGTCGTCGGTCAGGCGCAGCAGGCCCTCGCCCGGCGCACTGAGCCGCAGCTGGGTCAGGGCGTTGCCGTGCACGTCGGTGAGGGTGTGGCCGGTGCCGGTCGAGACGACGTAGTGGCCGCGGTTGCCGGCCGCGTCGACCAGCGCGACGTCGCGCCCGGCGAAGTTGCCCTGAAGGTCGAAGCGGGTGGACAGGCCGGACCGGGGGTCGGTCACCCGGTAGCCGCCCGTGTCCAGCAGGTCCAGGGCCTCGTCGCCGGTTCCGCCCGTCAGGGTGTGGGTCGGCGGGCCGCCGGGGTGGTGCTCGGTCAGCACCGTGAAGGAGGACGGGGAATCGGGCGTACCGTGCAACGGGAAGCTCTCGTCGACCAGCCCGCCGGTGCTGTCGAACCCGTGGCCGCGACCGTCCGCGTGCTCGATGTCGAAGCTGCCGTCGCTGTGCAACGTCACGTGCGCCCCCGGCTCCGGGGTGCCGTCGGCGCCCAGCACCCGGTAGTGCACCGCGCCGTTTTCGCCCACGGTCGGTCGGACCGATCCGCCGGCGAGCCAGGACGAGCCGTTGCCGTGCAGGGCGATGTCCGGCATGGGCGGCGGGGGTTGCGTCACCGCAGCGGCCACGAGCGGGGAGTTCGGGGCGGTGCCGACCGCGCCGCTTCCCGACGCCCCGTGCGAACTGCCGCCCACCAGTCGCGGGTGTTCGAGCATGCTCTGCGCAAACGCCTGGTTGAGGCCCGCGTCGATGTCGCCCACGTTCATGCCCAGGTCGTCGACGTGCGCGAGCGCGGTCCTGACCTTGATCTCGGCGCGGTCGACCGCCTGTTGGGCCACCGCTTCGGGCGACGGGCCCCGGGACGACCCGCCCGGGTGGGCCTGCGCGTCGTGCAGCAACTGCCGGGCCGCGCCGAGTTCGTTGCGGGCGGACGCGAGATTGCCCCACGCCTCGATCCGGACCGCGCGCTGCGGGTCGCCGGCCGCGCCGAACACCGCACCCACCCGGTCGGCGTCACGCTGCCACAGCTGGGTGATCTGGGCGGGCGTCAGGCGGTCGCCGGGCC
>NZ_WWJX01001438.1 GCF_009865215.1 Streptomyces sp. SID3343 | reverse complement strand
TACGCTCAGCCCTGGTCGAGCTCGGCCGGCCCCGCTCGACGTCGTCCGGCCCGGTCGCGCGCGGGAAGTCGGCGACCCCGCCCGCCATTTCGAGCGCGGCCGAGTGCTCGGGCCGAGACGACCTCGTGGTCTCCGCGGTGTGGTCGGGCACGAGGCTCGATCACGGCGCTGCTGCCGACGCCGTGCTCGCGGGCCGGACCGGGGCGGCGATGGACGGGCCTTCGAGGTACGCGCCGCGTACATCGGTGATCGTCCGGCCCGTGACGGCCGGCGGCTACCTTGTCGCCCTTGGCCTCGGCGGCCCGCAGTCCGTCGTAGGTCGGTTCGCGCCGGAGGTCGCGTGGGAGTTCGCCGATGGCGGCGAGAGCCGAACTTCACGGTGGACAGGCGCTCGCCGGTGCGTGGGCGGCGGGCGGCGGGCGGCGAGGTCCACGGTGCGGTGGTGGGCCCGGTGCCCAGGCGTCGACGGTTCACCCGGGCAGTGTCGCGGCCACCGCGAGCACGCCGCCACCCGGTCGTCGAACCCGATCGACCGGCAACGTATGGGGGGAACGTCCTCGTGGTCGGCGTGGTCGGCGTGGTCGGCGTGGTCGCGTTCGGCCTCGCCGGGCGCAGTGTCCGGTGGCGCTCGCCGACGGGTCCGGCCTTCGGCGTGGGGCCGGCCCCGATCGTGGACGAGGCCGCGCCCGACGCCGTCGTCGTCCGCCGCGAGTGGGGCCGGCCGCACTGCGTAGGATTCGGCGGTGTTCGCCTACCTCGTTTCCGCGCTCTTCTTTGTGCTCTTCCTCGTCGGACTCCTGCGCGACCGCCGCCGGTTCGGCAACGCCGTGTACCTGGGCCTGGCCCTGGTCGCCCTCGCCGTCGGACTGATCGGTGAACTGGACCGGTTGCCGCACCCGTTCGTCGTGGCGGTGGCCGTGCTGCTCCTGCTCGCGCCGACCGTGGGCGTGCTCGTGCTGGCCGGTGCGCTGGTGTCCAACGGCGTGACCATGGTGCGCCGGGAGGGGATCCGTCCCGCCAACCTGCTCTCGCTGCTGGCGGGGTTGACCATCGTCGCAGTGATCGCACTCCTCGTGACGGCCCTGGTTACTCGCTCGCGCACGCTGATCGTGGTCACCGGCACCGTCGCCCTGGTGGTCGGCTACGTGTCCTTCCTCCTGCTGTGCTTCGTCGGCTACGCCTTCCTCTACGGGAGGCTGTGGGTGCGCCGTTCGGTCGACTTCGTGGTCGTGCTCGGCTCCGGCCTCGTCGGCGGCAGGACGGTGCCACCCCTGCTGGCCAGTCGACTCGACCGCGCCCGGGCCATCTTCGAGGCCCAGGTCGCGCGCGGGAATCGACCCGTGCTCATCACATCGGGGGGCCGAGGCCCCGACGAGGACCTGCCGGAGTCGCACGCGATGGCCGACTACCTGATCGACCGCGGATTCCCCGCGGACCGGGTGGTGCGCGAGGACCGTTCGCGCACCACCGAGGAGAACCTGCTCCTGAGCAAGGCGATCATGACGGCCGCGAACCCCAAGTACCGGTGCCTGATCGTCACCAACAACTTCCACGCCTTCCGCGCCGCCCTGACCGCCCGGCGCACCGGGGTCCGCGGCCAGGTGGTCGGCGCGCCGACGGCCTCCTACTTCCGACCCAGCGCGACGATCCGCGAGTTCGTCGCGGTGTTCCTGAGCTACAAGGTCGTCAACTTCGGCGTGTGCCTGCTCATCGTCGCATCCGGCGTGGCCGCCTGGCTGCGCCTGTGAAAGACCTCCGGACGCCCGGGCCGACGCCGACGGCGGCATGGCCGCGTGCTCGCATCCGGTGTACCGGTGTACCCGGTGTCCCCGGCCGGTTGTCGGTGGAGCAGTGTGTTGCTCGCGCCGGGCCGGCTGCGGCGGTCTCGCGGGTGTCGGGGCGCGGAACGCGCCTGGGCGCCGGTCTCGGGGCGCGGGTCTCGCGACACGATCTGCCATGACCGCAGGGTCGCCGGAGCCTCGGGCTCGTCCGGTTCAGTCGGTCGCCACCCAGCTGCCGTGGAAGCCGAGCGGCACCCGAACGGGGAGGTGCACACGGGCGACGGTCCTACCGGTGAAGTCCTGCGCAGCCAGGACGACGAGGTCGGTGCCGTCGCGTTCGGGATCGTTCACGTAGGCGAGGACGAGCCGTCGTCCTCAACGGGCCGCGCGTGCGCGGGTGTCACCGGGGCCCACGCCCGCGCCCGGCTCGGCCGGGACGAACACCGGCTCGCTCGCGTCGGCGCCGCGCGGGAGGCGGTGCACCTGTGGCGTACCGCGCAGCAGGTCGTGTTTGACGAGTGCGTTGCCCGCCCGGACACCGGTGTGGCCCACCGCCGGTCCGTAGGCGCGGAACAGGTCGACGGACGCCGCGGTGTAGCCGTACCGGTGACGCCGCCCGGCGTACGCGTCGTTGATCCGGGGGAACTCCTGGGGACGATCGTCGACGCGGACGGTCCGTACGACGCCGCGCACGGGGTCGATCGTCCAGCGATGCAGTGAGGGCGGTCCGGCCGCGGCCGGACCGCCGAGGCCACGTCCGGCGGGCTCGAACGGCGCGGGCATGCAGGTGAAGTCGACGACGACGCGCCCGTTGTCGTCGTAGGCGTTGAGCGTGTGCGAGAAGTAGAACGGCGGGATGTCGAACCACGTGGTCGGGCCGCCGGCTCGGGGGAACAGGCCGACGCGGGCCGGGTGTCGATCGTTCCAGGCGTAGGGCACGAGGGCTCCGGCGCGGGCGGCCTCGGGATCGAAGGCGATGGGGTTGTCGAAGAGGACGACGTACTTCTCGGTGAGGCCGAAGTCGTGCATCATCGGTGAATCCGCCACGGGGATGCGCGTGGTTCGGGCGACGTGTCCGGCCCGGTCCAGCACGATGTGGCGCACGTGGTCCCACTCGATGGCGTACGTCACCGCGTGGAGTTCGCCGGTGTGCGGGTCGAACTTGGGGTGCGCCGCGAAGGATCCGTCGAGGGTGCGGTCGAAGTCGCACGGCCCGACGGTGTTCAGGTCGCCGTCGAGTTCGTAGGGCAGCGGCCCGCTCTCCTTGAGCGCCAGTACGCGTCCGCGGTACCCGATCACGTGGGTGTTGCCCGCGAAGTCCTCGGCAGGGGGCGGTTGGGGACCCCGGTATCGTTCGCCGAGCCGGGCGGCGACGTCGGCGGAACGGACCCAGCGGCTGCGGTACCACTCGGCACGACCGCCGCGCAGACGGACACCGTGGACCATGCCCGCGCCCAGCATCCAGTGGTGCGCCCTGGGATCGTCGAGGCCAGGACATTGGGGCCGTTGCGCAGATAGCGGCCGTCGAGCGCACGGGGCAGACGACCTGTGACGGGTAGGTCGAAGGCGGTGACCTCCTCCCGCTGAGGGGTGAACGCGCCCTCCAGGAAGGGGAATCGGCGGCGGTCGACGGTGCCGGGATCGGCCTGCGGCGCGCGTTCGGCACCGAACGCCGTGCCGGGTGCTCCGAGGACGGCCGCGGCGAGGCCGCCCGCCGTGAGGGACGACCCCAGGTCGACTCCGAAAGGAAGCACTGCAACCGCTGCGCCGCAGGGTGTTGCGCGCCGACAACCCGACCGGATACTCGCGGAACCCCGACCCTGGGCGAGCGTCCCGAACAGGTCGTCGAGCTGCGCCGCACATCCCTCCAACGGCCCCGGCGCAGGCGGACACGGCACACAAGCGGTACCGGCACACGCCCGAACAGGCCCACCAATAGCGCTGGATCACGCGTCGTCCGCGCGAGGCCACCATCCCTCTTCGTCGACGACATGCGGCGGCCACCCGGCAGATCATCCGCTTGACCTCAACTGCACTTGAAGTCCTACGGTCTCCGCATGACCTGCACGGTGTGCGGGCTCCACACGGAAGTACCCGGAGAGGACAACCCATGAGCACCCAGCAGGACTCCGACGCCGAACTCGTCAACCAGCCGGCCGCCTACTGGACGGGTGTCGCCTACGAGGCGCTCATCGCGTACATCCGGGCCCGGCAAGCCGAAAAGGGCTACACCCAGCCCCAGTTCTGGTTGCTGCGCAACCTGTCCGTGAACGACATCTCGCCCGACGGCGAGGGGATGACCCTGCCCGAACTGCAGGAGGCCATGACCTCCTACATCCGTGCCGAGGACGATCTGGCGGCGGAGGCCGACGTGCTCCTGGAACAAGGTTGGCTGACCCGGGACGCCGAGGACCGGCTGTGGCTCACCCCGGAAGGGGAACAGGCCCGCATCGACATGGCCGGCATCGCCCCCGCGATCGGCGCCGTCCTCCACGAGGGCATCGACGACGCGGACTACATCACCACGGTGAAGGTGCTCCAGCGGCTGATCCGCAACGCGGGCGGGACAGTAGCCTGACAAGCCGCAGGCCGGAAGCCCGCAGGCGTGCCCTTGCCGTTCGCGAGGAGACGGTGCTCCCGTAAACCTCCGAATATCCGCGTCGCACCTGCGTACGCAACCCGGCTGCGGCACGCGCTCCCCTCCTCCACCGGGACGACGCATACCGTGCGCGAGCACGTACGGCCGGCCCGGCGGACCCGGCCCCGCTGGCGTGGACCACGTCGAGTTCGACATCCGAGGCTAAATGTTCCCTCTCGGATGATCCGGCCCGGTCAGCCAAAACCCGACAACTGCCACAAGGGAAGGCTTGTCGTCACCAAAACCCCCAGTGTGTGGTGATGACGGTCGCCGTTTGCGGCCTGCCGCCTTGTAGTTGTCGGGTTCTGGCTCTTCGTTTCGTTCGTGCCGGTGGATCCTCGTCGCGTCTTGTCGTGCGCCGACCGACAGCGTTTGCGCCGTTCGTGGAGTTTCGATCTCGCTGCGCAGGTCTCGTTCTCACGGCGCCACCGGGCCTCCGGTGGATCGAAACTCCAGGCACGTACGAGCCGGCCTCCACTCGTATACTCGTGCGAGTTCACCGAGGACTGGAGGTGAAGACGGTGAAACTTGCCGAGGCATTGGCAGAACGTGCGGAGGCACAGCGTCGTGTAGAGCAACTGCGGGCGCGCGTGGTCGGCAGCGCGCGGCATCAGGAAGGGGAGACGCCCGCCGAGGATGCAGCTGGGCTGTTGGTCGAGGTCGGTGAGGTGCTGGACGCCCTGGAGACGTTGATCCGTCGGATCAACCGGACGAATGCCACAGTGGAGATGGGCCCGGACGGCACGCTTACCGATGCCCTCGCGCGCCGGGACGTCCTGCGGCTGCGCCACTCCGTGGTCACCGCGGCGGCGGACGCGGCAGCGGGCACGAGTGAGCGGGGGTACGGCCGTCAGCTTCGGTCCGAGTTGATGATGCTCTCCGCGCTTCCGGTCGCGGAACTGCGCGGTCGAGCGGATGCGTTGGCCCGGGAGATTCGTGAGGTCGATGTGCGGATCCAGCGTACGAACTGGGAAGTCGATCTGCTCGACTGAGTAGTTCGGCGCGCTGGGGCGATGTGGAGCAGGTAGCTGTTTCGGAGGCGTGCACACACCGAGGGCCGGCGGTTTTCCGGCCCACTCCTGGCGCGTGAAGAGCAACGCGGGGGTTCGACTCCCCGATTCACAACGCAGCTCAGCATCGCGTACAGGTAACGGTGCACATTGCACGGCACATCACCACGTGCAGATCCGAGGCGGCGAGGGCGGGTTCGGGGTTTTCCACATCGCGGCATCAGGGAGAGTGACATTCTCCGGCGGACACCGTTGGCGATCTCGGAGTTCCTCTTCCCTTGCCGCGAACGGGAAGCCGGGTCGGCAGACCACTGTCTGCCGGATGTGCTGTGACAACGAGCCTGCAAACTCGACATCGGTGACAGCAACACTGCCTCGTTGGTGACAACCGTCTCGCTTCGTTTCGTGCTCGGCCGCAGTTCCGCGGGCCGCGACGGTGACACCTGTCGTGCTTCGGCACACCCCGGTACCCGGCCGCTCCAGCAGCGGAGTACGCCGCTGGTAGCGCACGGTCAACCCCGGCGCCTGCTCGGCGAAGGTCGCCTTCGGGCAGGCCAGGTTCTCGCGGTACGGACGGCGCACTTTCAGGTCGAGCCGTACCGGCCGACCCCCGACCCCCGACCCCCCGATCGCGGCATCGGCGAGGTGAGGTGCGGTGAGGTGCCGCACGTAACGGCTGTGGCTCCGGTCTTGGGCGTGCCGTCGGCGATCGCGGTTCGGGCGCGGGGGGAGGATCCGGCCCTCGATCGGCCGGTCGAACAG
>NZ_WWJX01001437.1 GCF_009865215.1 Streptomyces sp. SID3343 | reverse complement strand
ACGCGAGCGCGACCACGCCGACGGCGGAACCGGCAAGCCGCCACGGCAGGTTCTGCCCGCACGCCTCGCGGTGCAGGAGTACGCCGTCGAGGTCGACCGCGAACAGGAACTCCTCGCAGTTGGTCAGCGCACGGATGTCGGCGACCCCGCCGATCACCTCCCACAGCGGTTGTCGCGCGGCGCCGAGCCGGTCGAGGACGTTGCGGGTGATCCGGTCGACCACCGGATCCGTGAGCGTGCTGCCCCAGTTGATCGTGCCGGTGTTGAACACGGTGCCCCGGCCGAGGTCGAACGTCCCCAACACCGCGTCCCCGCCCTGCCCGTAGCGGGCCCAGTGCCGCAGATCGGCGGTGGCCAGCACGACGAACGACGGCGGCGTGCCGTCCCGCCCGGTCACCCGCGGCACGCCCGCGGTCCATTCCAGCTCGGCCGCGTCCGTCTCGTAGCCCAGCGAACCCTGCGCGAACTTGTCGCCGTCGGCGAGACCGGTCCCCTCGAACACCCAGTGATCGGCGAACCGTGCCGTGTAAGCCTCCTCGCGCATCACCCGCATGCCTTCGCCCCACGCCCCCGCGCCGCGCCGAAAGCTGAGCCCGGTCATCGCGTTCTCGGGCCGGTTCACCGGCGCGCTCGACCACTCGACGGTGACCCGCTCGGGGTCGAGCGCCGACATCGGATCGGCGACCGCGTCGCGGTGGCACACCATCGTGCGGCCGTCGTCTTCCAGGCGCATCTGCCACCACGACGTATTGGCCCCGAAGATCGCCAGGTTGCCGCCTCGACGGACGAACTCCTCGACTGTGTCCCGCTGTTCCTTCGACCAGTATTCGTCGTGACCGTTGACCACGAGGAGTCGGTAGTAGCGCAGGAGGTCGCCGCCGGCGTGCAGATCCAATCCCGAACAGAATTCCACCCGGCGGCCGGTGGCGGGCAACCAGCGCAGGAAGCCCTCCTCCCAGCGCTCGGGCGCCGGGCCGCCGCCGGGGCGGTCGAAGGTCACCCTCGCGGCCCGGTCGGGCTGTTCGGCGTAGTACAGGCCCTGCCCGGGCTCGCCCGCGCGGTTGTACGCCTGCCACGTCGCGAACGGCACGCTCACCAGCGTGCGCGCGGACGCCCCCGGCCGGGCCGCGCGGACCACGAACCACACCTCGTGCGTGCTCGCGTCGCCGGTGGGCGTGCCGTCGTCGAACGTCGCGCGATAGAGCGAACTCGCCCACGTGGCCGGTATGTCCAGGGCCCACACGGGACCCGTCACGGATGTCCGCAACACCACCCGGTCGGTGGTCGCGTCCGCCACCGTGACCGAGCCGCGCACGACAGGGTACTCGCGTGCATCGCGTTCGTCCCCGGCACCGACAACACCGCCAGCACCGACAGCGCCGACAGCACCGCCTTTACCGCCCCGACCGCTCACACCGCCCCCACTGCCCCCGCCACCGACACGGCCCGCGGCGCGCGAGTCGGTGAGGTGGAAGTCGAGCCGGCCGCCCTGTGGTACCGACGTCGCCCCGGCGTACGCGAGCACGCTCATCCGACCCGCTCCACGAATCCGCTCAGCGCGCCGATCGGCAGCTCGCGGTCCGTCGCGGCGCGTACCACGAGGTCTTCGAGCGCCAGCAGGTGCGCTTCGAGCGCGGTGACCGGCAGATACGCGGTGTCGCCCGTCACCGTGACCGAGAGCGCGTCCCCCGCGCCGACCACGTGCATGCAGTAGCGGCACGCGATGAACTCGTGGCCGCCCGCGGGCTCCACCCGGCTGTCCGCGCGCGCGGCATCGAGATCGGCCGCGCTCGGCGGTGGCCCCGGCGCCGGTGGGCGGTCCACCAGGCGCATGTCGTTGAAGCAGCAGAACGGCTTGATCGGGGTGCCGCGTTCGTCGGCGATCCGCGCCATCAGGTCGTTCCAGCGATCCGGGTCGTAGCCGGCGCTGCGGTACGAGCGCAGCGCTGCCTGCCACGCGGCCGGCAGCGACTCGGTGAAGGTCGCCTCCCGGTCCAGGTCCAGCACGAACAGGCCCTCCTGGGACAGCGTCGAGACCAGGTCGCGGCTGTCCGCACGGAAGCGGTTGGCGACGATCGGCAACACCACGGCGGTGTCGTGTCCTCCCGCGCGCGCGGTCAGGGTCGCGGCGCCGGCGAGGAGCACCGCCGAGGGGCTGATCCGGTGCGCGAGGGCGACCGCATCGGCGGCCCGGGCCAGCGCGGTGGAGACCAGCCGCACGGTCCGAAAACGCGGCTCGGCGGCTTCGGCGCCGTCACCACACGCCGCGTTGGCACCGCGGCCACCGGCCACGATCACCGGCTCGGCGAACACCGTCGGCGCGATCCGCCGATAGTGCGTCTCCCAGTGCGCGAGCGCCGCACCGCCTCTGCGCAGACCGAGCGGCGAAGCCTGCTCGTGCGCGAGGTCGAGCGGACCGGAGGTGACCGGCCGCCCGGCCGAACCACGCCGGATCAGCAGCCGCAAGTCGCGTACCAGCACCTCCAGTCCGTGCCCGTCGGTGGCGACATGGCACAACGCCAGGGCCACGTGCGTGACGCGGCCGGCGTGCACGATCAGGCCCGCCCGCAGCGGCCACGCGTGGAAGTAGTCGAAGCGGTCCGCCCCGAGCCGTTCGGCGAGCGCGTCGGCGGCCAGGCCGCAGTCCTCGACCAGGGTCGAGTGGAAGACCTCGACCGCCAGCATGCCGGACGTGTGCCGGACCTGCCGGGGCTCGGGCTCCTCGGCCACCAGCCGGGTCCGCAGCGCCTGGTGACGCTCCATCAGCAGCCCGAGCGCGGCGGTGACCCCCTCGACGTCCACCGGCCGACCGCGGCCCGCGAGCGAAAGAACTCGGGTCATGTTGAAGTATTGGTCGCCGGGCGCGGTTCGCCGGATGGCCTGCCAGATGGCCCGCTGACCCCACGTCAGAGACGCCGGCTCCGACGTCGCGCCGGCCACCGCGAACGCCGCGACGGCGGGCCCGGAGTCGACCACCGGCGCGCTGCCCTCAGCCATCACCCACCGCCACGCCGTGTCTGCCGAGTTGGTCGACGAGCGTGTCCAGGTTTTCCACGAAGCCGAGATCGTCGTCCAGATCGAAAACCACCTCGAACTCGCTTTCCAGCGCGTCGATCAGGCGTAGATAGGTGAGCGAGCCCACCCCGGCGGCGGTGAGCGATCCGTC
>NZ_WWJX01001436.1 GCF_009865215.1 Streptomyces sp. SID3343 | reverse complement strand
GTGGTCTTGCCGACGCCGCCCTTCTGGTTGCACATCGCGATGATCTTCGCCGGACCGTGTTCGCCCACAGGCGCCGGAATCGGGAAGTACGGAAGGGCGCGGCCCGTGGGACCGACCCGCTCGCGTCGCTGCGTGGCGGCGTCGGGGGCGAGAGTCGCGGCGTACTCCGGATCCGGTTCGTAGTCCGCGTCGGGGTCGAACGGCCCGCCACGCAATTCTTCGGCGTAGCGCAACTCGTCGTCGTAGTAGTACATGTCGTAGGCGTACTCGTGCGCGTCCGGACCATCGAGCCCGTCTTGTCCGGCCTGGCCGGCCGGAGCGTTCTGGCCCGCCTGAACGGCGCTGTCCGTGCGCTTCACCTGCTGGTCCTGCGAGCCGTCGGCGGGCCCGTAGGAAGAGGTAGTCGGCGCTGCACGGCCCGGCGCCGCCCCTGGCTGGGCACCCCCGGGAGCAAATGTCGACTCGTTCACAAGTCGTCTTACCTCCTTGCCGACCAGGTCATTTCTTGCTTCGTCAGCCTGAATCCTTGCCGACGGATCGCGACTCTATGGCGTGGCGGACGGTCGCAGCAAGGCGAACCGCCCGACCTATGCAACATGTACGGCGTTCAGTCAAGCGCCCGAGGGTGGGATCCTGCGTACATCCCGCGAGGCGTTTGGACGTCGATCGACGCGTGGACCCGCGTCGGGATCACCTGGGCATGACCCGAAATTCTCGGACGATGCGGACATCCGTGCCACCGTCGAGCAAATGCGTGGCGAACGAATACCGAAGCGTGTGCGGCGAAATGTCGGTAGAGAGCTTTGCCTGCTCGGCCGCGGCCTCGCGGATCGTCCACCCGCCCTGCCGTGTCGATCCACCGCCTCACGCGTTGAGAAAGACGTCGAACTGCCGCGCCCCGCCGGGCAGGACAGGACAGAACAGGAGCGGGCGGGAGCGGACAGGAGAGGTGAGGCAGTGCCGAAGATCTCGCCGACAGGTGAGCCACGTGCCGTCTACCGGCCCCCACTCACCGACCACCCGCCCCGGACACAGACCGCGACCATCGGGTCGGCCGGCCCCTTGCGGCCGGCAAAACACCACATGCCGCACACCCACGTCATTGGGGGTGTGCGGCATGTGGCACGGCACCGGCGCCCGACCGCTGATCGCGGCCGAACGCTTGTGCCACGACGTCCTAGGCCAGGACGTCTTCCAGCGACACGGCCGGAATGCCCAGCGCCTCGCCGACGGCGGCGTTGGTGAGCCGACCCTCGTGCGTGGACAGACCGAGCGCGAGCGCGCGGTCGGCCTTGGCCGCCTCGCGCCAGCCGCGGTTGGCGAGCTGCACGATGTAGGGCAGCGTCGCGTTGGTCAGCGCGTAAGTCGAGGTGTGCGGCACCGCGCCCGGCATGTTGGCGACGCAGTAGAAGATCGAGTTGTGCACCTTGTAGACCGGGTCGTCGTGCGTGGTCGCACGCGAGTCCTCGAAGCAACCGCCCTGGTCGATGGCGATGTCGACAAGCACCGAACCCGGCTTCATCCGCGACACGAGATCGTTGGTGACGAGCTTGGGGGCCTTGGCGCCCGGGATGAGCACCGCACCGATGACCAGGTCGGCGTCCAGGACGGCCTTCTCGATCTCGTACGAGTTCGAGGCGACGGTCTGAAGGTGACCCTGGTAGATGCGGTCGGCCTCGCGCAGCGCCTGGATGTTGCGGTCCAGAAGGAGCACCTCGGCCTGCATGCCCAGCGCGATCGCCGCGGCGTTCATGCCCGAGACGCCCGCGCCGATGACGACGACCTTCGCCGCGTAGACGCCGGAGACGCCACCCATGAGGGTGCCGCGACCGCCGCCCTGCGCCATCAGGTGGTACGAGCCCACCTGCGGCGCGAGCCGACCGGCAACCTCGGACATCGGGGCGAGCAGGGGCAGTGCGCCGGTGGCGGTCTGCACCGTCTCGTACGCGATGGAGGTGGTGCCGGCGTTGAGCAGCGCCTCCGTGCACTCCTTGCCCGCGGCGAGGTGCAGGTAGGTGAACAGCGTCTGGTCCTTGCGCAGTCGCCCGTACTCCGAGGCGATGGGCTCCTTGACCTTCAGGATCAGTTCGCCGGTCGCCCAGACGTCGTCCGCCGTCGGGAGTATGGCGGCCCCGGCGGCCACGTACTCCTCGTTCGGGATGGACGAGCCGACGCCTGCGTCGTTCTCGATGTAGACCTCGTGACCGTTGCGCACGAGCTCGTGCACGCCGGCGGGCGTGATCGCCACGCGGTATTCGTGGTTCTTGACCTCGCGGGGGATGCCGACCTTCACGGCTATCAAGTCCTATCGACGAAGGGTTGGGCGCGGCGAACGCAGGCATGCAAATGCAAGCTGTTCCTCGCAGTGTCCCTAGCTTAGTGCTGCTCGAACGCCCCGCCAACCTTACAAAGTGGCAGTGAGGACACAACCGCTTGTCACTTTCGTAGGTTGCGCCCGCTGCAATCGATGATCGCGAGTACCCGCAGGGCCTTCCACGGACTCCGTAGGGGGTTATTCGTCACCCAGATAGCGACGTACCTCGTCGGCCTCGGGCGCTCCGGCGTCCACGAGCAACGCGAGCGCCTGCCGTCGGCGCAGGCGCGCCTCGCGCACGTCGCCCGTGTCGAGCGCGAGTTCGGCGCTGTGCAACAGGGCCAGCGCCTCCAGGCGTTCGTCGCCCGCGGCGCGAAACGCCTCCAGCGCGTCGCGGTAGACCGCGAGCGCCTCCTGGGTGCGGCCGGCCTCGCCCAGCACGGCCGCGATGTCGGTCAGCACCCGGCCGATGTCGGCCGGATCGCCGATCCGGCGGCGCACCCCCAACGCCGCGCGGTGGTCGCGCACCGACTGCTCGAAGCGGCCCATCCGCGCGTGCAGCCGGCCCAGGTGCGACAGGACCCGGGCCTGACCCGCCGCGTCACCGATGGTGCGGCGCAGCAGGAGCGAGCGGTCGTACCAGTCGGCGGCGCGTTGCAGATCGCCCAGGTCGGCGTACGCGTTGCCGAGGTTGACCATCGCCCGGCCCTCGCCGGCCGGGTCGCCCAGTCCGCGCGAGACCTCCAGGGCCGCGCGGTAGCACGACAGCGCCTCCTCCAACTCGTCCCGCGCGACGTGCAGGTTGCCGAGGTTGAGCAGCGCGACGGCCTCTTGTCGGCCCGAGCCGGCGCGGCGCGCGGTGGTCAGCGCGAGTTCGTGCAGTTCGCGTACGTCGGACCAGTGCGCGCGGCGGTCGAGCAGGCGGGTGAGCACCGCGACGAGCCGCCGGGTCGCGGCGTCGAGGCCGGCCGCG
>NZ_WWJX01001435.1 GCF_009865215.1 Streptomyces sp. SID3343 | reverse complement strand
TTCGCGTTCGCGCGCGTCGGCGTACATCGGGGTCTCGACGCCGGTTCGCGCCCACGCGGCGAGGTTGGCGAGCGCGTCGGCGTTGCGGGCCACGTGCGCGACCAGTTGCGCACGGGACCAGCCGGGCAGGGCGCTCGGCCCGCCGAACGCGTCCTCCGGGAGCTCGGCCACCCGATCCGCGAACACACGGGTGCCCTCACGCAGCCACGCCCGCGCGCTCGCGTGCGGCACCGGCCACGTTGCGACGGCGGCACTCATGGAGCGGTCTTGCGGACGACAGCGTTGCGTGCTTCGCCCAGACCGGAGATACGGGTGACCAAGGTGTCACCGTCGGCGAGATAGCGCTTGGGATTTTGCGCGTGGCCTACGCCGCCGGGGGTGCCGGTGGCGATCACGTCTCCGGGGGCCAACGGCACGATGGTCGAGACGTACGCGACGAGTTCCTCCGGAGCGAACACCAGGTCGGACGTCTCGGCCTGTTGCACCGTCTCGCCGTTGATCTCGCAGCCCAGCATGCGGCCCGCCGACGTGTCGGCGGCGTCGTCCACGGTGACCAGGTACGGACCGAACGGCGTGGTGTCCGCGAAGGTCTTGCCCTGCAGCCACTCCATGCTGCGGTACTGCCAGGTGCGTGCCGTGACGTCGTTGAGCACCGCGTAACCGGCGATCGCGGCGCGGGCCTGCTCCGCCGTCGCGCTCCGCACCGGGGCGCCGACGACGACCGCGAGTTCCGCCTCCCAGTCCCAGCAGTCCTCCACATCGGGCAGGACCAAGTCGTCGTAGGCACCGATCAAAGCGTCCGGGTACTTGGCGAACAGCGTCGGGTACTGCGGGAGTTCGCGGCCCATCTCGCGGATGTGCGTGGCGTAGTTGAGCCCGACGCACAGGATCTTCTCCGGCCGCGGTACGACCGGCGCGTAGTCGAGCCTCGCAAGATCGTGGCGTGGGCCTGTCGCCGACGCCGCGCGCGCCCGCCAGTCGGGCGTGCGCAGCAGCGCGCCGACGTCGGGGCAGTGCAGTTCGACCGCGTAACCCGCGGCCTCCTCGATGCGCACGGCCTCGGTGCCGCCTGTGGTGCGAATCGTCGCGAGCTTCATGTCAGTTCCCATCGTGGGCGGCCCGTCGGGCCAAATGCAGCGCCTCGAATGCGGGCGCATCGGAAAAAGCGAAGAGATCCATACCGGCGCCGGTGACGACACCGAACGGGCACCAGGACGGCACCGCCACCATGTCTCCCTCGACGACCTCGAATTCCGTGCCGTCCAGCCGCACGGTGCCCGCGCCGGAGAAGACCTGCCACACCGACGAGCCGACCGTGCGGCCGAACTCGGCGCGGGTGCCCGCCGCGAACCGGTGCATCTCCAGGCGCAGAGTGGGCAACGCGTCGCGGCCCGTTGTCGGATTGCTGAAGCGCACGGCCGCGTGACCGGGTCCGACGACCCCCGGATGGCCCTCGGCGGCGAGCTCCAATTGCGCGGCCAGCGCGGCGTCGGTGTGCTCCCATCGGTACGCCGCGAGCGGGGAGTTCACCGCGTCCGGCGCGTCGGGCGCGTTCGACGCGGACACCGGCCGCAACCCCGGGTGCGCCCACAGCCGCTCCGCCCGGGACCGGTGCGGCGTGGAACGATCCGCGACCTCGTCCGGGCCGAACTCGAAGAAACCGGCGTCGAGCTGCGCGACCAGCGGGATGTCCAACCCGTCCAGCCAGGTCATCGGCGCGTCCGCGGTGTTGTGGTGTTCGTGCCACGCCCAGCTCGGAGTCAGCAGTACGTCGCCCGGCCGCATCTCGACCGGGTCGCCGTCGACGTTCGTCCACACGCCGCGGCCCTCGATGATGAACCGGAACGCGCTCTGCGAGTGCCGATGGGCGGGGGCGACCTCGTCGGGGCCGAGGTATTGGATCGCCGCCCACAGCGTGGGTGTCGCGTACGGCACGCCCGGCAGGCCGGGGTTGGCCAGTGCGATGGCGCGGCGCTCGCCGCCCCTGCCCACCGGGACCAGCTCGCCCGAGCGTTCCGCCAGCGGGTAGACGTCGGCGCGACGCCACACGTGCGGCACCGCCCGCGGGCTCGGCCGGCGCGGCATCAGGTCGCCGCGCTGCGTCCACAGCGGCATCAGTCCGGTCGCCTCGAAGTCGGCGTACAGCCGGTCCAGCGCCGGGTCGGCCCCCGTTGCGTCCATCACGTTCCTCCTTGCGCTGCCCGGTCGGAAAGGCCCGGGCCTGCGGCAACGCTAGGCGGCGGGACACACGCGCGGAACTGCACGCGTCTAGAATTCTGGAGTGCAGAACACACCTCGCGGTGAGACCGCGCCCTACCCGATCGAGTCGGTCGACAACGCGCTGCGACTCGTCCTGCTGCTGCGCGCGGAGCAACGGCTTCGCGTCGCGGACGCGGCCGAGCGCCTCGGGGTCGCCCGATCCACGGCGCACCGACTGCTGGGCATGCTCAAGCAGCACGGGTTCGCCGTGCAGGACAGCAGCCGCGTCTACCGGCCCGGTCCGGCCCTGCTCGGGCCGGCCGCCGGCGAGTACCCCGAGCGGGACCTCGCCGCCGTGCTGCGCCCCCACCTGGAACGCCTGAACACCGAGATCGGCGAGACCGTGCACCTGATGGTGTTGCAGGGCAACAGCGTGCGGTTCGTCGACGGCGTGGAGGGATCGAACATCCTTCGGGTGGGCCTGCGCGTCGGCATGCTCCTGCCCGCGCACTGCACCTCCGGCGGCAAGGCGCTGCTCGCCGAACTGCCCGCCGCCGAACTGCGCGCGCTCTACCCCCGCGGCCTGCCGATCGGCGTCGGCCCGGCGATCACGGACCTTCCCGCGTTCCGCAGGCAGTTGACGACCATCCGGCGTCGGGGCTACGCGGTGAACTTCGAAGAGAGCGAACGCGGGATCACCGCGGTCGGCGTCACCCTGCACGACCCGGCCGACCGGCCGGTGGGCGCGATCGCGGTGGTGGTCCCGACGGCCCGGTGCCCCCGACCCCGCGTACCCGAACTCGCGGACGCCCTGCGGCAAACCGCGCAACGCGCGGCACGCGACATCTGATCACGGGCATCGGCCGGGCAGCGGCACCGGCGCGGCGTCGCGGCGGCTGCGCGTGGCGATGGCCGCATCCGCCCCGACCACCCGGCTGTGCACGGACGGGTCCTCGCAACGACGAGGCGCCACCAACGACGAGGCCACCACTGGGCAGTGGTGGCCTCGTCGTTCGCAGTTCGGACGGACGCAACGAGCCGGATCAGCCGGCGATCGGTATGGCGGCGAGTGTGGCTGCGGTGAGGGGGACGATGTGTGCGTCGGTGGTGGGGGTGGTGGGGGTGCGGGTGGCGTTGGTGACGAGCCAGGTTTGGGTGGTGCCGGGGCCGCGGACGAGGGTGCCGTTGCGGGGTGTGGTGGGGAGTTGGTTGGTCCAGGTGGTGGGGGTGGTGACGGTGTGGGTGATGTCGTAGCCGGCGTCGGTGAGGTCGGTGACGGTGGGGACGGTGAGCTTGGCGCCGCCGGCGAGGAGGTAGACGGTGGGGTCGGGGCCGGTGCGGACGAGGGTGCCGTCGGCGGGTTCGGTGGGCAGGGTGTTCATGTGGGTGGTGGGGATTTTGACGGTGTGGGTGATGTCGTAGCCGGCTTGGGTGAGTTCGGTTTCGGTGGTGAAGGGGATTCGGGCGCCGCCGGCGGTGACGTAGACGGAGGCGTTGTCGCCGGTGCGGATGAGGGTTGCGTCGGGGATGGTTTGGGGGAGTGTGTTCAGGTAGGAGGTGGGGATTTTGATGGTGCGGGTG
>NZ_WWJX01001434.1 GCF_009865215.1 Streptomyces sp. SID3343 | reverse complement strand
CGGCTCGGTCACCATCGGCAGCACCTCCAGGGCCAGCCGGTAGTGCTCGGCCGCCACCTCGAACGCGCCGCCGTCGCGGGCCTCGTCGCCGGCCCGGCGGGCGTAGTCCAGGGCCCGCGCGGCCTCGCCGAACCGGCAGGCCAGCCGGAAGTGGTGGGCCAACTCGGGCAGATGCGCGTCACGGTCGCCGCGCGCCTCCAATGCGAGGCCCACCTTGCGGTGCAACTGCAACCGCCGGGCCGTGGGCAGTTCCTGATACAGCGTCGAGCGCACGAGCGCGTGCACGAAGGTGAATCGGCCCGGCCGGTCGCCCTCCTCGCCGCGCACCACATGCGCGCGCTCGGCGTCGTCCAAGGCGTCCACGACCGTGTCGAACCCGCCCGGATGCACCGCCGCGACGAGGTCGATGTCGAACGACGAGCCCACCACCGCGGCCACCGTCAGCGCCTCCAACGTGGACTGCGGCAGGCCCAGGAGCCGTTGGCGCAGCACGTTGCGCACGCGGCGCGGCACATCGGTGGGCACGCTCTTGGCGAGCGCGGACCAGTTCGTCACGTCGGCCCACTGGCGCAGCAACTCGGTGGCGAGCAGCGGGTTGCCGTCACTGAGTTCGCGCAGCACGCGGGCCCGGATCTCCTCCGCGCGCGGTGGCAGCGGGCCGGCGAGCACATGCGCGAGTTCGACCAGGGCGGCGACGTCGAGGCCGCCCAGCGGTACGTGCATCGGGTGCAGGTCGCGGTACAGGTCGGCGATCAGCCGCGTCATCTGGTGCGCCGGGCCCAGGACGGTGTCGCGGTAGGCGACCACGATCACCGCGCGCGAACCCCGGAGCGCGCGGGCGACGTGTCGCAGCATCAACATCGTGGACATCGACGACCAGTGCACGTCGTCGAACAGCAGGATCAGATCGCGCTTGGCGGCCGCGTGCCGAAACACCCCGGCCACCGCTTCGAACAACCGGTAGCGCTCGGTGTCCGAGTCGGGCGGACCAGCCGGTTGGGTCAGGCCCGCCGGCTCGAAGGGCAACTCCGGCAACAGCCGGTGCAACTCGCCGCCCAGGTCGCCGACCCGCTCGCGCAGTGCGTCGGCCGCGACGTCCGCCAGATGCGCGCGCAGCATCGTCACGAACGGCTGGAACGGGGCCGCGACGCCCTCGTCGCTGCGCCCGCTCAGCACGAGCGCGTCGGGCGCGGCCCGGAGCGCGAACTCGTGCAGCAGGTAGGACTTGCCGATGCCGGCGTCACCACTGACCAGGACCACCTGCGGGCCGCCGTCGCCGCCGCACGCGTCGGCCAGCACCCGCAACTCGGCGGTGCGGCCCACGATCGGGCCCGGCGCGCTGTGCGGTGGGTTGGTGGGCGGCGGGGGCGGCTGGGTGGGCGCGGGGGAGGTGAAGCGGGCCGCCGGGGCGGGGACGGGCAGGGGTTGCGAGCCGGCGTCGCCGCCGAGCAGGCGCAGAAAGGCCGATTCGGTCTCGGGGGAGGGGCCCACGCCCAGTTCGTTGTCGAGCAGGCGCCGACAACTCTCGTACGCGCGCAACGCGGCCGCCCGGTCGCCGCCGGCCGCGTGCGCGGTCATCAGCAGGCGGTGGCTGCTCTCGCGAAACGGGTCCAGGTCCACGAGTTGGACCGCGCGGGTCACCGCCGCGTCGGTGCGGCCCAGGTGCAGTTCGGTGGTCACCGAGACGGTGAGGGCGCGCAGGCGGGCCGATCGCCAGCGGGTGCGACGGTCGTTGACCCAGTCGCCGTCCAGTCCCGGCAGGAACGGCAAGGCGAGAATCTCGTGGGCGTCGTGCGCCCGGGAGCGGGCCTGCGCGAACGCGCCGTGTACCGCGAGTGCCTCCGCCTCGATCAGGGCGCCCTCGGCCGCCTCCACGTCCACCTCGGTGCCTTCGGGCAGGGACAACACGTAGCAGCCGGCCCGATGGCGCAGCACCGACGACGCGTCGTAGCCCGCGTGGCCCAGGAAGGCCCGGACGCGACTGAGTACGCCGCGCAGCGCGCCCTCCCACGACTTGGGCGCCTGCTCGGGCCACAGCAGCGCGGCGAGTTCCTCGCGCGGGACCGGGTGCCGGCGGCCCAGGGCGAGCGCGGCGAACACCAGTTGTGCCTGCGGACCACCGAGCAACTCCTCCGCGGCGCGACCGGCCGGCCCGTCGACGCAGACATGGCCGAGAACACGTACCCGGACCACCATGCGACGGACCCCCCTCCTGCTGTCGTCCGTGCGACAACCGTTTCCCCGGCGCCGGTCCGGGAGCGGTTCGAAGGACCCCGCGGGCCACATGGTACGAACCGAACGCCGCGCTCGGCGTGGAATTGCCGTGCGCCCATGTCACAACCCGGCCAATCGCCGGATCCGGGTCCGGGATTCGCTTGCTCCGCGCCCCGGATTGCCCGAAGCTTCCTGCCTTGTGGGACTGACCCGTCCCGTGTGGGGAACAAGGTCGGCGGACCCGCGCGAGCGGCGCGGGCGAGGGGGAGAGGCAAGACGATGAGCCTGGACGGTTGGAATCTGCCGGCACTGCGCGGCGGGCGTCCCGCAGCCGAGGAGCTGGAGGCGCGCCGCAGGGGCACGGCGGCCTATCGCGAGGACCCCGAGCCGGGCGTGACGGTGCGTCAGGAGCTGCTGGGCGGCGTGCCGTGCACGTTCCTGGAGGTACCGGATCCCGCGCTGACGCTGCTGTACTTCCACGGTGGCGGTTACCGCATGGGCGACGCGGACGGCTGGTTGGGGATCGGATCGCGGATCGCGCTCGCGGCGCGGGCGAGGGTGGTCCTGCCGGACTACGGATTGGCCCCCGAGGTGCCGTTCCCGGGCGCGCTGCACGACGCGGCGAGCGTGTACAGCGTGATCGCGCAGGAGTCGGCGAAGAGCGACGGCTTCCCGCCGTTCGTGGGCGGCGACTCGGCGGGGGGTGGCCTGGCGGCGGGGCTCGCGCTCGCGGCGCGCGGCGCGCTGGTGCCGATGCCGGCCGGGATGGTGCTGCTGTCGCCGTGGGTGGACCTGACGGTCACCAAGCCGACGTACGACTCCAACGCGGCCACGGATCAGCTGATTTCGAAGAAGTCGCTGCAGGAGGCCGCCGAGCTGTATCTGCAACTGCACGATCCGGGTGATCCGCTCGCGTCGCCGCTGTTCGCGGACCTGGCCGGGTTGCCGCCGGTGCTGGTGCTCGCGTCCTGCCACGAGGCGTTGCTCGGGGACAGTACGGCGTTCGCCGCGCGGGCGGCGGCGGCCGGGGTGTCGGTGGAGGCGCACCTGATACCCGACGTACCGCACGCGTGGCCGGCGATCGAACCGCTGATCCCGGAGTCGGTCGAGGCGATCGGGACGATCGCGCGCTTCCTGACCCACAACCGCGTCTCTCGCTGAGACGCCTCACCCGCCGAGAGCCGGGCGGGGGCGGGGCGGTGGAGCCGAGCGGCGGGCGGCG
>NZ_WWJX01001433.1 GCF_009865215.1 Streptomyces sp. SID3343 | reverse complement strand
TTGGGGTTGGCGGTGTCGCTGGTGGTCAACGCCGAGCCGGCCGCGGACGCGCTCGCCCGGCTGGCCGACACCCGACGCCCGGACGCGTCGGGGGGGCTCGTCTTCGGGTGCCTCCTCTACTTGGCGGATCATCAGGACGCCGCCCGGTTCTGGTGGCAGTTCGCGGCCGGCTGCGGCAACCGCACCGCCGCGAACTGCCTGTCCCTGCACCACCGCAGCCACGGGCAGAGCAGGGACGCCGACCACTGGCGCGCGCAGAGCGCGACCCTGCGCAAGAGCGCCGTCGCCCACCCGCCCTGCCGTGAGGACGGCCGACCGCTGCTGGCCGACCGGATCCGGTACGGGCTGCTCGCGGCGTGCAACCGCGGGGCCGATCCGCGACTGCCGGCAGCCGTCGAGGCGGTCCTGCGACGACTCGCGGCCGACGCCGACGACGAGGACTTCGGCGGCATCCCGCGCCCTACCGCCGACCTGCCCACCGAACTCGCCAACGTACCCGTGCCCGCCGGTGTCGACGACATCGACCTGCACCACACCGGGACCGGTCAGAGCTTGCGGGCGACCGCCCCGTAGCACGAGGCCAGTATCGGATCCACGGGCTCGGCGCCCGGCGCGGGGCGCCAGTCCGAAAGCACCAACAGCCCGGGCTCCTCGATCTCCCACCCCTCGAACAACGCCTCGATCTCGCTCCGGCTCCGCGGGCGCACGGTGATCCCGGCATCCGCGTACGCACGCACCGTGCCGGCCCAGCGCACCGGATCGAAGTCGGCCGTGGCGTGGCTGATCACCATCCGGCTCCCCGAGGGCAGCCGCTTCGTCAACTCGCGCAGGATCGAGGCGGGATCCTCGTCGTCCGCGACGAAGTGCAGGATCGCCACCAGCAACAGCGCCACCGGTTCGTCCAGCCGCAGCGTCTCGACGAACGCGGGATGCTCGACGATCGAACCGGGGTCCCGCAGGTCCCCGTCGATGTAGGCGGTCCGGCCGTCGGGATCGCCCGCCAGCAACGCCTTGGCGTGCGCCAACACGATCGGGTCGTTGTCGACGTACACCACGCGCGCATCCGAGCGCACGGCTTGCGCGACGTCGTGCGTGTTGTTGCCCTCGATCGGGATGCCGGTGCCCACGTCGACGAACTGCCGTACCCCCGAACGCGCCACATGGTCCACGACACGCAACAGGAACGCCCGGTTCTCGCGCGCGGCGACCCGAAGCGTCGGGTTCGCGCCCAACGCCCGATCGGCGGCCTCGCGGTCGGCGTCGAAGTTGGTGCGACCGCCCAGGAGGTAGTCGTACATACGCGCGGGATGCGCGCGGTCGAAGTCGATCTCCAACGAGCCCTCCGGCTCACCGTTCCCGCAGTCCTCGAACTCGTCCGTCACGATCTCTCCCTGTGAGCCGACCGAACACCGAAGCGAACCGAACCCATCGCAACCCGACCCGAGTCGGCCACGTCGACCCGACCCGACCCGAGTCGACCCAACCCCCGGCGAGCCGCCACCGCACCGCGACCACGCCGCGCGGCCTATCCACCCGCCGGACCCGGCTCGACCTCACCGGTCGGCCCGGCGGTCGCCGACCCGGGCCCGCCCGGGTCGTCACGCCGGCCGCGGGCGCCGGGAACACGCCCGGTGGGATCGGCCTTCTCCGCCAACGCGGCGATCAGGGAACGGTATTCGTCCTTCATCGGCAGTTCGCGCTCGACGTGGACCCGGCGACGCCCGGCCGGTACCTCGACCTCGCGGATCGGGTCGAAGCCGGCGCGCTCGAAGGTTTCCCACCACATGCCGATTCCACGTCGCTGCCACGCGGGCAGGCCGTTGAAGTTGATCCCGCGGCTGAACAGGAGTTCGTTCTTCTCGGCCTTCGTGGTGCGCTTGAGCACGGCGGTCGCGGCGCGGCGGGACTCCCCGTCGCCGCGCAGCGTCCAGTAGCACCAGCCGTTGAGCGCGCACCGGGCCGCGTCGGACTGGCGCCACGAGAAGTAGTCGACCACGTCGCCGACGCCGGTCCCCATCCAGATCCGGCTGTCGAAGTGGGCCGGAGTGCCCGCGGCATGGGTGAACGCCGCCGACGCGATCCCCGCGGTCACCGAGACCAGTTTTTCCACCTCGCGGCCGAACAGGTCGAACGACGGGTCCAACAACACGGATATCTCGTCGCTCTCGGTATACGCGTAGCGCGCGCCGAGTTCGGTCGTCAGCGCTCGCGCCGTCTCCACCATGAGCGCGGAGAAGCGTTCGTCGAACGGCTTGTCGAAGTGCTCCTCGGTGAACCGCGAGAAGCCGCGCCCGTCGACCCGGATCACCGTCCAGACGCCCGGCATGAGCACGAGCGAGTGGAACCACTCGCGGGAGCGCTGTTCGGCCTCGAAACGATCGGCGTCCATCGACCTCACTCCTTCGCCATGTCCCCGACCACGAACCCACCCACTCCGTCGAACCGCACGACGTGACTACGTCGACGCCGGCTTGCGGGCTATGCCCGTGACGGTGAGTCGGTTGAGTTCGGGCAGGGGGTCCGGCAGGGCTTCCTCGGAGCGCCACGCGCGGGTGAACGTCAGGCCCGGTTCGACGAGTTCGAGGTCGTCGAAGAAGGCGGTGATCTCCTCGTGCGTACGAAAGCGGCCCGAGCCGAGGTCGGCGAGCATCACCTTCTCCACCTCCTCCGCGTGTCGACCGCTGCGCACGAAGTGGGTGAGGAAGAGGAAGGAGCCGGGGGCCAGCGCGTCGCGATAGACGCGCACGAGGTCGTGCGGTTTCTCCGCGTCGGCGAGGTGGTGCACGACACCGACCAACAGGAGCGCGACGGGCCGGTCGAAGTCGATCAGGCGGGACATGTCCGGGTGGCCCAGGACCACGTCGGGCTCGCGCATATCGGCGGTGATGACAGTGGTCCGATTGTTGTCGGCGAGCAGCGCGCGGCCGTGCGCGAGCACGATCGGGTCGTTGTCGACGTAGACCACGGTGGCATCGGGGTTGACCGCCTGGGCGATCTGGTGGGTGTTCTGCGCGGCGGGCAGACCCGAACCCAGGTCGACGAACTGGTCGATGCCCTGACCGGCGAGGAAGCGCACGCCGCGGGCGAGGACCGCGCGGTGGCCGCGGGCGCCGAGTTCGGCTCCGGGCACGATGCGCATCACGGCCTCGGCTACCGCCCGGTCCACGGCGTAGTTGTCCTTGCCGCCGATGAGCGCGTCGTAGACGCGGGCGATGCTCGGGACCGAGATGTCGATGCCGTGCGGCGCCCATTCGCCGTCCGCCGTGTCTTCCGGGATTCGTTCGGCCATGGTGTTCCCCCGCATGGTCCAACCCACCGACGCCCTGCCGGCCGCAGTCGATGCTATGGGACCGACCGGATGCATGTGCGATCTCTCGGGATCGGCCGGCTTTCGTACGTCCCGGCCCGGTGGACGGCGGACTCGCGGGTTCGGCCGATCGGGCTGACCTGAGCCCTCGGTGGGAGCGTCGGCGCGGTTGCGGGGTCGGGCCGGCCTAGCGTCGAACGCATGCCCCTGCCCGACCGCCTCGCGCCGCTGCTCTCCCGACAGCTCGAATTCGAACGCGTCGACCGCGCGTGCCACGCGGCGGCCGAGGCCGGCGACGACGCCGGGCTCGGCGCGCTGCGGGCTCGGCGCCTGGACGCGATGTGGAACCTGATCACCGCCCGCGACCTGGCCGGCGCCGCGAGCGCGGAGGACCGACTGGCCCTGAAGAACGCCGCCTTGGCCGAACTCGCCGCAAGCGACGCGGCAGCGAGCGCGACGGCGACCATCACCTCACCCGCGACCCAAACCATCGCAAAAAACGCCGACGAGACCGCCGACGCGGGCGTCGACAGCCACTCCTGAAGATCCCGAAATCAAGCCCGCCTCGCTCTGATCAGCCCGGATCGACATCGGGCCGCCCGCCGCGCGCAGTTTGATGCCGGACCGGCCCGAAGGCCGTCTCGGCACACGCGACGTCGGTAGTAGTGGTAACGAGTCGAGGCGGCGGGGCCGTGCCGCGTAGTTCCAGCACGAGCAGATCGCCGGTGCGCCGGTCGAGGGGTACCTTCGACGTCCGCACCACGACCGGGCCGACCGCCCGTACGGACGACGCCGACATCGACCGCATCCGCGTCGAGGCCCCTCGTCGGGACAACCGGGAGCACCGCATCGCCCGACACGCTGCCCTCTGCACGACGATCTCGACGCGCAATGGCGCGACCACGCCACGAGTACCGAACTCCTCGCGCTCCGACCAGAGGTGAGCACCCGGCGCACCGGCCCCGCCCGCGCGCACACGCACATGATTCGGCCTCCTGGGCAGCCGCCGGTGTCTACTCTCCCGGTCGTAGCGGCGCGATCGTCAGCAACCCGCACCCGTACGCCCGCCCTTTTCCGATGCCGGAGATCATCGCGGCTCGCAGCGCATCCGGATCGACGATTTCCGCGGTGCCCTCGAAACGGACCCGGTGGTGGCGCACCTTCCGGGCGCCACCACCCTTGCCGCAGCGGCCGACGGCGGCGTCCAGCGGGTGGGCGAGGTGGGCGTGAATCCTGAGCCCGGCGAGGCCCGCCCGGCGGTGCCACCAGTCGTCGGCGTGGCGGCCGTCGGTCACGCGCCGCCCTCCAGCGGCGCGAACGCGGCCTCGACACCGGCCACTTTGTCCCCGGGAGCCGACAGCATCGCCCCGTCACCGACACCCCCGAGGGCAGGGGCAAGGCAGGCAGCGCCGCTGCGGTCCGCCCCGTGGTTCGGTGCCGGCGAGACACGTTTAGGGGTGAGCGACGGCCGGCCCGTCGTACCGGGCACCGCGGGCGCGCCCGCCTGGTAGACATCGCGACCATGAACGTCACCACGGGCGTCTTCAGCGGAACAGTGGCGGACGCGGCCCATCGCGACACATCACCGACCTCGTGGCCGAGTGCGCGCGGGTTTCGCGTTCTGCATCGCGCGTCCGTCGCGGAGGAGGCTTCGAGACGGACCCGTCCCGCTCGCGACCGAGGCGACCGAACGGCGTCGGGCCGGGTGTGGTCACTTCTCGTTGAGGTGGATGTCCTGGCCCGCCATGTAGACGCGGGAGTGGTCTCGGGCCTGTGCCCTCATGACGATCGACCGCACTGCGGCGCGCTCCTCGGGGGCCAACGCGGGGGCCAGGTGTTCGTCAAGGAGTTGCCGGATCTGGTCGACGACGGCGGCGTCGGTGTCGAGGAGTTGCTGCAGGCGTAGGCGCCACAGGCCGGCCAGTGCCTGTTCGGTGTCGGTGTCCCGGTTCTCGCGGGCGTCGAGGACGAGGGTTCGCACGGTCTCCAGCTCCCCGGCGATCTCGTCCGCGCGTTCCGGGCGTATCCGCCTCCACAATGCCACCGCCGAGGAGTGGACTTGTTGCTAGGCGTCGGTGGCCATCGCCCCCACCAACGCCGATCCTGCCGCCAGTACCACCGGATCCATGGGTACCCCCGTGAGCGATGTTGTCGGTCCGTAAAGCTCCGGAGTCCGCAGCGAGCCTCGTGGGCGGCGCGCCTCGCGCGTGGACGGCCTTGGACGAGCGACGGACAGCGAGCGGGTCGGGCCGAATGTCGTGCAGTGACGCGGAGTTCGACGTTGGTTGGTCCCGCGGTGGGACGGTTGCACGGTCCGGGCAGGTGTCGGGCGTCGACTCGCGACGCGAGCGAGGCCGGCCAGGTGGTGCTGTGGGCGTGTACTGCGGGGGTGCGGTTTGCGGCCGGATAATCCGGGTGGTGCATTACTCGGCGGGCGGTCGGAATCGGGTGCGGCGAAATTCCCCTGTGACGCCGCGCCGGTGACGCCGCGCCGGTCGGACAATGAAGAAACGCGTTTTCTCGCTGTCACGTCCCCCCTTGCGTGGCTTCCGGACCGGGCGGTGGGGTTTCGACCAGGGTGCCGAGTCGCCTGTTGACGTTCCGCGGTCTCCTTCGCACGCACCGGCGACGCGCGCGGACGGGCGGCGGCACGTCAGGACGGAGGAGCGAGCGGAAGGATCTCCCGATCGAAGAACTCGACGAAGTTCTCGCCGCGTTCGTAGAGGATGTCGAAACCCGCGACGGCGTCCGCGACCACTTCCGGATCGGCGCAGCGGCGCGCCCCGATGGTGGCGCCCTCGTCGTAGAGGACCTCGTACACCAGCGCGTCGCCGAGGATCACGAGCTCCGGAATGCGGTCGGTTCTCTCGAGGTCCTCGACGGTTCGGGCGTCCAGGACGCGAATCAGGTCGCCGAGTTCGACGCGCAGCCGAAGAACGAACATCTCCCACTGCACGTACGGCGTCACCGGGAACTCGACGACACGCAGACGCCGCCGCAGGATATTACGCTCGGCTGCCTCGGCGAGCTGCCGGGAATAAGCTTCGCGTTTTTGCGGGATGAGGGCAATGGATCGATCCCAGTCTCCCGCGTCGAACGCATCCCAGCTCGCGAATCCGGGTTCTTCGAAATCCTGCCCTCGTTCGAGTTTGTTCAGGCTCCGCACATTCCCTGCAAAAGATTTCGCGAAGTCGTCCAGGTAGGGCTCCAATTGGAGGAGTTCGAATTCTCCCCGCCGAAAGGAATCAAACATCCGGGATGTCCGACTTCGCGGAAACGATCATGTCCCGGGGAATCACCACGAGCCGCTCGTCCGCGCCGATCGTCACGCCGGCGGGAAGCCTGGACCCCAGCACCTCGGTGAAGTCCCGGCCGATCACGGCCACATCGCCGCTCTCGAGCTCCCAGATGTCCGGGCAGCGGGGATCGTCGGTCGTGTGCCCCAGCTCCCGGGCGGACTTCCCCCATCTTTTCCTGAAGTCCGTAGTCGGATCCGGTTCCCAAGGCACGGACATGAGGATCATCCTCCGGTTAAGTCGACGAGTCGAGTCGTGCAACCCAATACGAAGATACGACGGATGGCGGAAGGGGCGCAATGAAGCGCGCCATCCACTCTATTGGATCACGAGGCGACCGAAACACCTCGGCGATATACACCCTGATCACGACCCGGCTCACGGCGGACTCGAGCGCACGGAGATGATCCATTGACGGGTCGGATCGTTCGCATGCGAAAACACGATCGAACAACCGGACGCCACATACCTGCGGTATTGAAAACCGGTCTGCTCTAGGATGAAGTGACGCTACACGAACGCGCGGGAAGGCACGGAAGGCGAGGGAACCCGTGAATCCGAAGGACATCGGACCCCCCGGAGTCACGACGCGACGGGGCGTGGTGGCCACCGGCGCGACCGCGCGGATCACGCCCGGCTTCGCCGCCGACGACGTGCTCGACCGTCCCACCGCATCGTCGATTCCGGCGCCCGCGGATCGACGACCGCGTACCCACGCCGTCCCCGTGCCACCACCGCCATCCCACCGGCCACGCCCGGGGCGAGCCACCCACGCCATCGCGAAATCGCCGGCGCCGACCGCACCTCACGTCGCCCAACCCGGCCCGGAGGCCGATCGGCGCCGGCTCGCCCGACGCGGACCCCGACCCCAACCGATGGGCCGCAACCGGCACCCCGCCCGCCGATGAGCGGCTCCGTCGACGGCCACGCCGAGGGCGAGGGCCGCGTCTACCAGGCATCCGGCGACCAACACATCACCGAACACCACCACCACACCGACAACGACCCCTCCTGGCACAGCCCCGACTCCGTGCGTCGCCCGACCGTCGGCCGCGTCCCCGTCGTCCTGCGCGACCGCGCGGAAGTCATGTCACGCGTCCGCGAGATCGTCACGACAGACGACACGGACCGCACCTTCGGCAACCGGGTCTTCGTCCTCCACGGCATGGGCGGATGCGGCAAGACCGCCGTCGCACACGCCGCCTTCCACATCGCCACCACCGAAAACGAGTGCGTCGGACTGTGGGTCGACGCCGGTGACCGCGCGAGCCTGCGCAGCGGCATGCTCGCCGTCGCCGCCGACCGCGGCGCGCAGGAAGGCGAACTCCTCGCCGCCCGCAGCGGACTACGCCCCGCCGCCGACCTCGTGTGGGATCGCCTCGACCGATCCGCCGACCCCTGGCTCCTGGTCCTCGACAACGCCGACGACCCGACCATCCTGCGCGACGGCAGTTGGCTGCGTACCAGCCCCCGCGGAACCGTGCTGGTCACCACCCGGCAGGCGGCCGGCCGGTGGTGGCCGGGCGCCGAGCTGCAGCACATCGGGGTCCTGCCCCGCGAGGACGCGGCCCGCGTACTGTGCGACCTCGCCCCGACAGCGGCACCATCGAAGAGGCCGCCGAAATCGCCGACCGGCTGGGGCGACTGCCCCTCGCACTCACCCTCGCGGGTGGATTCCTGGCCCACCAGGTGATCGATCCGTGGACGATGGCCGACTACGGGCAACACCTCGATCGGGACGAACGCGTGGAGCTCATCGACCAGGGCGCGGACGCCCTCGGCGGCCGCGACTCCCGACACCTGGTCGGCCGCACCTGGCAACTCACGCTCGACGCGTTCACGACCCGAGGTCTGCCCGAGGCCGCGAACCTGCTCAGGCTGCTCGCCCGATGGTCGGCCGACCCCCTGCCCCTGTACGTGCTCAACCACCGCGACATCGACGCCGCGCTCCCCCGCGCCCGCGCCGAATCGGCCCTACGGGCACTGCTCGACCACCCCTGACCGAACTCGTCGACGTCGGCGTCCGCTGCGTCCACAGTCACGGCGTCCTCCTCGACAGTGTCGCCGCCTCCACTCCCCCACGAGAACGCGCCGCCCTGGACGACACGGCGATCCGCCTCCTCGACGCCGCCGTCCCGCACGTACCCGACGCGGGCCCACCGGACCCGAGACTGCGCCTGCTGGCACCCCACGTTCTCGCTCCGCTGCGCCGCACCGCCGACCCGGCCGCGGCGGCCGCCGCCCTCGCCGTCGCGACCCGACTGGCCACCGCCCTGCATCGCACCGGGGACTACCTCTCCGCCTGGGAGACGGTCCGCGTCGCCGCGACTCTGGGCGAACGCGTCCTGGGGCCGCGGGACCGCCTCGTACTGGCCGCCCACTCCCGAACCGCCCGAGCGCTCTTCCGGCTCGGCAGATTCGCCCAGGCCCAGGCCCTGTACCACCGCGTACAAGCCGACCAGGAACGCCTGTTCGGTCCCGACGACCCCGACACCCTGGACAGCTGCCACGGCCTGCAACTGGTTCTGCACAACCTCGGCAGACGCGAGGAGGCGGGCCGACTCCTGAGGCGCACCCTCGCCGGTCGGACCCGAGTACTGGGCCCCCACCACCCGTTGACCCTGCGCTCCCGCTCCAGCCTCCTGGCCACACTGCCCGCCGACGAACTCGCCGACGAGATCGACGACGCGACCGTCCTGCTCCGTGAATGCGAAGAGCACCTCGGCAGGCACCACACACTGACGCTGGGCACAAGGCACAACTACGCGCGGGCCCTCCACGACCTCGGCCGCTTCGACACGGCCGACGAACACGCCAACCTCGTCGTCGACGAATACCGCCGTCGCTTCGGCCCGGACCACCCACTCACCCTGGCCGCCGAACACCTGCACGCCGACATCCTCGCCTCCCTCGGCCACCTGGACCCGGCCATCACCTTGATGACCGCCGTCCTGACCAAACGCGAAACCGCCCTCGGGGCCGACCACCCCTTCACGACGGCCGGCCTGGACTTCCTGAACGAGCTGAGGGAAAGAGCGGCCACACTTCGGCCACGGCACGACTGAGCCAACCGTCTCCGCACAGGGCCAGGCTGCTCACCTTCGCCTGCGCGGGGACTTCGAGGATCGGCAGCTTGCGGTCGTTCGTCATCGATGCGCGTGCTGGGCATCTCCTTGAGCACGGACTCTTTGCACGGGCCGACCTGCGGTTCGTCGTTCGTCACAGGTCAAGAGGACAACTCGCTCCACGCGCGGGCGGACGAGAACACACGACTGTCGCGGGCACGCGCCGATCGCCTCGGCCGAGGGCCTGCATCTCGCCGATGCGGATGCCCGGGGTGGTCGTGACGCGGGTCGCCGCGAGGTTTCCGTCCTGGCCGCCGCCGGTCCAGGTCACCGAAGGCGCCGGTCGAAGCCGTGGGCGGGAGAGACATGATGGGCCTGCTCCGTTCGAGCGACGCAAGAGGAGCGCCATGATGACCGTGCCGCCGCTCACCGTCGTAGCGCGCCGGGCGGCACAGCGATTCGACTTGGCCTCCTGCGCGCAACTGGGCCCAAGTAGCCCACCATCAGCCCGTTCACCACCGCGTCGTTGAACGCTTCCCGCCCCACGTCGCGGTCGCAGAGCTGTTCACGATCGCGCGAAGGATCGAGATCACCACCGCCACCGACAGGCATGCCTGTCGGTGAGAGTCTCTACACTCCGCGTAATGAGATCCGGATCGGTCCTCCACTGTCCGCACACTGCTCTCTGCGATCGGCTCCGCGCTACCGCCGCGATCACGAGATCGCAGGTGGAAGCCGGGACCGGCGGGCTTCCGGGGGCGTGGCGATGAGCGGCGAGGAGAACGTCGCGGGTGCGGCATCGAACCAGCAGGGCGTCCTGCACGTCGTGGGCGCCCACCTCTACGTGGAGGACTCGCAGGGGCGGGTCCTGCTCGGGTTGCGGCACCCCGATTCCCGCTACGCTCCCTCGACCCACCACTTCCTGGCCGGGCACTGCGAGCAGGAATCCGCCGTCGCCTGTCTCGTGCGCGAAGCCCGGGAGGAAGCCGGACTGGTGATCGATCCCGACGACGTCGAGTTCGTACACGCCCTCCACCTCGTGGACCCTCCGGGAACCCGACCGCGCATGCAGATGATCTTCCGGGCCCGGCGCTGGACCGGCTCGCCCGAAGTCCTCGAACCCGACAAGTGCCTGAGCTGGGGATGGTGGCACCCCCACGACCTGCCGGACCCGACGGTCCCCTACGCGCGCGCCGCGATCCAAGCCATCCAAGTCGGCTGCCTCTACAGCGAGTTCGGCTGGGGTTGACCCCGACGCCCCGGGCGCGCGGCAAGACCCCACCGTGAGCGGAAACGCACCGCCCCGGCCCGCGACCGCCGTGACCGTTCCTCCCGCGCAGCCCGGTACCCGAACCGACAGCGCGCCGACAACCGGCCCGCCGAGGACCGGCAACTCGAACGGCGCGGGGCCGGCCGTCGGGCGTGGGGCCCGGCCGGAGCTGCTCGACGACCACCGGCGGCACGACGAACGACAACCCCGACAGGGCCTCCTCCCCGAGGGGCGGCGCCTGCTCGCCGGCCCCGCCGGAGGCGGGGAGTGCGCGCCACAGCGGCACACGGACCCGTGGACGTCTACCTGATCTGCGCCGCGACGGCCCCGACGGACCACGGGTGCCGTTGTCGCGGCGAGCCGGAGCGGTCCATGCGTCGGGCCTGTGGCATCTGCCGTCGGGTCACCTGGACGGTCCGCACGAGAGCGTCGTCGACGCGCTCGTTCGCGAGACGGCGGAGGAGCCCGGCGTGCTCGTCGACCCGGCCGACGTCCACGCCACCGGCACGGCGCACCATCGCGGCCCGGAAGGGGGTGGCCGGGTCGGCTTCTTCTTCGAGGTCCGGCACTGGCGAGGGACACCGCGGGTGATGGAACCGGCCGTGTGCGACGCCATGGACTGGTACCGGCTCGACGCGCTGCCGGCGCCGAGGGTGGCCTACTCCCGGGCCGGGCTCGACGCCTACCGGGCCGGCGCCCGACTCGCCGTGCACTTCCGACTCCCCGGCGACCCGATCGCGTACGACAGCCGCGCAACAAGGATGGCGAGTCGGGGGAGCCGAACGCGCAGGGTCCGGCCGAAGGGGAACTGGTCTACGACCATCCGGGCGGCAACAGTTTGGAGGGGGCGTACGGCGTTCGATCAAGCCGTTGGTGTAGAGCAGCAGTGCTCCGTCGAGTTCGAAGCGGATTTCCTCCTCGGCGTACCCGCCTCGGGAAGGCACCGAGAGAGGACCATCGGCTGCCTCATACTGCTGCGCCCTCATGGCGCACAACGTCGGCAATCACCGGGGCATCGTCGTACACCTGGACAAAGGTGCCCTGTACTGCCACCGGGTCACCCACCATCTTCCGAGCCCGCGATCTTCTTGCAGTGTCGTTCGTACGTGATCACCCAGTAGTGCAACCAATGGTTGCGTATCCAGATCGGGTCGGTTACGTTGATGCGCAACCGATCGTTGCGAAAGGGCGGCAGGCATGGAACTGGGAACCATCGAGCGGGAGATGCACATCGACGCCTCACCCGAGGTCGTCTTCGACGTGGTGAGCAGCCCCGAGCACCTGCGCGAGTGGTGGCCGGACGAGGCCGAGTTCTCGGCCGTGCCCGGGGAAGCGGGGCGGATCGGTTTCGGGGACTTCGCGCAGGGCGGCGTCTGGGTACAGTTCACGGTCGTCGAGGCCGTGCCGCCGCGGCTCTTCTCCTTCCGATGGACCCATCGAGAGGGGGAGGCGGCCGCCCCGGGCAACTCGATCCTGGTCGTCTTCGAACTCGAGCCCGCCGGCACGGGCACGCTCCTGCGGATGACGGAGAGCGGCTTTCGCGAGCGCGGCTGGAACGAGGCGAAGACCGCCACCACGTACGGGGAGCACGTCACCGGCTGGACTTCTACCTGCCGCGACTGACGGTGTACGCCGCGAAGGTCGGCGAGGGCGCGCGGGCATGACGGTGAACGACGACCTCTGGTCGGCGGTCGGCGACCCGACCCGACGCCGGATGCTCGACCTGCTCCTGAGCCGGGACAGCGCGACGGCGACCGGCCTGAGCGAGCACCTGCCGGTGACCCGTCAGGCGGTGACGAAACACCTGGTCGTCCTCGACCGGGTCGGCCTGGTGCACGCCACCGTCTGTGGCCGCGAGAAGCACTACCGCGTCGATCAGGCCCGCCTCGCCCGCGCCGTCGCCCAACTCGCCGAGGTCGGCGCCGCCTGGGACTCCCGTCTCCGGCGCATCAAGCACATCGCCGAGACGATTCAGCGCGGCAGCCAAGCGAACGACGAGTCCGAGAAGCAGTAGAAAGGAACACGCAGATGGCAGACATCCTGCACCGCGTCGGTGTCGAGCGGTCGTCGCCGGAGCGAGCGTACGAAGCGCTCACCACCGTGGGCGGCCTGTCCGGTTGGTGGACCGAAAAGACGTCGGGAGACACCGGCGTCGGCGGCGTGATCGAGTTTCGGTTCGGACCGGGCGGGTTCGACATGAAGGTCGTCGAACTGGATGCGGGCCGGCTCGTCCGCTGGGAGGTGATGGACGGGCCGCCGGAGTGGATCGGTACCGGCGTGCGGTGGGACCTCCGGCAGGACGGCGACTACACGATCGTGCTGTTCAAGCACGAGGGTTGGCGTGAACCGGTCGAGTTCATGCACCACTGTTCCACGAAATGGGCCACGTTCCTGATGAGCCTCAAGCAGCTCCTGGAGACCGGGGAGGGCGCCCCCGAGCCGCGCGACGTGAGGATCGGCGACTGGCACTGACCAGAGAGCGTCGACGCCCTCCGCCCTCCCGCATGGCCGATCCGGCCGTCCGGGAGGGCGATCACCGCACCGGCCCTTCGGGACGATCCCTGCGCTTGACCCCCAGACCCACACACCGTTCCGGGGCGGCGAGTGAACGAAGCCGGTCGTGCCGGTCCCCCGGTGCACTCCTTCATCGGCGCGGCCCCGGGCCTTGGTTCGCCTTCGTGGACTCCGCCCCGGGGCGGGCGCAAGCACGGTGTCCCGGGAACGTTAGGGGCCCGGCCGTCCTCGCCGGCGCCGTGCGTCGGGCCGGCGCCGGGTTTGTCGCCGGACCGGGCGGTGACCACGACCTCGCCGAGGCTGTTCAGGTTCGTGAGCGCGGTGAACCGTCGTCGAGTGCCCTCGCGACCACTGGGAGTTCGCGCGCGAAGTACCGCGGCCCTCCAGAGCACGGGCGAGAGTGGTCTTGCCGGATCCGGTAATGCCTGCCGGTAGCACTGCGTTCGCTACGCGGGCCTCTCTCGTGAGTCTGTTTTCAATCGTCCTACCCGGCCCGGTCCCACCGGGTGGAAACACGGCACCGCCTTCGCGTCGGCACCCGACGGACCTCCCGCCCAGTCCCGTCCAGAGTTCGGAATGCCGGTGCCTGGGAGGAGGTTTCGTTGTCCGGCCATCAGGTGTTTACCAGGAAGAATGCTTCGCGGTGCCACCAGCGCCAACGACCCAGGGACACGGACCGGGACCCCAGTTACAGGTGGTCCGGTGGAGGCAATAGAGGCCGGTAGGACCGTTCGGTCACTGCGGACCGTCTCGCGGAGAAATCGTCCGCCGCCGACGCGGTGACGCCTTGAGGCGACCATGGCGAAATGGGCGGCGTTGGCCGTTGACGCCGTCGCGAGACGCGTCACGGTCATCGAAATCGCCGCCCGCATCCGCACCCTGACCACCTTGAGCCCACCACCGGCTGCTCGGGCGTCAGTGCGCCTACTCCCGAGACCTTGTCGAGGCCCTGGTGCACCGGGGTGGCGGCTGAGCAGGCTAGTTTGCTCGGGTGAGTCTTCTTGATGATGTGGCCGAACGCGACGGCTGGCGATGCTGGGTGTGCGACGAACCGGTCGACCCCGACAAGTCGGTCAACGACCCGCAGGGACCCAGCGTGGACAGCCGGACCACCGACCGGAAGGCCAAGGTCGCCGAACGGCTCGCGCACCGCGGGTGCAACTCCCGCAAGGGCGCGGTCAAGGTGGTCATCGCCTGGCCGGACCGCCTGTACGTGGTCGAACCCGCGCCGCTGATCACCGTTGCCGGGAGACTGGAGCGCAAGGGGGGCCGCGAGATGGTGTGCCGTTGTCCGACCCGGAAGGACGCCCAGGAAGCGGCGGATTGGCTGGTGGACCGGCTCTCCCGACTGGTACCGGGCCTGCCGGTGACCGCCGACATCGAGGCGGGCGGCGGCCAGTTCCTCGTCACCCTCGCCACCGGCCGCCGCTGACCGCCTACCGCCCCCACCACCCGCGCGTTGTCCGGGTACCGCCCGCCAAACGGCCACGCAGACTCCGCACCAGATCGCCTTGGCCGTCAACCCCGCCGAGGCACGACCCGAAAGCATTCCCGACCCGGCTCACCGGCTCGCTCCCGCACCACAAGAGTTTGGGAGCGTTCGCGACTCCCCTACGCTCGCGCAGCGAACGGGGCGGGGCAACTGGACCCACCCCCGGCTCACCCCCACTCGCATGGAGACTTCGTCCACCGACAACGGTGCCGCCGGGGTGCCCACCGGCTACGCGGGCCCACGACGAAGAAGGCCGCGAAGAAAGCAACCACGGAGGACCATCCGAGCGCAGGGCCCACGTCGGTGATGGTCACGCCTGCTCCCCTTCCTGCGAACCATCCCCGCGAACGCGGGACCAACAGCGGAAGAAACCCCCGACCCCGTCATGCCCGAGGACCATCCCCGCGAACGCGCGGGCCCACTCTGAGTGCCACACGGTGACACAACATGTGTCAGGGCCATCCCCGCGAACGCGGGGCCCACAGCCCCCACGATCCCCCGCCGGAGCGCCGATTGGGATCATTTTCGCGAACGCGGGGCCCACGCGGCGTCCGCCGCCGCCCAGTCGACATCGCCCGGACCATCCCCGCGAACGCAGGGCCCACAACACGATCCGTTGGCTGTTGCGCATGCCACGGGGAGCATCCCCGCGAACGCAAGGCCCACCTCGTTGTCCCAGACGGTGAGGGGTTCGATCGTGGAGCATCCCCGCGAACGCGGGGCCCACATGGCGCCGAGCCGGGACAGGACCGAGTCGATGGGACCATCCCCGCGCACGCGGGGCCCACGAACAACCCGATCGAGTGCTCGAGTTCACCCAGGGACCATCCCCGCGAGCGCGGGGCCAACGCTGCCTGATCTGGGCATCTACCGGCGAGTAACGCGGATCTCATTTAGTTGCTTCATGCTACTGACTCTCCAACGTCACCTGGCCACGCCCACAAGGTACAGGCTGGGCTGATGCGGTCGACACGCAACGATCGACGAGAAGGTAGGTGACACGGCCCTGTTCTCGTGAAGCTGCCGCTGCCTGTCGTGTAATCGCGGCCAGGTCGGGGAAAGCGGGCTTTCGCGGGAGAAAGGTGCCTCCTGGGCGGGGCGAGTCGTCTGAGCTCACGATCCCATGGTGATGTTGAACCACCACCCGGAGAAGGCCGGCCGCTCTCGGGATCCTGACTGCCGGACGGCGAGAGTGCGTCGCGGTACGGCTCCCACCCCGCGTTGCCCGCCTTCGCGAGCCGAGGCCAAGAGCGCACGCGTCAGATCGGGACACTCGCCTCCGCCGGTACCCGAGCGCCACCGCTGCCGACGTACCCCGAAACGTGTCCGGTCCCGCCGCTGAAACGGCGAGACCGGACCGAGAGCTTCACGTGTCTTCCAGGCCGGTTTCAGACCTGTTTTACCGGCGCTGCGCGGGAGTTCATTCCGCTGCCGGGCGCAGGAGCGGTCGTTGGGCGGTCTTCTCGTGCTCGTAGGTTTGCCGGGCCTGTGCCGTCGTGGTCGTGGTGGAGACCTCGGCCACCGGGACGTCCCACCACGCCTGTGAGGACGGGGAGGCGGCCAGGGGGTCGGTGTCGATGTGCACGACCGTCGTGCGCTCGGCGGTGCGTGCTTGGGCGAGCGCGGCGCGGAACTCGGCGAGGCTGCGGGGGCGTAGTACGTGTGCGCCCAGGCTGGCCGCGTTCGCGGCGAGGTCCACCGGCAGGACGTCGCCGTCGAAGGCGCCCGATTCCCGGTCCCGGAACCGGTAGCGCGTGCCGAAGCGTTCGGCGCCCACCGACTCCGACAGCGCGCCGATCGAGGCGTAGCCGTGGTTCTGGACCAGCACGATCACCAGTTTGCGGACCTCGGCGACCGCGGTGACGATCTCCTGAGCCATCATCAGGTAGGAGCCGTCACCGACCAGTACGAACACCTCGCGGTCGGGCGCGGCCATCTTGACCCCGAGCCCGCCGGCGATCTCGTAGCCCATGCACGAGAAGCCGTACTCGACGTGGTAGCCCAGCGGATCGCTCGGCCGCCACAGCTTGTGCAGGTCGCCGGGGATGGACCCGGCCGCGGCCACCACCACGTCACGCGGCCCCATCGCCTCGCGGACCGCGCCGACGA
>NZ_WWJX01001432.1 GCF_009865215.1 Streptomyces sp. SID3343 | reverse complement strand
CGCGGCCTGCCTGGCCGTCGGCACGCCGCCCCTCGTGGGTGCCGCCGTTCACGGCCTCGAACGCTACTACGGGCAGCGCCTCGACTGGCACGGCTGCGTCCTGGGTCCGGACGACCGGGAGGGTGCCGCACTCGAACAGGCCGGCGCCCGCTGCGCGGAAGTCACGGTGCCGCTGGATTACGGCGACCCCGGCGGACGCACCGTCACACTGGCGCTCTCCCGGATCAAGGCCACCGACACCCGCCATCGGATCGGTGTGCTGCTGCTCAACGACGGCGGCCCCGGCGCACCGACGATCGGCGCGCCGCCCCGAGTGCACACCGCCCTCAAGGAGACTGCCGCCCGCTTCGACATCGTCGCACCGGACCCGCGCTTCGTCGGCCGCAGCGGGCAGGTCGACTGCGGTTGGCCGTTCGGCGGCCTCTTCTCCGCCGGGTCGAGTCGCGCCTCCTTCGAACGCCAGGTCGCCCTCCACCGGGACCTCGCGGCCAGATGCCGAGCGACGGCCGGTGACCTGCCGGCGTACGCGGGCACCCGCGACGCGGCCCGGGATGTGGACGTGGTCCGGGGCGTGCTCGGCGAACGGAGGATCTCCTTCATCGGTCTGTCCTACGGCGCCTACCTCGGCACGGTGTACACCCAGATGTTCCCTGGTCGCTTCGACCGGATGGTTCTGGACGGCGCGCCGGACCCGCACCATTCCGGTCCCACACTCCTGCCGAACCAACTGCCGGAACAGGAACGGGCGTTCGTCGACTGGGCGAACTGGGCGGCGCAGCGCCACGACATCTACGGGCTCGGGCGCACCGGCGAGGAGGTGACCGCCGGGATCCTGCGGACCGTCGAGACCGCGGCGGCCCGCCCGCTCGTCGTCGGCACCGGCGACGACACGTTCCGGCTCGACGACACCCGGGTACCGGTGCTGCTCTTCCTCGGCCTCGCAAGCGACTTGGACGCGCAACGGTCGGCCCTCGCCGAGCAGATGGCAATGCTCGCCGAGGCCGCCACCGGCCGGCCGGTCACTCCCTCGGTCCCGACCACCGCCCTGCTGCGCCTGCTGTTCGGCCCGCAGGGATCACCGAACGGCAGCGCCACGCAGGCCGTCCTGTGCGCGGACCGCGCCGCGCCGCGCGACCCCGAATACTACCGGCGCCGGATCGAGCGCGGCCGCGCCGAGCACCCGCTGTTCGGCCCGCTGCTCGGCAACATCAGCCCCTGCGCCTTCTGGGACGCGCCCCGCGAGGCACCCACCGAGGTACGCCTGGACGCCCGGGTCCTGATCCTCTCCGCCACCGGAGACCCCCGCACCCCCTACCGCGACGGCATCGCCCTGCACCGGATGCTGCCCGGCTCACGCCTGCTGACCCTCCAGGGCGCCGACCAGCACGGGCTCTACGGCCTCTACGGCAACGCGTGCGTCGACGACGCGGTCAACGCCTACCTCGCCGACGGCCGTCTGCCGGACACCGACCCGGTCTGCACGCGCCGGTAGCGAGCCAGGACGCGTGCCGTGGCCGGGGGCGAGCTCGCGGCACGTCCGCGGATCGACGCCGCCGGACAGGCGGGGCGTGGTGAGACGGCCTGGTACCCGGACGCCGGCCCGCCCGGGACAATGCGGCAGGCCGACGGTGCCGCCCGTGCAGGACCCGGGGACTGCCCGGGTAACAACTCCTCGAGCAGCGGGGACCCTCCACCGATATCGAGGTCGTAGGTGGCTTGGGGCGGGAGTGTTCGGGGTCGCCGGTGAGGTAGGCGGTGACGTCGTCGGCCGACGGGTCCTGGCTCGCCTGGCCGACCAAGCCCGACAGCACCAACGGTCTCCCGACCATTCAACGGCCCGGCCACCGGAGCCCGCTCCGCGAGCGGCCCACGAGCACGGCGCGGGCGGTTCCGACGGCTACATCGCCGACCCGCCCGGCCGAAACGACCCGCCCGGCCGAAACGTGGTGCAGCAACCAGGAGTACGCCACTTGGGATACCCAGACTGGTGGAATCCTGTGCAAGCGCTACTGCGTCGCCGGGGCAACGGCATCGGTGAACGCCTTGACGAACCCATGGACGAGAGGCGAGTCGTTCGCGGTGCGCCAAGCCAGAGCCCAATGACAGACGGGCGCGTCCGTGATGGGGACGAAGGCGAGACTCGGCCACGCGTAGAGGTCGGCCGGCTCAGCCGTGACGCCGGCGGTGGCTTGCCCTGAAGAGACGGCGCTCAGGGCCTCCTGCCAGGTGGAGACCTGCGGGCCGCGGGGGACGGGGCGGCCGGAAGGGGTGTGGCGGGGGTTGAAGACCTCCTCCATGGAGGCCGGGATCGACCGGCCTTCGACCACTGTGCAATCGCCGAGATCTTCCAGGCGGATGGCCTCGCGCTTCGCGTAGGGATGTTCGACCGAGATCATCAGTAGCACCGCAGACGCGTGCGAGGTCGCTCGGACGGTCAGGCCAGGTTCGTCTATCGGCAACCACACGTGTGCGACGCCCAGTTCGCCGGACTTGAGACTCCCGTACGTACCTGGCGGCACGGTCGCCGGGCGGGTGTGCGGGGTCGGCGGCGGGGTTGATTCCGGGTGGCTCGGTCGGCGAGTGCTCGCCGGCACAGGGAACAGCGGCGGCTTCGCCGAGCGTGCGCTGGTCGGCGTGAAGGATCTGATCCCCGTTCCGGACGGTCTGGACCTCTCCGACGCGGTCGGGCTCCACACGGACGGCAGCACCGCCGTGGGCCTGGTCGAGGCTGCGGCTGTCAAGCCCGGGGACTGGGTGCTTGTAGAGGCGGCGGCCGGTGGCGTCGGCAGCAACCTGGTGCAGTTGTCAGTGGCTGCGGGAGCGCGTGTGGTGGCAGCGGCTCGCGGCCGGCGGAAGCTGGACGCGGCGAGTGCGTTGGGGGCAGCGGCCGTCGTCGACTACTCGGAGCCGGCGTGGACTGAACGGGTTCGCGACGTGACCACCGGAACCGGTCCGGACGTGGTGTTCGTCGGCGTGGGCGGCGCGATCGGCCGGGCCGCCTTCGAAGTAACCGCACCGGGCGGCCGCTTCTCGATCCACGGAGCGTCAAGCGGCGAGGCCACAGTCGTCGACCCGCAGCTCGCGGACCGACGTGGCATCGAAGTGCTCCCGATTGAGCAGCTGTTCACCTTCGGCCCGCAGATGCGCGGATGGGCGGATGCGCGGATGGGCGGAGAGGATTTTTGCCGCAGCGGTGACAGGCCAGGTGAGGCCCCTCACAGGGCAGCGCTTCCCCCTGGACCGGGCCGCGGCGGCACATGCGGCCATCGAGTCACGCCAAGCACTCGGAAAGACGCTGATCATGGTGGCCTCGGACCGCTAACGGGTTCCCTTGCATTGGGCCGTTCGCGGCATGCATGTCAAGCGCCTTGTCCTGGACGGCCTTCGAGCTGTCCTTCAGGTCGCCGTTCCGCCAGTGCTGCCCGTCGGCCGGATCAGCGGTCCGATGCGCGGTCTCGGAGACCCGACTTGGTAATACGTAGGTAAGCGCAACCCGTCAGTGCGCATGGCAGCGAGAGCTGTACAAGGAGACGCACGCCAGTTTCGAGCTGTACTCGGGGCAGCGGTGGGGGATGAGCCGGACGCGTGCGTACGAGCTGACCGACGCTGCGCCGCTCATGTTCGCGGTGTCCGAAATCTCGGACAGTCCGGTGATGGAGTCGCAGGTGCGCGTGTTGGCGCCGGTGCTCCGCTCTGACCGGCC
>NZ_WWJX01001431.1 GCF_009865215.1 Streptomyces sp. SID3343 | reverse complement strand
GCCCCGGCTGGTCGACGCGCTCGCGCCGGTGATCGCCGGGCTGCTCCCGGCCGGCCTGGAGCGCAGCCGGGCGCTGCGGGTGCTGGGCGTGCGCAGGCTGCCGTTGGCCGAGGTGGTGGACCACCTCGCGGGCATGGACCGCGAACCCGCGTGGTGGAAGGACCTGTACGACGCGTTCGACCCGGCGGAGCGGGACGCGCTCGGCGCACTGCCGGTGCCGCTGGCCGACGGTCGGATCGTGCGCGGGCCGCGCGGGATCCTGCTGCCGTGCCCGGACAGCCCCGACCTGGCGGCGCTGGAGGTGCTGCGGCTGCGGGTGGCGCACCCCGACGTGACGCATCCCCTCCTGGAGCGCCTGGGCGCGATCCGGGCGACGCCGCGCGCGGTGCTCGCCGATCCCGCGGTGCGGGCGGCGGTGGCCGACAGCGAGGACGGCGACGACATCGCCGACGCGATCCTGGAACTGGTCAAGGCCGCGCGGGTCGGGCCCGGCGACGAGCCGTGGCTGGCCGCGCTGTTGCTGCCCGACGTGGACGGCGACGCGGTCCCGGCGGGCGAGTTGATGTTGCCGGGCAGTCGGATCGCGGCGGTGGTGGAGCCGGACGCGCTCGGGATCGTCTACCCGGACCTGGTCGAGCGCTGGGGCGAGGACGTGCTGGAGGCGGTCGGCGTGCTCGGCACGTTCGGGCTGCTCCGGGAGGACGACGTGGTGCTGGACCACGACGGCTGCGACCACGACCTCGACGGCGAGGACGACTGGCTCGACGACGTGCTGGACCACCTGCCCGACCAGGGCGTGCCGCCGGTGTTGGCGACCTTCACCGCCGTGCGCGACCTGGACCTGGTCGCCGACGACGCGTGGGACGAGGCGCTGGAGGTGGTCGCGACGCCGCCGCTGCGGACCGCGGTGGTCGAGCCGGCGCACGTGCTGTTGCCGGACGGCGGGCGGGCGCGGGTGCCGTCGTACACGGCATGGTGGTTGCGCGGGCACCCGGTGCTCGACGGCCGGCGTCCGGCGGGTCTGCTCGCGGCGGACGGCGACCGGTTGCTGCACGGGCTGTACGACGAGGTGCGGGCGACGCTCGACCCGGTGTTCCTGACGGCCCTGGGGGTGCGTACGACGCTTCCGGCGCTGCTGGCCGACCCGGACGGCCCGGACGAGCTCCTGGAGCGCCTGGCGGACCCGGAACGGCCCGTGACGCGGGATCAGCTGCGGGCGCTGTACACGGCGTTGGCGGAGGTGGCCCCGGAGCGGATCTCGGCGCCGACCGAGCTGCGCGGCGTCTCGGCCGGCGCGATGACCGTCGACGACATCGCCGACGCGCTCGTGGGCGACGCCCCCGACCTGGCGGCGCTGCTCGCGAACGACTCGTCGCACGTCCTGCTGCCGGTCCGGCCGGACCGCGCGGAGGCGTTGGCCGACCTGCTGGACGTACCCCTGTTGTCGGAGACGATCCCGGGCAAGGTGCTGTCCGAGGGCACGGTGCACGAGGTTCCGGCCGACGTGCTGGCGGCGATGCCGGACGCCCCGAAGGAGTACTGGGAACACGAGGAACTCGTCGTCTCGGGCCCCGACGACACCGAACTCGACGCCGACTGGCGCTACGTAGACGGCCGGGTCCACGCGACCACCTTCGAGGGCGTCGCCCGCGGCCTGGCCTGGGCCGCCGGCGAGTGGCACCGCCGGTTCGAGGTCGAACAACTGCTCACCCACCCCGAGAACGCCGCCCACTTCGCCACCGAACGCGACTTCGACGGGGTGTGACGAAGGATCAGGACCAGCGGTGGTCCGGGAACCGGGTCGTGTCCAAGGTGAATCCGAATGGGGTGGGGACGGGGATCAACTCCCCGTAGGAGACGGTCTCGGTGCTCCGGTAGACACCTTTTTTGGGACTCGAACAGAGTTCGACGGACGCGGTCAGCCTGTCCACGAGGAGGTAGAACGGGATGCTCTCGGCCGCGTAGATGGCCCGTTTGTCGGCCAGGTCCTGGCGCCTGGTCGACTTCGAGGTCACTTCGCAGACGAGTTCGACGATGTTCGTGGGGGCCTGCACGAGGTCGTCGGTGATCGCTTCCCAGGGCACCACGCACAGGTCGGGGATCAGCACCGCGTCGGATACGGCGCAGACGATCTCGCCGCCTTGGACGACCAGGTATTCGTCCGGACAGGCGTCCTCCACCTGCCGTTGGATGAGGCTGAGAGTGCCTGCATGCCCCAACCGCGGGGCGGGTGACATCACGATCTGGCCCCCGATGATCTCTGCCCGAACATTCTTCGGCAGGTTCAAGTCGTCCCGGATCTCGGCCAGGGTGCGCTGCCGTGTCTCCACTGCGAGGGTCATGGCGGTCTCCTCGGGGTCCTGGGAACGAGTCACTGTCTTGTGCCTCCGGAGATTGTGGAAAGCCACCGGGTCGCGGGGCGGGCATTTCGACCTTCATCACTCGTTCGAGTGTCCCTCGGATCGGGCATCGTCGGTCCGGTCCTGCTTGCGCTCCACCCAGCCCGAGACGCGCCACCCCAGTTCCAGCAGGGCGGCGCCGACCGCGGCGATGCCCACCGCGGTGCCGTTGTTGCCCTGGTCCTGGGGGTGGAGGGCGAAGAAGTCGGCCAGGAACGGGACGTACAGGGTCAGCAGGAAGGCCGCGACCATGGCGGCGATCAGCACGATCTTCCACCACCTGTACGGCCGCGCGACGATCGCCAGGATCCAGGTGGCGACCAGGAAGAGGGTGATCACCGCCGAGGTGCGGTCCTGGTCCAGGTTCGAGCCGTCGTTGAGGCGGGCCAACCAGTAGCACAGGAAGGTCGCGAACGCGGCCACCGCGCCGGCCGGGATCGCGAAGCGCAGCACCCGCGGCACGAAGCCCTCGCGGGCCCGCTCGGTGTTGGGGGCCAGGGCCAGCACGAAGGCCGGGAAGCCGATGGTCAGCGACCCGACCAGGGTCAGGTGGCGCGGCAGGAACGGGAACACCACGCCGGCCACGCCGGTGAGCAAAGACAACAGGAGGGCGTAGACCGTCTTGGTCAGGAACAGGTTCGCGACCCGCTCGATGTTGCCGATCACCCGGCGGCCCTCGGCGACCACCGAGGGGAGCGTCGCGAAACTGTTGTCCAGAAGCACGATCTGCGCGACCGCGCGGCTCGCGCCGCTGCCCGAGCCCATCGCGACGCCGATGTCGGCGTCCTTGAGGGCGAGCACGTCGTTGACGCCGTCGCCGGTCATCGCGACCGTGTGGCCCTGCGATTGCAGCGCCCCGACCATCGCCCGCTTCTGTTGCGGCGTGACCCGGCCGAAGACCGTGTCGTCCTCCAGGGCCCGGGCGAGTTCGGCCCGGTCCTGCGGCAACTTGCGCGCGTCGACCGGGTGTTCGGCGCCCGCGAGGCCGAGCTTGGCGGCGACCGCGCCGACCGACAGGGCGTTGTCGCCGGAGATGACCTTGGTCGCCACGTCCTGCCCCGCGAAGTAGCGCAGCGTCTTCGCCGCGTCCGGGCGCATCCGCTGTTCGAGGACGACCAGCGCGGCCGGGTGCGCCGCGGCCCCCGCGTCGTCGCCGAGCGTGTCGGCCGTCGCGAGCAGCAGCACCCGCAGGCCCTGCGCGCCCAGTTCGTCGACGTCGGCGAGTACCGGGTGGCCGTCCGGGAGCAGCACATCCGGGGCGCCCAGCAGCCACGTCCCGTGCCCGGAGAAGCTCGCCCCGCTCCACTTGCGGGCCGAGGAGAACGCGGCGACATCGGTGACCGGCCAGCCCTCGGGCGCGGGGCACGCGTCCACGATCGCCTGCAGGCTCGCGTTGGGCCGCGGGTCGGAGGTGCCGAGCGCGCCGAGCGCGTCGTGGATCGGCAGGCGGTCGTCGAGCGGGCGCACCTCGGCGACGTTCATGCCGCCCTCGGTGAGCGTTCCGGTCTTGTCCAGGCACACCACGTCGACCC
>NZ_WWJX01001430.1 GCF_009865215.1 Streptomyces sp. SID3343 | reverse complement strand
CCGCAGGGTCCCGGCGGCCCCGGCGGTTCGGGCCCGGGTGGTCCCCGGCGCGGCCCCGCCGCCCCGCGCGGCCCGAGGAACTGGAAGAAGCCGACCCTCATCGGGATCGGCATCTTCCTGGTCCTGGTGATCGCGTTCTTCACCGCGACGTACTTCTGGGCGAGTTCGCAGATCCGGCACGAGTCGGTGCTCGGCGGCTACGACGGCCGGCCCAAGTCGTCGGAGGGCACCACGTGGCTCATCGTCGGCTCGGACAGCCGGGAGGGACTCGACTCCTCCGATCGCAAGAAGCTGCACACCGGCAAGGCCGAGGGCAAGCGCACCGACTCGATGATGCTTTTGCACAAGGGCAAGGGCGGCACCGCGCTGATCAGCCTGCCCCGCGACTCGTACGTGCAGATTCCCGCCTACACCAAGAACGGGAAGACGGTGAAGGCGCAGAAGAACAAGCTCAACGCGGCCTTCGCCCTCGGTGGCGCGCCGTTGCTCGCGCGTACCGTCGAACTGGCCACGGGTATGCGCCTCGACCACTACGCGGAGATCGGCTTCGGCGGCTTCAACAACATCGTCGACGCGATGGACGGCGTGGACATCTGCCTCAAGCAGCCGATCAAGGACGAGAAGGCCGGCGCCGACCTCAAGGCCGGATGCCAGACGCTCGACGGCGCGCAGGCGCTGTCCTTCGTGCGCGCCCGCTACTTCGACCCGCGCTCGGACCTCGGCCGGATGGAACGCCAGCAGCAGTTCCTCGGCGCCTTGGCCAAGAAGGCCAAGTCGGCGAGCGTGCTGCTCAACCCGTTCACCGCGTTCCCGGTGGCCGACGCGTCGCTCAGCGCGGTGATCGTGGACGACGACGCCGGGCTGTTCGACCTGTACGACCTGTTCAAGGACATGGGCAGCCTCTCCGGTGGCAAGGGCGTCACCACGACCGTGCCGATCGCGAACCCGGGTTACAACCCGGGTGGCAACGTCGGATCCACCGTGCTGTGGGACGACAAGGGCGCCAAGGCGCTCTTCCAGGCCCTGCGTGAGGGAAGGACCGTGGACGCGCCGAAGGAGTGACTCGCGGGTAGCCGTCGACCTTCTCTACGATCAGCACGCGACCGATCCCGGTCGACGACTCCTCCCGAGGTGACGACACCCGTATGAACGACGCCGCGATACCCGCCGCAGACCACACCTTTCAGGTCGATCTGCGCGGTCTGGTCGACCTGTTGTCGCACCACCTGTACTCCAGTCCGCGGGTGTACCTGCGCGAACTGCTGCAGAACGGCGTCGACGCGGTCACCGCGCGGCGGTCGGCCGATCCCGACTCCCCGGCCGCGATCACCGTCACGGTCGAGGACGGCGGCCTGCGGGTCGCGGACACCGGCGTGGGTCTGACCGAGGCGGACGTGCACCGCTTCCTCGCGACGATCGGCCGTAGTTCCAAGCGCGACGCGTTGGAGAGCGCGCGCCGGGACTACCTCGGCCAGTTCGGTATCGGACTGCTCGCGTGCTTCGTGGTCGCCGACGAGATCACCGTGCTGACCCGGTCCGCGCTCACCGACGCGCCGCCCGTGGAGTGGCGGGCCGGGTCCGACGGGCACTACACGGTGCGCACGGTGGACGCGAGCGAGTGCCCGGTGCCCGGGACCACGGTGTTCCTGACCCCGCGTCGGGGCAGCGAGGCGTGGTTCACCGCCGATCGGGTGATCGAACTCGCCCGGGACTTCGGGGCGTTGCTGCCCTACGAGGTCACCGTGGTCACCGGCGCCGAGGTCACCTCGATCACCGACACCCCCGCGGTGTGGGACCGGCCCTACCCGACCACCGGGCAACGCAGGGCCGCGCTCGCCGCCTACTGCGAGAGCCGGCTGGGCTTCACGCCGCTGGACGTGATCGACCTCGACGTGCCGCTCGCGGGCGTGCGCGGGGCCGCGTTCGTGTTGCCGGAGGCGGTCAGTCCGGCGATGCGCGGCAAGCACCGGGTCCACCTCAAGGGCATGCTGCTCACCGAGAACGCCGACAAACTGCTGCCCGACTGGGCGTTCTTCGTGCGCTGCGTGGTCGACACCGACACGCTGCGACCGACCGCCTCGCGCGAGAACCTGTACGACGACGAGTCGCTCGCGGGCGTGCGGGACGCGCTCGGCGGCCACATCCGGGACTGGCTCGCCGATGTCGCCGCGCACGACCAGCCGCGCCTGGCCCGGTTCCTGAGCGTCCATCACCTGGGCGTCAAGGCCCTCGCCCGGCACGACGACGAACTGCTTCGACTCGTGCTGCCGTGGCTGCCGTTCGAGACCACCGACGGGCGCATCGCGCTCGACGAATTCGCCCGCAGGCACCCGATCGTGCACGTCACCTCCACGGTCGAGGAGTATCGCCAGGTCGCGCCGGTGGCCGCGGCGGCCGGGCTCGGCGTCGTCAACGGCGGCTACACCTACGACCTGGACCTGGTGTACCGGCTGCCCGACATCCGCCCGGGCACCACGGTCGCCGAGCTCGACCCGGACACGGTGACCGCGCACCTGGACGCGGTGGACCCGGCCGTCGAGTTGGCCGCGGCGACGTTCCTCGCGCACGCCCGCGCCGCGCTCGACCCGCAGTCGTGCGACGTGTCGCTGCGTACGTTCCAGCCGGTCACCGTGCCCGCGCTGTTGCTCGACGGGCGCGACGCGCGCGGCGAACGCGACCGCGCGGGCGCCGAGGCGGACGCGGCCGGACGCGGTGACGACCTGTGGTCGGGCATCCTGGGCTCGTTGCGCGGTTCGGCGCCGCGCGCACGGCTCGTGCTCAACCACCTCAACCCCCTGGTCCGCCGGATCGCGGGCCTCGCGGACCCCGAACTCGCCCGCGCCGCGGTCGAAGGGCTCTACGGCCAAGCCCTGTTGCTCAGCCACCGCCCGCTCACGTCGACCGAGACGGGCCTGCTCGGCCGGTCCTTCCTCGGTCTGCTCGAACGCGCCGTCCACCAGCCCGATCCCGGCGAGTAGCGCACCGAGGAGAACAAGCCGTGATGGAAATCCGCGACGACGCCGGGTTCTTCGCCGCGTTGGAGGCGAACGAGGAACAGCCGTACGGCAAGGCGCGCACCGGCCGGGCCGAGGAACTGGTCGTGGTCGCCGAGCGCCTGGGCAGCGACGCCAACCTCGCGTGGGCGCTGCTGCGGTTGATCACCGCGTACAACTACGGCGGCGAGTCGCCGCGCACGCCGGTTCCGCTGTCGCGTCTGCTCAAGCTGTGGGACGAGCGCCCGGAGGGCTTCGACGAGCAGCTGACGCATCATCTGTTCTGGGACCTCAAGTGGATCACCAGCTCGCTGCTCGCGGTGCCCGAGGTGTCGCTCCCGGCGATCCGCGGCTACCTCGCGGACATGGAGCGGCGCTACCGCACGGCCGGGCACAGTGCGCGGCCCGTGCACCAGAGCCGGTTCTACCTCGCGCGCCACATCGGCGACGACGCGGCGAGCGCCGACGCGTTCGACGCGTGGCTGGCGGCCGACCGGGACACCCTCGCCGACTGCGACGCGTGCGAACGGCGCGAGCAGGCCCGCTGGTTGATCGCGCGCGGCACCGACGAGGCCGCGCTCGAACTGCTCGAGCCGACCCTGGCCGGCTCGCTCAGGTGCGCCGAGGAGCCGCAGGTCTCGCTCGCGACGTCGATGCTGCCGCTCGTGCGGGTGGGCAGGCCGGACGAGGCGCGGGCGCACCACCTGCGCGGCTATCGAGCGGTGCGCGGCAAGGTCAGCACGTACGGCACGGTCGCCGAGCACATCGAGTTCTGCGCGCTGACCGGCAACGAGGGCCGCGGGATCGAGATCCTGGCCGAGCACCGCGCGTGGCTGGACCGTCCGCAGAGCGACCCGTCGGACCACAGCGAGTTCCTCGGCGGCGTCGCGGTGCTGCTGCGCCGCGTGGTCGCGGTGGGCGGCCCGGACCTGGAGGTCTTCGAGGGCCGCACGGCCGGTGCGCTGCGGGAGACGGTCGAGCGTGAGCTGTTCGAGATCACCGCGCGCTTCGACGCGCGCAACGGGAACGACGCCGTGAGCGCGCGCACCCGCAAGCGGCTCGACGCCGACCCGGTCGCGACGTCGCTGGCGCTGGGCCTGCGTTCGCCGCGGGTGGCGCCGACCGCCGCGCCGCGGCTCACCG
>NZ_WWJX01001429.1 GCF_009865215.1 Streptomyces sp. SID3343 | reverse complement strand
CGCAACGGGTGGTGCGGGTGGGAACCCCTCCCAACCCAACCAACCCGCACCCGCAGCCCCGAACACCCAACCACCAACCCACCAAAGCCAAACGGCCACGAACAACGCCAACCCACCACCCCCCAGGGCCACGCGGCCACGAACGAGGTCAAAGGGTCCGCCCCATCCGACGCAACAGCCGATCCTGCCGCGAAGCGTCCCGCGCAAGCTCCCCACCCGGCGCCGGCGCCGCAAAGAAACGATGCGTCGTATCGACCGCCGTAGGGCTCTCCGCCAGACCCGCATAGATCTCGTCCAAGTGGGACTCGATCCACGCCACCAACCCCGCGTTCAGAACGTCACCCGCACCGATCGCCCGGGCCAGATCCCAGGTGTGGATCACGCTGTCCGTAGTCCGCACCGCCAGCGCCTGACGCCCGCTCACCCGCCCCAACGGATAGTCGAGAACACCTTCCAACGCGCCCGGCCGCCCGAACGCATCGGCGCATTCCCGCACCGACCGGGTGTACGCGCCGACCGGGTCCGTACCCAGCGCGTCGACGTCACGAAGACGCAGGAACTCCGCGCCGCTGCCGCCGCGCAGCAGCCCGACGTAACCGAAGTTCCCCCGAGTCATGTGGTTGACCAGCCGGCGCACATCCCACTCGCTACAGGGCGTCGGCCACGTCCACTGCTCGGGCCGCACCATCTGCAGCCGTTGCTCGAATTCCGCGCCGGCCAGGACGAATCGCTCGATGAGCCCCTCGGTTGACTTGACCATGCCACCCAGTCTGGTAGCGGAAGTCCCCCGAAGCCGGCGGAAATCGGACCCCACACAGCAGAACACCACCCCCGCCCGCCCTCGACCTCGACGCCGCCGACGGCCTCCGCCGCCGCCCTCCGCCCACCACCCCGTTGCCGCCGGCGAAGGCACTCTCCCCCGGCCGCTAGGCTGCTGCGCACTGTGCGGGCTCGGGGTCTGCCCGGGTACCGAGGAGCAGAGCACACATGATGGGACCAGCCCATTCCCTGTCCGGCGCGAGCGCGTGGACGGGGGCCGGCGCCGCCGCGGCCGCGTGGGGGCGGCCGATGCCCTGGCCCGTGTTGGTCGTCGGGGCACTGATCTGCGCCGGCGCCGCACTCGCGCCCGATCTGGATCACAAGGCCGCGACCGTCTCCCGTGCGTTCGGGCCGATCTCGATGGCGTTGTGCGGCGTGGTCGACGCGTTGTCGACGGCGGTGTACAAGGCGACCCGCAAGAAGGGCGACCCGCGCCGCAACGGTGGCCACCGCACCCTCACCCACACGTGGGTCTGGGCCGTACTGTGCGGCGCCGGCGCGTCGGCGGTCTGCGCGTTCGGTGGACGTTGGGGCGTACTCGGCGTGCTGTTCATCCACATGGTCCTCGCGATCGAGGGGCTGCTGTGGCGCCAAGCCCGGTTGTCGAGCGACGTGTTGGTGTGGCTGCTCGGTGCGACGAGTACGTGGATGCTGGTCGAGTTCCTCGACAAGCCCGGCAACGGCTCGGACTGGTTCTTCACCGAACCCGGCCAGGAGTACTGGTGGGTCGGCCTCCCGATCGCCCTCGGCGCGCTCACCCATTGCGTCGGCGACGCGCTGACGATCTCCGGCTGCCCGATCCTGTGGCCGATCCCGATAGGTCGTAAGCGCTGGTATCCGCTCGGCCCGCCGAAGGGTATGCGGTTCCGGGCCGGAAGCAAGGTCGAGATCAAGGTGCTGATGCCGCTGTTCATGGGAGCCGGTGGAGTGGGCGCGTTGGGCGCCCTCGGCTACATCGGCTGACCGTCGCGGCCCGGCGTCGCGTACGGGCGCAGCACAGCGCAGCGCAGCGCAGCGCAGGGCAGCGCAGCGCAGCGCAGCGCAGCGCAGCGCAGGGCAGCGCAGGGCAGCGCAGGGCAGCGAGACACGAGGCCGCACCAAAAGCGCGCGGCGCGAACCGACTGGGCCGTCGCCCCACGAGCAGCCGCGATCCCGCCGCGGGCGGACCACCGTCGGTTCCCGACCGGCGGTCCGCCCGCCCCACTCGGCGTTCCGGACCATTCTGACCGATTCCCTTCACGACAGGCCGAGTTCCTCCTCGGTGCGGAAGCGTCGTGGCAGTATCGGACTCGCCGCCGCCACGACCGCCAGTACCACCAGAGCCGCCCCGATGCCCCACGAGAAGGCGGGGATCGCTCCGTGATCGCCCGCTCGGTGGAGGAAGACCGCGCCGATCGTGACCACACCGAACACGGCGCCCAGTTGCTCCACCGACTCCAGTACGCCGGAGGCCGCCCCCGCGTGGGCGGTGTCGACGTCCTGGAGGGTGATCGCGAAGAGTGGGCCCATCAGCATGCCGAGGCCGACGCCCGCAGCCACCAGCCCGGGAATCAGTTGCCAGACGTGGACGGCATCCGGGGCGTAGTGCCGCATCGGCCACACGACGGCCACCAGCCCACCCGCCAGTACCGCGCTGCCCGCCGTGACGACGTACCGCCCGATGCGCGGGATCAGCGCCTCCGCCATCACCGCGACGCCCAGGACCATGCCCACGATCATTGGCAACGTCGCCAACCCGGCCTCGAGTGCGCTCAGCCCCAGCCCTTCCTGGAGGGTGAAGGTCAGGACGAGCATCGTCCCGCCCAGCACCGCCTCGACGACCAGGCTGAGCGCGAGGCCGGCCAGGAAGGATCGCCGCCGAAACGGAGCGGCGTCGACCAACGTCGGCACACCGCGCCGGGCCCGGCCGCGCTGACCACGAACGAGCAGCGCCAGAACCGGGACCGCGGCGACCAGTGAAACCACCGTCCACGGCGGCCAGTGCTGCGACGGCCCCTGGATCAGGGGCAGGACCAGCAGCCCGAGCCCCACCACGACCACCACCGTGCCACCGACGTCGAGGCGCGTCGCGTGCGGCGAACGGCCCGCCGGCAGCAGGAAGTACGCGGCCACCAACGCCCCGGCCCCGACCGGGACGTTGATCAGGAAGATCGGCCGCCACCCCGTACCGAGCACGTCCGCGTGCAGGATCGCCCCGCCGACCAGCGGCCCGAGCGCGGCGCCGAGACCGGCGAGCGCGCCGAACAAGCCCATCACCCTGGCCCGTTCGTGCGGCCGGTACATGATCTGGAGCAGCGACGTCGCCTGCGGAACCATCATCGCGGCGGCGACCCCCTGAAGGACGCGCGCGGCCACCAGGATCGAAGCGTTGGGCGCCAGCCCACACATCAGTGACATGGCCATGAAGGCGCCGGTACCGACCATGAACACGCGCCGGTATCCGAACACGTCGCCCATCCGCCCACCGGCGATCAGCAGTACCGCGAACGCGAGCGAGTAGCCGGCCACCAGCCACTGGAGGGTGGCGTTGCCGGCCCCGAGCCCGGTCCGGATGGACGGCAGCGCCACGTTGACGACCGACGTGTCGAGGATGTCCATCACGACCGCCGCCATGACCACACCGACGGCGACCAGCCGCGCCCTTCCGGTGAGCACCGCGGTGCCCGCGGACGCGGCGGCAACGCCCTCGGCCTCCCCGCAACCACCGAGACCACCGAGACCACCCGAACCACCGAGACCACCCGAAGCACCGAGACCACCCGAACCGCCGAGATCGCCCGGACCGCCCGGACCCGGACCCGAGCCACCTCCCCCGCCCGCACATCCCCGACCCCGCACCGCTTCGCCGGATTCCGAAGCCATCACTGCCTCCCGTCAAGACTAGACCGTTCCGTCTCGTCTGGAGCTTCGAAACTAGACTGGACCGATCAGTCTTGGCAAGCGGTAGGATGTGGAGCATGGTCGAACCACCCGTCGCCCCGAACTCCCGCCGCTCCCCCGCCAAGCGGGACGCGATCCTGCGGGCCGCCCTCGCCGTGTTCCTGCGTGAGGGCTACGCCGGCGCGAGCGTCGACGCGGTCGCCGCGGAGGCCGGGGTCGGGAAGCAGACGGTGTACAGCCATTTCGGCGACAAGGAGCGGCTGTTCCTGGCCGCCGCGCGCGAGTCGAACGCACGCCTGGACGCCGAGGCCGACGCGTGGCAGGGACCGCTGGTCTTCGGCGGCGACGTCCGTACCGACCTGACCGACGCGGGCCTGCGCATCCTGCGCATCGTGCTCGCCCCGGACGCCGCCGCCCTGCACCGGCTGACGATCGCCGAGATCGCCCGTCATCCCGAGTTGCAGCAGATCTGGCGGGAGAACGCGTCCCGTGAGGTGGCCGAGGACATCGCCCGCTACCTCGCCGAACGCGACGCGGCCGGCGACCTCGTGGTTCCGGACGCCGAACGGGCCGCCCGGCAGTTCCTGCTGCTGTTGGCCACCGAGGGGCGAGTCGCGTCGTTGCACGGGGTGCGGCCCTTGGCGGCGGACGAGTGCCGGCGCATCGCGGCGGAAACGGCCGACCTTCTCGTGCGAGGGCACCTCCGGCGGGGGGCGGAAGACGGGCCTTGGTGATTCCGCTGCGGTCGCGTCTTCGGTTGCGTCGGGGGGAGGGTGCCCGCCCGCACCCTCCGTTGCCTCCCGGAGGGCGGGCTGCGGTTCCTACCGCTCGCGGTGGAGCCGATCAGGCCACCCGCCCCACCCCCACTACGGCGTCCGCCGGTTCAGCAGACCCTGTTCCATCGCCGTCACCACCGCGTGCGTGCGGTCGCTGACATCGAGTTTGGCGAAGACGCGCAGCAGGTGGGTCTTCACCGTCGCCTCGGCGATCACCAGGCGCTTGCCGATGTCGACGTTGGAGAGGCCGTCGGCGACCGCGTTCAACACCTGTACCTCGCGCGTGGTCAACACCACCGGGGCCGGTTGCCGCATCCGGGCGACGAGGCGCTCCGCGACGCGCGGGGCCAGGACGGTCTCGCCGCGGGCCGCGGCGCGGATCGCGGCGACGAGTTGCTCGCGCGTGGTGTCCTTGAGCAGGTAGCCGATGGCGCCGGCCTCGACCGCGCGCTCGATCTCGGTGTCGGTGTCGTACGTGGTCAGGATCAACACCCGGGTACGGGCCGGGCCGGCGACGATCCGCGCGGTGGCGGCCACGCCGTCCAGGACCGGCATCCGCAGGTCGATCAGTGCCACGTCGGGTGCCAGGCGCTCGACGAGTTCGACGGCCTCGCTCCCGTCGGCCGCTTCGCCGACGATCTCGATCGTGGGCTCCGCGGCCAACAGGGCCACGACTCCGGCACGCATCACCGAGTGGTCGTCCACCACGATGATGCGAAGTTGGTCCTGTGTCATGTCACACCTGCCCGTTCGTGGGAATCACGGCGAGTACGCGAGTACCGTCGCCGATCGAGCTGGTGACGGTGAACTCCCCGCCCAGTTCGTCCATTCGCTTGCGCATGCCGACGAGTCCGAACCCGCCGGCGTCCTCGACCACGAAGCCGCGGCCGTCGTCGGTGATCTCCAGTTCGACGCCGTAGGGGTTTCCGGCGAGGACCACGCCGACCGTGGAAGCACCCGCGTGCTTGCGGATGTTGGCGAGCGACTCCTGCGTACAGCGCAGCAGCGCGATCCGGGTCTGCTGATCGCACTCGACGTCCGGCAGGTCCGCGTCGACGGTGAGGCCGGTGTCCTCGGTGAAGCGGTCCAGCGTGCGGCGCAGGACCCGGGCGACCGAGCCCGGCGCGACGCCGCTCTGTGGGGCGGAACCGACCAGGACCCGCGCCTCGGCCAGGTTCTCGCGTGCGGTCTGCTCGATCGAGCGCAACTGCTGCGCGCTGCGCGCCGCGTCCGCCTCGAGGCCGGAGCGGGCCGCCTCCGCCAGGACGACGATCGACGCGAAGCCCTGGGCGAGCGTGTCGTGGATCTCCCGGGCGAGGCGCTCGCGCTCGTCCGCGGCGCCCTGGCGCCGGTGCGCCTCGGCCAGTTGCAGTTGGGTGGACTCCAACTCGGTGCCCAGGACCCGTACTTGCTCGTTCCGCTGGGCGACGAACCGGTGCGCCGAGAGCCCCAGCGGGACGCTCATCGCGTAGGCGATCACGGTGGCGACGGTGTTGCCGTCGGACAGCTCGGGACTCCACCCCTGTGGGGCGACCGCGGCCAGGACCGTGGCCGCCGCGGCAAGGCCGCTGTACCTGATCGAGGACAACGAATCCTTGGCGAGGAACCAGAACTGCGGAAGCGTCGCCACGAACACCGTCGCACCGCCCTCCCGGGTGTACGACATCGCGCCGAGAGCGACGACGAGCACCCACAGGAAGGTCTGCGGCCGAAGCACCCGGTTGTCGGGGAACCCGCGCATGATCGCGTAGCAAAGGCCCGTGGCGACCGGCAGGCCCATCGACCAGTACTTCGTCGCGCCGGGGTCGTCCCGTCCCGCGACGACCATGGGGAGCAACCCCAGAACCACCCAGAAGAGGATGTACCACCGGTGGAGCGTCCAGATCCGGGCCTGATCGATGGGCTGCGGCCGTGCGTTCATGCCGGTCAGCCTACTTTTTCGACCGGTCGGGCCATTGCGGTGGTGTGGTGCTCCTGGGCCCGGCGCATCTCGCGCGAGGGCCACCAGGTCCGGTTGCCGAGCAGCAGCAACATCGCGGGCAGGACCAGGATCCGAATGACGAACGCGTCCAGGAGTACGGCCACGGCCAGGCCGAAGCCCAGTTGCTTCATCTCGATCAGGTGCAGCCCGATGAAGCTGGCGAAGACGGTGACCATCACGAAGGCCGCGCTGGTCACCACGCCGGCCGAGCTGCCGATGCCGTCGAGCACGGCCTGTCGCGGCGACACACCGCGCAGCGCGGCCTCTCTGATCCGGCTGATCACGAACACCTGATAGTCCATCGACAGGCCGAACAGGATCACGAACAGGAACAGCGGTATCCGCGAACCGATCGAGCCGATCGAGTCGAAGTCGAGCAGCCCCTCGGCCCAACCTCCTTGGAAGACCAACACCAGGAGGCCGAGCGCGGCGCCGGCCGAGAGCAGGTTGAGCAGCACGCCGATCAGGCCGAGGACCACGGAGCGAAACGCCCACACGGTCATGGCGAACGTCACGAGCAACAGGGTGCCCAGGATCAGCGGCAGCTTTTGCTTCTGGTGCTCCGGGTAGTCGGCGAAGCGCGCGACGTCCCCGGTCACCGCGTAGTCGACGCCGGACAGCTTGCCCACCGTGGCGGGAACGTAGTCGTGGCGGATCCGGTCGAGCGACGTGTGCGCGGCGTCGGCGCTCACGAAGTGCGGGTCGCGGATCTCCAGCATGCTGATCCGGGCGTCGGGCGAGGTGCGAAGTTCGGCCTTGCCGGCGAGCAACGGGTCGTTCTTGGCGCGCTGTTCGAGGTCGCGCAGGGCGCCGGCGACCTCCGCCGCGCGGCCGGGGTCGGCGCGGACGACGACCTGGTGCATGGACTTCAGTTCGGGGAACGCGTCGTTGGCCCGGTGCCAGTCGGCCATGGCGGGGAGGGAGCGGTCGTAGTTCTCCCGGCCGATGTCGGTCAGCTTGAGTCCCGTGATCGGGGCGGCCAGGACCAGCATGCCCAGGACCGCGACGACCAGTGTCGTGGCGGGGCGCCTGCTCGTGCCGCGGAGCATCGCGCCGGTGATCCGGCCGGCGCCGGAGCGCGGCTGCTTCCGGGGGGCGAGGGTCTTGCCGGCCTGCGCCGCGCGCTCGGCCCTGCGTGCCTCGCGGCGCTCCGCACGGACGCCGAGCTTGACCAGCAACGCGGGCAGGACGGTCAGCGAGGCGACCACCGAGACCAGGGTGACCACGATCGCGCCGGTGGCGATCGAGGAGAAGATGACGTCGTCGGCCAGGTACAGCGTCGCGCTGGACGCGGCGACCGCGAGCCCGGAGACCACCACGGCGTGGCCCGACGTGGCGGCGGCGATGTCGACCACCGCCCGTGTGCCGAGCCGGCCGCCGGAGCGGGCCCGTTCCTCACGCTCGCGCTTGAGATAGAAGAGCGCGTAGTCGACGCCGACCGCCAGGCCGATCAGCAGGATGACGTTGGTACCGACGCCCGCGTCCGGGAAGACGTGCGACGCGAGCATCGCCAGGCCGACGGCCGCGGCGATCGAGGACAGCGCGATGAGCAGCGGCACGGTGGCCATCGCCGCGGACCGAAAGACGACCAGCAGGGTGAGCAGCGTGATCGGCAGCGCGATCATCTCGGTACGCGAGAGGTCGTCGCCGCGCTGACCTTGTACGTCCTCGCTGATCGAGGGCCCGCCGGTCTCCGCCACCCGCAGGCCGGGATGGGCGGCCTGCACCTTCGCGGTCTGCGCCTGGAGCGGGTCGACGTGCTCCTTGCCGAGGAGCTCGGTGCCCTTCATGGTCACGTCGACCCGGAGCATCCTCCCGTCGGCCGATCGCACCGGCTCGGCCACCGACAGCACCTCGGGCAGCGCCTTCATCCGGTTGGCGACGTCCCGGGCCGCGGCGTCGGCCGCGGCCGCGTCCATCGGCCCCGCGCCGGACTTGGCGGTGATCAACACCCGCTCGGTGGGCCGCTGTTGCAACCCGCCGTCGATGGCCATCAACTCGGCTCGGCCGGCCTCCCCGACGCCGAAGTCCTCGGCGACGGCGGCGTTGGTGCCGACCGATATCCCGGCGCCGAGGCACAGGGCAACGAACAGAAACCACCCGGCGATGGCCCGCCAGGGATGCCCGGCACTCCACCGAGCCACACGAACCGCAAGCTTCTTCATGCCGTAGATGCTGGTCGCCGGCCCCTCCCCGCCGACAGCCTCGCCCGGTTGAACCCGGCGTCCACCGGTCGGTGGACGGGAGGGCGGGTTCGGCCCGGCACCGACCCGGTGACATCGCCACGCGATCAAACGCACATCCACGTCCCGAATGGGAAGGGGTGTCGTATGACCCTAAAGGCGCGATCTACAGCAAAAGCAAAGAAACGCACCTCGACACCACCATCCCGAGGCACCCGACCGAGCGCGGGCCGAACGCTGTCCCTCGACACCCACGAGCGTGCCCTGCAACAACAAGTCATCCACCGGGCCCGCGAACACTTCCGCAAGCTCATGGCCGAGCAGACCACCCCACCGTCCCGCAGGCCGAACCCGTAGGCACGACCGAGCCCACTCCGATCCGCCGGACGACGAGCCGCCTCCCGAAACCCCGACCGCGCGCCGAACTTCCACACCGACGGACTCGGCCTGGAAAAGCGGATCGACTTCCCCGAACCCGACGGACCTCTCCTCACCGTCGGCGTTCCCGACAGCCCGTGCAGATCACCCTGTGGTCACATGCGGCGGCCGCGGGACGGCCGAGCGACGTGGACCGAAACCCCGCGCCCGGCCCGCTGATCCTCGAATCCGACGATCTGCGAGCGGATTCGAGATCGTGCGTAAGCGCGGCGTCGTCTTCGAAGAGCTCGAACCCGCCCCGCAGGGCGACCGGCACCCGCCTCGTCGGTCGCTCTGTCCGTCAGGTCACCGAGCGGGCGCCGCCGACGAGGAACCGTGCCGCCGGCTCCGCGGCAAGTGCCGTGTCGATGCGGGTCCGCATGTCGTCGGTCATCGGCGGCAGGGCGTTCAACGGGAACCAGCGTGCCTCGGTGTTCTCGCCGTCCGCCGGATGAGGCTCACCCGCGTACCAACGGAACAGGAACACCAAGTCGAGGTACTGCGCCTGGTCCCCGTTGGTGTACACACTCGGCTTGGTCACGTGAACCATGGCCAGGCGCTCGGGCACGGCCTCGACGCCGGCCTCTTCGAGGATCTCCCGCGTCGCCGCGTCCGCCGGTTGCTCCCCGGGATCGATGATCCCGGTGACCGCCGTCCACGCCCCGTTGTCCGCCCGCCGAACCAACAACACGTCCTCACCGCGCACCACGACCGCGGTCACCCCCGACAGCCACAACGGGTCGGTACCGATCTTTTCCCGCAACGCGAGGATGAACTCCGGAGTTGACATCCACCCAGCATAGGAACGTCATCCACTCGCCCCGGCCGACTCCCGATCCGCCGTGCGCTTGCCCGCTGCCGGACTGCGCGTCGAAGGCCGATCGACGAGCGGCCCATCAGAGCCGATCGCGCGGAGAGCGCCCCGCAGCCGAGTACCACCCTGCTCGGCTGCGGGGCGGGCGGAAAGGTTGCCCGGGTCGCGCCCCCACTCGACTCGCGACCCGGGCCGCCAAAGGCTCACTCTCGCTGCCGGGCCGCCCCTGCTCCCCGCAACCGGCGGCGCACTCGCTCTCGTTCGCGCCAGGATTCGTCACCGGCAGGGCCGGAGGTGGTGAACGGGCGTCCAGCGCGCCGCACCGCACGCCGGCCCGCCACTGTCGGCGGCGGTCGGGTTGCCGGGCTTCTTGTCGCCCGGTGCGGTCACGGTCAGGTCCCCGCCCGTGACGGTGATCGTGTCGACGGCGATCCGGCGTGCTTGCGGATGCCGCGTCACGTAGGCGTCGACCTGTTGCCACAGTCGGAGCATCGGCGATCCTCCCGGCCCTGCCGAGAGCTCCCGCCGGCCAGGCGCGCCCTGCTCGCCCTGCTCGATCCGTACGGTCCGGTCGGCCCCGGCTCCGGCCGACCCGGCGCCTGCCGAACCGGTGACGGTGGTCGCGATCGATGTCGCGATCGACGCCACGAGCGCAACCAACGCCGTGCCCGCGATCGTCGGAGACAACGACCCGCGCGGTGACATGTTCACGGTGCTTGTTCCTCCTCGACGGCTCCCGCGACCCCTCACCCCTATGAGAGACGCGAGCCCGTCACCCATCGTGGTCGTGCGGTGGCACCACGTAGAAGGGGGAACTCAGGCCGTTACCAAACGTATCTATAGAGTGATGGGTATGGCGGACAACGAAGTCGAGCGGTCGGCCGGCGCGCCGGAACTCACTCCGACGACCGGAGGCGGTGATCCGAGCGTTCACCAGCTGAGACTCTTCCTGGTTCTCGCGGAGGAACTGCACTTCGGGCACGCGGCGAGACGCATGTTCATCACCCAGCCCGCCTTCAGCCGACAAATCACCGCGCTGGAGCGGCGCGTGGGCATCGGCCTCGTTCAGCGCTCGACGCGACGGGTCGAACTCACGCCGGCAGGACGGGCGTTGCTTCCCGAAGCGCGGGCCGCCGTCGACGCGGTGGACCGGCTCCGGGTGGTCGTCCAACTGCAAACGCGCCGCGTGGCCGGGCGGTTGACCGTGGGCTTCATCGACGCCGTAGCCGCCATGCCGCACGCCCGGCAGATACTCGCCGAGTTTCGCAGCCGACATCCGGAGAGCACGGTGGAGATGCGCAGCCTCGACTTCGCCGGTCAGGTCGACGCGCTCACCAGCGGAGAGGTGGACGCGGCGTTCGTCCGCCCTCCCTTGCCGACGGGCATCCGCACGCTGCGGCTGGCGGTCGAGTCCCGCGTGGCGTGCCTTCCGGCCGGCGATCCGCTCGTGTCACGACAACCGCTCAACCTGGCCGACCTCACCGACCGGGTATTCGTCGACGTGGCGGGGGCGGCCGGTGGTGCGGTGCGCCGGTGGTGGGACTACTGGACGGTCAACCCGCGCCCCGACGGTACGCACGTGCGCTTCGGGCACGTCGTCACGGACATCGAGTCCCTGCTGTTGGCCGTCGCCCAGGGCGAGGGCATCGCCTTCCTGCCTGCTGCGGCACGTGACCTGTATCCCAGGCCGGGGCTCGCGTACGCGGACGTCCCCGACCTCCCGCCGGCCACGACGGCCCTCGCGTGGTTGCCGAGTCGCGGCGACAGTTCCGGCGTCGCCGCGCTGTGCGAGGCGGCTCGCGCCGTGCTTCGGGGGGCTGCGGTGCCGCGGGGGCGGGCGCCGTCGGCGTGACGCCTTCCGGCGGGGATTGTTCCCACCCGCACCACCCGCACCACCCGCACCACCCGCACCACCCGTACCGTTGCGTACGCCGCTTGCGGATCTACCGCATCCGGGCGCACCCACCCGGCCGCGAGGCCGGAAGTGGTGCGGGTGGGAACCGAACCCGAGCCCACTAGTCCTCCCGCTTCGCCCCCGCCGCAGTCGCCAGCAGTTCTTCCGCGTGCGCCCGTCCCAGCTCCGAGTCCTCCAGCCCCGCCAACATCCGCGACAGCTCCCGCACCCGCCCCGCGTCGTCCAGCGTCACCACTCCCGACCGCGTGACCGTGCCGTCGCTGGACTTCTCCACCACCAGGTGCCGATCCGCGAAGGCGGCCACCTGCGGCAAGTGCGTCACCACGATCACCTGCGCGACGCGCGCCAACCGCGCCAACCGCCGCCCGACCTCGACCGCGGCCTTGCCGCCCACGCCTTGGTCGACCTCGTCGAACACGAACGTCGGCACCGGGTCCGCCCCGGCGAAGACCACCTCGACCGCGAGCATCACGCGCGACAACTCACCGCCCGACGCCCCCTTGGCCAACGGCCGAGGCGGCGCGCCCGGGTGCGGCGACAGTTGCAACTCGACCTCGTCCACGCCCGCCGGGCCGTAGGCCAGCAGCCGCCCGCCGACCGCCAGGCCGGCCGGGTCCTCGACCGCCGAGATCGCCACGCCCACCCGCGCGTGCGGCATCGCGAGCGCCGCCAACTCCTCCGTGACCGCGTCCGCGAAGCGTTCGGCCGCCTCGTGCCGCGCCGCCGAGACCCGCCCGGCCAGCTCGGCCAACTCCGCCGACAACGCGTCACGCTGCGCGGTCAGTTCCTCGGTCCGGTCCTCGTCGCCGTCCAGCTCCGCGAGCCGCGCCGCCGAACGCTCGGCCCATGCCAACACCTCGTCGATGCTTTCGCCGTACTTGCGGGTCAAACCCGTCAATGCCGCCCGTCGCTCCTCTGCGGCCGCGAGCCGAAGCGGGTCCGCGTCCACGCCGGCCGCATACGACGCCAGCTCCGTCGCGACGTCCGACACCAGGTATCCGACCTCGCCCAGCCGCTCCGCCAACGCCGCCAACGCCGGGTCGTGCTCACGGACCGCCTCCACCGCCCGCTGGGCGGCCCCGAGGAGCGTCGAGGCGTCCACCGCGTCCGTACCCGTCTCCGGATCGCCCAACAGCGCCTCGTGCGCCGTCGTCGCGGCCGTGCGCAACGCGTCGGCGTGGCCCAGCCGCGCCGTCTCCGCCGACAACTCGACGTCCTCGCCCGGCTGCGGCACGACCTGCTCGATCTCGCCGAGGCCGAAGCGCAACAGGTCGGCCTCCTGTACGCGCTCCCGCGACAGGGTGGTGATCTCGTCCAGTTCCGCGGCGACCTCACGCAGCCGCCGGTACACGCCGCCGTACTCCCGCAGCGGGACCGAGACGGCCTCCCCCGCGTAGCGGTCCAGCGAGCCGCGCTGTCGGGCCGGTCGCAGCAGCCGTTGCTGGTCGGTCTGGCCGTGCACGGCGATCAGGTCGTCGGCGAGATCCGTCAACAACCCGATCGGCGCGGCCCGCCCGCACACGTGCGCGCGGGATCGGCCCTCGGCCGAGACCGTACGCGCGAGCAACAGCTCGTCGTCCTCCAATTCGGCACCCGCGTCGGCGGCCCGCCGAGCCGCCGGCGAATCCGCCGGCACGCTCAGCCGCCCCTCGACCAGTGCCTTGCCGACCCCGGATCGCACGAGCCCGGCATCAGCCCGCCCGCCGAACAACAATCCGAGTCCGGTGACCACCATCGTCTTGCCGGCGCCGGTCTCGCCCGTGACCACGGTGAAACCCGGCGCAAGCTCGACGACGGCATCTTCGATGACGCCCAGACCCCGTATCCGCATCTCTTCGAGCACGAGACGACACTACGAGGTCGTGGGGACCGGACGCGACGACCACACTCCACAGTGGCGTTTTGCCCACCTCGATCAACGAACCCGGGTAGCGTCGGCGCGAACACCCGGCGGCGGAGCGCTACCCCCGGCCGACGACAAACCCAAAGCTCGAACGATCAAAACCAAACCCGAAACAAACACCAGCGCACAAAACCCGCCGGCCCTACCGGCACACCAGGGCGTCAAGGGGCCAAGGGGTGCCCCGCCCGGACCCTAAGCCCGCCCCCGCCACCCCTTCACCGGAAGCGCGAACTTCGCCACCAGTCGATCCGTGAACGGCGCCCGATGCAATCGCGCGAGCCGCACCGGCTGGGTCCCCCGACGCACCTCCACCCGCGCGCCCGCCGGGAGCTGTACCGTGCGCCTGCCGTCGCACCACAACGCGCCGGGCGGCGTCTCCGGCGCCAGTTCCAGCGCCAGTACCGAGTTCGGCGACACCACCACCGGCCGCGCGAACAACGCGTGCGCGCTGATCGGCACCATGATCAGGGCCTCGACCTCGGGCCACACGATCGGGCCGCCACCGGAGAACGCGTACGCCGTCGACCCCGTCGGCGTCGCACACACCACGCCGTCACAGCCCCACCGCGACAGCGGCCGGCCGTCGACCTCGGCGACCAGTTCCAGCATCCGCTCGCGCGAGGCCTTCTCGATCGCGGCCTCGTTCAGCGCCCAGTTCGTATGTACGATCTCGCCGGCCACCCGCACCACGACGTCGAGCGTCATCCGCTCCTCGACGTCGTAGTTGCGCGCCACGACCCGCTCCACCACGTCGTTGAGGTCCTCGCGCTCGGCCTCCGCCAGGAAGCCGACCCGGCCCAGGTTGACCCCGAGCATCGGTACCGCCGCCTCCCGGACCACCTCCGCGCCGCGCAGCAACGTACCGTCGCCGCCCAGCACGATCGCGAGCTCGCAGCCCTTCGCCGCACCCGATTCGGCGGGCACGACCTGTACCCCCGGCAGGGCCAGCTCGTCGGCCTCGGGTTCGAGCACCCGCACGTCGAGGCCCGCCGTGACCAGTCGTTCCACGACCAGCCGTGCGCTGCGCAACGCCGCAGGTCGGCCGGTGTGTGTCACGACCAACACCGTGCGATCGCTCATGCCCGTATCCCCTCGTCCGCATCGAATCGACCGCAGCCGTACCCGTACGCCGTGACGTTATCGTGCGCGCCGATCACCGCGGTCCCTCGGCAACCGCCCGATCCACGTCCGCCGAATCCAACTCGGGCGCGCCGGCCCGCATCCACAGGAAGTACTCGACGTTGCCCGAAGGCCCCGGCAGCGGTGACGCGGTCACCCCGAGAACGCCCAGCCCCGTCTTCGCGGCCTGCTCCGCGACCGTACGCACCGCCTCGGCCCGCAACGCCGGATCACGCACGACCCCGCCCGCGCCGAGCCGCTCACGCCCCACCTCGAACTGCGGCTTGACCATCATCACCAGGTCGGCGTCCGGCGCCGAACAACGCACCAGCGCGGGCAGCACCAGGCCCAGCGAGATGAACGACAGGTCGCCCACCACGAGTTCGGCCGCCGGGCCCACCTGATCCGGCGTCAACTCGCGCACGTTGGTGCGGTCCCGCACGGTCACCCGGTCGTCGCTGCGCAGCGACCACGCGAGTTGCCCGTAGCCGACGTCGACCGCGACGACGTGCCCCGCGCCCGCGCGCAGGAGCACGTCGGTGAAACCGCCCGTGGACGCGCCCGCGTCGATACAGCGCCGCCCCGCGACCACCAGACCGTGCGGGGTGAACGCGGCCAGCGCGCCCGCGAGTTTGTGCCCGCCGCGCGATACGTAATCGGGATCACCGTCGTCGGCGGCGACCACGACGGCCGCCCCCGCGTCGACCTGGGTGGCGGCCTTGGTCGCCGTCTGGCCACCCACCGTCACCCGCCCGGCCGCGATCAGTTCGCTCGCGTGGTCCCGCGACCGAGCCAGTCCCCTGCGCACCAGCTCGGCGTCGAGCCTGCGTCGTGCCACCGGTCGTGCCTGCCATTCGTTGAAGTTGCCGAGCCTTGAAGTTGCCGAGCCTTGACGTTGCCGAAGCCCTTGAGCCGTGACGAGAACCGCAACCACCCGCGTACATCACCCTGACTACACGCGTGGACCCGGCACCCGTCCCGCGCGCGGCACGGACCCACCAGGATCCATACCCTCACCCGAAACCCCGATCCGCTTATCCGGTGCCCGATGGCCGACGGCCGGTGTATCCGGTGCATCCGGCGTACTCGACGCATCGCGCCGACTCGCGCGGCGGATCCGGACGGGTCGACGGTCCGGACCTATCGGTCCAGTGCCGCCAGGGTGTCCCGCAGTCCTCGATGCACATCCTCGTACACAGGCCCGTGGGCTTCGGTCGGCAGGTCACCCACACGGCTGAGAGTGGACAGCGCACCATCCACATACGCGTCCCCGGTGGGCCGCGCCGGCTCGACCTCCAACGGCCCGACCACCACGGCCGAACCCGTATCCCCGGCCGAGCCGACAGGCACATCGACAGCCACGCCGACTCCCGCCTCGGCAACCACGCCGACACTCGCCTCGGCACTCGCATCGACAACCGCCCCGACAGCCACGTCGACGCCCTCGTCGCCGTCCGCCCGCTCGCTCACGTCGACGTCCGTCCCTTCACTCACGTCTACGTCTACGTCCGGATCCAGATCCAGGTCTACGCGTCCGGCCCCGTCACGGGCTTGGCACGGGTGGCCTTCGTGGCCTTCTTCGCCGGCGCGGCCTTCTTCGCGGCATCACCGGCGGGCTTGTGCGCCGTCTTGCGCGGCCCGTGCTCGGGCACGCCGTCGGCGGTCGGCGTCTTCTTGACCGGCGCGGCCCTCTTCGCGGTGCCCGCCGGCTTGTGCGCGGTCTTGTGCGGC
>NZ_WWJX01000146.1 GCF_009865215.1 Streptomyces sp. SID3343 | reverse complement strand
CCGCGCCCGCGTACGGCCCGCTCGGCCACGCGCTGCGCGCGCTCACCGGTCCCGACGCGGCGCTGCCCGTCGTGTCGGCGGGCGACGTGCTGCCCGGGTGGGCGGGTTCGCTGGACCTCGTCCTGTTGGCCGGCCGCGGCGACGAGGACGAGCTGATACAGCTCACCACGCAGGCGTACCGGCGCGGCTGCCAGGTCGTGGCCGTCACTCCCGCCGGGACCGCGTTGGACTCCGCCGTGCAGCAGACCCGCGGCCTCGTCGTACGAGTGCCGGTGGACGCCACACCGGTCGGCTCGGCAGGCTACGCGGATCGCACGTCGTTCGCGGCGCAGACGGCGTTCTGGCCGCTGCTGGCCGCGCTCCTGGCGGTGACCGGAGCGTGCGGCGCGAGCCCGTTCACGCCCGGGGAGGGCCTTGCGGCGCTCGACGCGGCCGCGGACCGCCTGGACGAGGCGAGCACGCGCTGCCGGCCCGCCGCCGACGCGTATCTCAACCCGGCCAAGTCGCTCGCGGTGGCGATCGCGGGGAGCACCCCGGTGATCTGGGGCGCGGGCGCGGTGGGCGAGGTCGCCGCCGAGCGCTTCGCGACCATGTGCACCGGCGTGGCCGCGATACCCGCGCTGTCCGGCCCGCTGCCCACGGCGGGGCGCCACCAGGCCCGGGTGTTCGAGGCCGGCCCCGCGGGCGGGTCGGACGACCCCGACGACTTCTTCCGCGACCGGGTCGACGAGCCCGACGCGGCCCGGGTCTTCCCGGTACTGCTGGTCGACCACGACGGTCCCGGCGCCGCGGCACACCTGGCCGGCGCCACGCGCACACTCACCGCGCTGGGCCGATCCGCCGTCGGCGACGTGAGCGCGCGCGGCGGCTCGCCCGTCGAGCGACTCGCCGAGCTGATCGCGGTGACCGACTTCGCGGCCGTGTACCTGGCCCTGGGCACGGGGACGCTCCCCGCCGCGCCCGGCCTGTTCTCCTGGACCGAAGGTGGTCCCCGCTAGTCATGGATCGCCTTCTCAACCGGATCCGCGCCAACGCGTGGGGGTCCCTCACGGCCATTCCCGAACTGCTCGGCGTCGCCCCCACGGGCAAGCCCCAGGCCGAACTGTGGATGGGCGCCCACCCCGGCGCGCCCTCCGAGGTCGACCGGGGCGACGGCCCGCGCTCGCTCGTGGACCTGATCGCCGAGAACCCAGACGGCGAACTGGGCGCCGACACCGCGGCCCGGTTCGGCCCGCGGCTGCCGTTCCTGCTCAAGGTGCTCGCGGCGGCCGAGCCGCTCTCGCTCCAGGTCCACCCGGACGCGGTGCAGGCCCGGCACGGATTCGCCGAGGAGGAGGCCCGCGGCGTGCCGATCCGGGCGCCGCACCGCAACTACCGCGATTCCAGCCACAAGCCCGAGATGATCTGCGCGATCGGCGACTTCGAGGGCCTCGTCGGCTACCGCGAGATCTCCCAGACGCTCAAACTGCTGGACGCGCTCGACGTCCCGCAACTGGCCCCGTTCGCCCGGGCGTTGCACAACCCGAACCACGAGGCGGCGTTGCGCGCCGCCACCACCCACGTACTGATGCTGCCCGCGCGGCTGCGCACCAGCGTGGTCGACGCGGTCGCCGCCGCGTGCCGGCGGCTCGCGGCCAACGGATCGCCGTACGCGGACGCGTGCGCCGCGGTCGCCGACCTGGCCGAGCGGCACCCGGGCGACCCGGGCGTCGCGGTGGCACTGCTGCTCAACCACATCCGACTGCGCGAAGGCGAGGCGGTGTTCCTGGCCGCGGGCATGCCGCACTCGTACCTGCACGGCGTGGTCGTCGAGATCCTCGCCAACTCCGACAACGTGCTGCGCTGTGGCCTCACCGACAAGCACATAGACGTCGGTGAGCTGCTGCGTGTCATGGCCTTTCGCGCGGGCCCCGTGGAGATCCTCACCCCCGAGGACCACGACGGCGCCGGCGAGGAGGTCTACGCGACCCCGGTTCCCGACTTCCGGCTGTCCCGACTGCGCGCGACCGCGGCCGAGCGCCCGTACGTCCTGGACACCACCGGACCGCAGATCCTGCTGTGCGTGCGCGGCACCGCCACCGCGCGCGAGCGCGACGGCGACGACCTCGTGCTCGCCCGCGGCCAGTCCGTGTACATCCGCGCCGGCGAGCCGCCGGTCTCGCTCACCGTCGTCGGCGACGACGCCCTGGTCTTTCGGGCGGGCGTCCCGTTCGCGTGACCCGCCGCGCCTGATCGGACCCGGCTCGGCCCGAATCCGCGCCCGGCAGCACCCGTTCGACCGACGGACCGACGGCCACCCGTATTCCGCGATTGGCGGGGTACACGCGCCCCCGATGGCAAACTGACCGTCTGCAAGAGGTAAACAGCGGTCAACAACGGGTGGGAGTCGACCTTTATGAGCGCGGGTGGCGGGTCCAAAGCGGTCGTCGCGGCATTGGCAGCGAACCTCGGTATCGCGGTGGCCAAGTTCGTGGCGTTCGCCTTCACGAGGTCCTCGTCGATGTTGGCCGAGGGCGTCCACTCGCTGGCCGACTCCGGAAATCAGGTACTGCTCCTGGTCGGCGGCAAACGCGCCCAGCGCGACGCCACGCCGGAACATCCGTTCGGCTACGGCCGCGAGCGCTACATCTACGGCTTTCTCGTCTCGATCGTGCTGTTCTCGGTCGGCGGCATGTTCGCGATCTACGAGGGCTACGAGAAGATCGCCCACCCGCACGAGCTCAAGAGCTGGTACTGGGCCGTCGGGGTGCTCGTGTTCTCGATCGTCCTGGAGGGCTTCTCCTTCCGGACCGCGATCAAGGAATCCAACCTGCACCGCGGCCGACTGACCTGGCCGCAGTTCGTTCGCCGGGCCAAGTCCCCGGAGCTGCCCATCGTGCTGCTCGAAGACTTCGGCGCGCTGATCGGCCTGTTCCTGGCGCTGATCGGGGTGAGCCTCGCGGTGGCCACCGGAGACGGCGTCTGGGACGGCATCGGCACCCTGTGCATCGGCATCCTGCTCGTGCTGATCGCGATCGTGCTCGCCCTGGAGACCCGCAGCCTCCTGCTCGGCGAGGCCGCCGACGTGGACACCGTGCGCGCCATCGAGGCCGCGATCGTCGACGGCCCCGACGTGGAGCGGCTGATCCACATGCGCACCCTGCACCTGGGCCCCGAGGAACTGCTCGTCGCCGCGAAGATCGCCGTCGACCACGACGACACCGCCGTCGACGTGGCCCGCGCGATCGACGCCGCGGAGGCGCGCATCCGCAAGGCCGTCCCGATCGCCCGGGTGATCTACCTCGAACCCGACATCTACCGCGCCGACGAGGCCGACCGCGGCCCCGACCCCGACGCCACACCGGGTGGCAAGGACCGTCACGCTTCGACCGGATGAGGTGTTAACGTCGTTGGCGCACAACGACAGTCGCTGCAGAGGGCGGTCGGGTCACGGACCCGTAGGCACAGATGTGTCCGACTGGATGGCACGGCACCGGCGCCCGCGGCACCGGTGTGTCTCCAGTACCATCCGCCCCTCCCGCAGAGGATCCACAACATGGCTTCGCAGCTCAACGGCGACTTCAAGGTCGCCGACCTCTCCCTCGCCGCGTTCGGTCGCAAGGAGATCACCCTCGCCGAGCACGAGATGCCCGGCCTGATGTCGATTCGCCGCGAGTTCGCCGCGACGCAGCCGCTCGCCGGCGCCCGGATCATGGGCTCGCTGCACATGACCGTGCAGACGGCCGTGCTGATCGAGACGCTCACCGCGCTCGGCGCGGACGTGCGGTGGGTCTCGTGCAACATCTACTCCACCCAGGACCACGCCGCCGCGGCCATCGCGGTGGGCCCCGAGGGCACCCCCGAGGACCCGCGGGGTGTGCCGGTGTACGCCTGGAAGGGCGAGACGCTGGAGGAGTACTGGTGGTGCACCGAGCAGGCGCTGAACTGGCCCGGCCACGACGGCCCGAACATGATCCTCGACGACGGCGGTGACGCCACCATGCTCGTGCACAAGGGCGTCGAGTTCGAGAAGGCCGGTGCGGTTCCGGACGCCACGGACGCCGACTCGGAGGAGTTCACGGTCTTCCTGGCCCTGCTCCGCGCCACCCACGCCGAGAACCCCGGCAAGTGGACCGCGATGGCCCCCGGCATCATGGGCGTCACCGAGGAGACCACCACCGGCGTGCACCGCCTGTACGAGATGTTCCAAAACGGCGCGCTGCTCTTCCCGGCGATCAACGTCAACGACTCGGTCACCAAGAGCAAGTTCGACAACAAGTACGGCGTGCGCCACTCGCTGATCGACGGCATCAACCGGGCCACCGACGTACTGATCGGCGGCAAGGTCGCCGTCGTGTGCGGCTACGGCGACGTCGGCAAGGGCTCCGCCGAGTCGCTCCGCGGCCAGGGCGCGCGGGTGATCGTCACCGAGGTCGACCCGATCTGCGCGCTCCAGGCGGCGATGGACGGCTACCAGGTCACCACGCTGGACGAGGTCGTCGAGATCGGTGACATCTTCGTCACCACCACCGGCAACTTCAACATCATCATGGCCTCGGACATGCAGCGCATGAAGCACCAGGCGATCGTCGGCAACATCGGCCACTTCGACAACGAGATCGACATGGCCGGCCTGGCCAAGATCCCGGGCATCGTCAAGGACGAGGTCAAGCCGCAGGTGCACACCTGGACGTTCCCCGACGGCAAGACGCTGATCGTGCTGTCCGAGGGCCGTCTGCTCAACCTCGGCAACGCGACCGGTCACCCGAGCTTCGTGATGTCCAACAGCTTCGCGAACCAGACGATCGCGCAGATCGAGCTGTTCACCAAGCCCGAGGAGTACCCGGTCGGCGTGTACGTGCTCCCGAAGCACCTCGACGAGAAGGTCGCGCGCCTGCACCTGGACGCGCTGGGCGTCAAGCTCACCACGCTCACCGAGGAGCAGGCCGCCTACATCGGCGTCAAGGTCGACGGCCCGTACAAGACGGACGCGTACCGCTACTGAGTGCGCTGAACACCGTCGCGCTCGGCACCATGAAGTAAAAGCCGGCGACAAGCCGGGCGGCGCCTCGTGCGCTGCCCGGCTTGTTTGCGGGTAGCAATGGGGCAACGACCCACAACCCCATACCGATTCGACGACACGCCTCGGGGGCACGTCGCATGCGACGACGGCTGAAGTACGTTCCGATCCTGCTCGCCGTCGCCGCCTTGGCGGCCTGTCAGGACGACGCCAAGAACGCGGAACCGGCGGCGGGAGGCAAGACCGCGCCCGCAACCGCGCCCGCCGGCAGCGGCGGTGGCACCGCGACCAGTCCACTGGACAACCCGGACGGCACCAAGTCGGGCCTGGCCCCGCTGACGTCGGCCGGTGATCGCACGGCGGGCCGCGCGCTGATCGACAAGGTGCCGACCAACGGCCGCGGCCCGAAAACCGGCTACGACCGCGCCGCGTACGGACCGGCCTGGACCGACAGCGTCACCGACGTCCCGTTCGGCAAGAACAGCTGCGACACGCGCGACGACATACTCAAGCGCGACGGCCAGGTCACGCAGTGGAAGGACCGGAAGGGCTGCGTGGTCAACACGATGACGCTGGCCGACCCGTACTCGGGCAAGACCATCGCGTTCACCAAGGCCAAGGCCTCCGCGATACAGATAGACCACGTCGTACCGCTGAGCGCGTCGTGGCAGATGGGGGCGGCCCGGTGGGACGCCGACAAACGCCGCCGACTGGCCAACGACCCGCTCAACCTGCTCGCGGTCGACGGCCCGATCAACGGCGGCAAGGGCGACTCCAGCCCCGCGACCTGGCTCCCGCCGAACACCGCGGTCCGGTGCGCGTACGTGGTCCGCTACGCGCAGGTGTCCATCAAGTACGAACTCCCGGTCACCGACGCCGACAAGAGCGCGATGCTCGACCAGTGCGCCGCCTGACGGCTCGTCACGGCCGGAGCACCACCTTGCCGAGGTTGGCCCGAGCCTCGATCACCTCGTGCGCCCGAGCGGCGTCGGCGAGCGCGAACGTCTCGTGCACGACCGGCAACAGCCGCCCGGAGCACGCGAGTTCCCACAGCCGATCACCGTGCTCGGCGTATGTGTCGGGATACGCGGTGGAGAACCGGGCCATGGTCAGTCCGGTGATCGTCTTTGCCCCGGCGAGGAGTTCGTACGCCGGCACCGTCCCGCCACCCGAGTTGAAGAAGACGAGCCGACCGAACGGCGCGAGCGCGTCCAGCGCACGCGGCAGCAGTTCGCCGCCGACCGCGTCGAGCACCACGTCGACCGGCTCCCCCCACGACTCGTCGGCGTAGACCACCGCCTCGTCGGCGCCGAGCCCGCGCACGAAGGCGGTCTTGTCGGCCGAGCCCACCGCCGCGACGACCCGGCTCGCGCCGTGCAACCGGGCCAGTTGCACGGCGAGATGCCCCACGCCGCTCGCGGCCCCGGTGATTAGTACGGATCTGCCCCGCACCGGGCCGGCGACGAACAACGCGGCGAGCGCGACGTGCCCACCGCGCACGAGGGCCACGGCCCGGCTCGCGCTCACCGTCGCCGGAATGTGCGACGCGGTGAACACGGGTGCGAGCGCGAAGTCGGCATACGCGTCGGTGAACGAGATCGCCACCACCCGATCCCCGACCGCGAACCCGGTGACATCCGGCCCGAGCGCACACACCTCGCCCGCGATCTCTCCGCCGAACCCGCCCGGCAGCGGCATCCCACCCTCGCGGACCTTGCGCACCCCCGGCAGCGTCACGCCGATCGCTTCGGATCGGATCAGCACCTCGCCCGCCCCGGGCTCGGGTACCTCGGCCTCCTCGACGCGCAGCACATCGGGACCGCCGTTCTCGTGGCAGCGAACGCGACGCATCACCGGCACCTCCAAAAGTCGTTGGATACCCCAACGATAATATGAAGATCGTTGGGAAGTCCAATGGTTCCGGGCTAGGCTGCACCCATGGTCGACAAGCTGCCCGCCCCCGCCCGAATCCGGGCCCTGCCCAGTTGGCTACTCGGCCGCGCCGCCACGCACGGACGCACGCTGGTCCGGCAGGCCCTGGAAAGCGACGGCATGCCGATGCTCCACCACCTCGTGCTGGTCGCGATCCACGAGTACGCGCCCATCGCCCAAGCCGAACTCGCCCGTACGGTCGCCATCGACCCCAAGGACATGGTCGCGATCCTCAACGCCCTCCAGACCGAGGGCCTGGTGACTCGCGCACCCGACCCGAACGACCGTCGCAAGAACGCGATCACCCTCACCGACGCCGGCCGACACCGCCTGACCCGCCAGGAACCACTCGTCGACGCCGCGATGGACGCCCTGCTCGCACCGCTGACCCCCGCCGAGCGGGCGACGTTCACCGCCTTGCTCACCCGGGTCGTCGAGACGCGCGAGCACCCCGGCTGCGACACCGACGCCGGCGCCGTGTCGTAGGGTCCGGCCATGCCCTCCGGCACCTACTCCTTCCACGACCCCCACGACGGCACCGCCCTCGGCGAGGAACGCTTCTCGTGCGCCCCGGGCCCGCTCGGCTGGCGCTACACCGGAAGCGGCATCGACCTGACCCTCGACGCCCGAGGCCGCCCGCTGCGCCTGCAAGCGCAGGCCGGCGGCTGGCGGGTACGCGGCGGCGCGACACTCGTCGACGGCACGTCCGGCGTGGTGTGGCTGCGCACCGCGGTCGATCCCACACTCGACGTGGCGGGAGTCGAACACGAGGCGAAGGCGGCCGGCTTCACCGGCCGCTCACCGGCCTTTCTGATCGCGACCGCGACGATGCTCGACCTGTCCCCGGGCGGATCCGCCCGACTGCGCCTGATCTCGCTGACCGAACCGGTCCTGGCCGCGCACACGGTCGACCAGTCGTGGACCCTGGTGGCGGTGGAATCGCACGACGGCCTGGCCGTCGAGCGCTACCACGTGGACGACCTCGCCACGGGCGAGCGCGCGGTGCTCCACGTCAGCGGCGACGTCGTCCTGGCCGCACCCGGCATCGAACTCGAAGCGCTCGACACCCCGCCCAACGCGCGCATCACGACGGCGGGCTGAACCCGCCACCCCCACGCGCCGGCGGCTCGACGGGTGGTACGACCGGCGCGGGCGTCGTCGTGGTCCCGGTCGCCCCCGCCGACCCC
>NZ_WWJX01000017.1 GCF_009865215.1 Streptomyces sp. SID3343 | reverse complement strand
CTCCGCAAGGCCTACGACGGGGCGTAGCGCGCGGCGTCCACCGCCGCCGGAGGCAAGGTTCGTACGCGAACCGGCGGCGAGGTCGATGAAGACCTCGCCGCCGGGTGGTGCGCCGTACTCGGTACCCGAGTACGGCGCACCACGTGCGGATCAGTAGGTCGTGGTGACCGCCGTCCCGCTGAAGGCCGCCTTCCCGTACAGGGAGATGTAGTGGTAGCCCTCGGACGGTGCGGTGACGGTCAGCGTCTCCGCGTTGCCGCTGTTGGTCGAACGGGCCGTGTAGGCGGTGTTGGTCGCCCACACGTCACTGTTGTAGTAGAGGTCGGCGTTGCCCGTACCGCCCGCGACGGTGATGTTCAGGCGCGCCGTGCCGGCGGGGACGTAGAGGTAGAACCACGCGGTGCCGCCGGCGCCGGCGGTCAGCGCGCTGCGCTTGCAATTCTTGCCCAGGGCGCGGGTGTCGGGGTCGGTGCATTCGGTCGCGGTGCCGCCGCCCGTGACGGTGACCGCCTTGGACGTGGTCGCGGTGGCGCCGCCGTTGTCGGTGACGGTCAGCCGCGCGGTGTAGGTCCCGGGCGCGCCGTAGGTCTTGGTGGGGTTGGTCGCGGTCGACGTGGTGCCGTCGCCGAAGTCCCATGCGCGCGAGGAGATCGTGCCGTCGGGGTCGGTCGAGGTGTCGGTGAACACCGCGGCGGTGCCGTTGATCGCGACGGTGAAGTTCGCCGTCGGCGGGCGGTTGGTCGGCGTACTGCCGCCGCAGTCGCCCGCGGCGCACGCCGCGAGCCACGTGTACCAGTCGCTGTCGTAGCGGGTGCCGATCGTGGTGGTCAGGAAGGAGCGGGCGCCGGTCCAGTCGCCGGTGCGGTAGTAGCCGAGCAGTCGGTCGACGTCGGGGCGGTGCTTTTGGAGCAGATACCGCACGGCGAGGTAGCCCCAGCGGTAGATGCGCGTGGTGTCGTGGTCGTAGGTGGTGTCGAAGACCGTGCTCAGGGCGTAGGTGTGCAGGCCCGCCTCGGTGATCGCCGCGTCGTAGGTGACGTTGCGGTAGGAGTACGAGACGTACTCCGCGAAGCCCTCGATCCACCAGATGGTCGGGGTCGAGACGCCGGCGTCGAAGTCGCCGAACATGTCGAACCGGCCGTCGAGGTAGTGCGTGTACTCGTGGTTGAGGTTCCAGATCTCGAAGAGCGGGCGGACCCACTCGGCCTCGTAGGCGATGAAGCGCGGCTTGTTGCCCACCGCGGCGGGGTCGCCCTCCAGGTACATGCCACCGTTGTTGGTGTCGATGCCGAAGATCGCGCCGGCGTACGTCTGGTAGTCGGCGCTGGAGTCGAACACCACGACCTCGATGGTCGAGTTGTTGTCGTTCGCCACCGGGCCGCTGTCCTTGACCACGCCGTGGAAGTAGGCGTCCTGGTTGCGCAGGCTGGTGCATGCGGTCGCGAGATCGGCGCTCGTCATCTGCTGAGCCCGGATGTGAATGCTCGCGCTGCACGTGAAGTCGACCGTCAGTACGGCGGCGGACAGCCGCGCCTGGAGGTCACAGGTGTCGTAATAGGCGCACTGTGCCTTGTCGTAGTAGTCGGTCATCTCGGCCAGTCCGACCCACAGCGCGGCGGTCGACCCGGTCATCGAGCTCGCCCGCAGGTGCCGGAGCACCATCGGCCGCACCTTGGCCTGTAGCGGCGCGTATTGCAGGAAGCGCCCGAGTTCGCGCCCCGCGTTGACGGTCAGGTACGCGTTGTCGGTGCCGAGCAGGTCGCGGTGCGCGGTGAGGAACGCGTCGAGCGAGTCGATCACGCTGGGGTCGGCCTTGACCGCCTCGACGAACGCCGGTACCTGATGGCCGCGGAAGAGCACGGTGTAGACGTTGTTGACCGCGATGAGCATCCAGCGCGACGCGTTGTACGAGCTGTTGTATCCGGCCAACAGCCGCTTGACGACCGACAGATAGCGCGCGTTCTCCTCGGCGCTGTCGATCAGGGTGACGGCCTCCGCGAGGGTTTCGCCGTTGGCGTCGGTGACGTCCGACGAGCGCGCGTTGCCGAAGAAGGTGTCCAGGCCCGACCGGATGGCCGTCCGGAGGGTCGGACCGTAGGTGCCTACGGTCGAGGCGTTGTACCAGTGCACGTAGTAGCCCGCGCGCAGGAACAGCACCAGTTGCGGCAGCCCCGTGCTGCCGTTGCCGGGGTATCCGACCGAGCCGTCGCGCATGGCGTACGCGACGGTGGTCATCTGGGCTTCCCGAAAGATCGAGTAGGCGTCGGGACCGGTCACCCCGAACAGCGTGTTGACGCAGTCGGTCGTCGACGCCTTGATCTGCTGGACGAGCGCCGCGCCGGTACGGGAGGCGAAGTCGGAGACCGCGCAGCTCGCGGCGGCTTCGGCGCTCGGGTTCGCGGCCGTCGACGGTCGGGCCGGGAGCCGAACCGTCGACGGATCGTCGTAGTCGTGTCGCGCGCTCTCGCGGGCGGAGGCGGAGACCGGCGGCCGATCGGGAATCGGCAGCGGTTTGCCCTGCGAGTGTGGAAGTCGGCCGTCGGCCGCGCTGGGGGCGGGGGCGGACGGGGCCGCGGTCGAGGTCGTCGGGGCGGTGTCGGCGGGG
>NZ_WWJX01001428.1 GCF_009865215.1 Streptomyces sp. SID3343 | reverse complement strand
AACCGCGCGCCGAGCAGCCTCGGGTCGAACAGGCGCGCGTCGAGCCCGCGCACCACGACATCGCGCCGATCGTCCCGGCGATCCGCGAGGACGACCCGTACGCCGACGCGATCGAGGAGTTCGCGGCCGCCGGTTGGCTCGCGAGCCACGAGGACGGCCTGTGGCGGATCACCGGCTCGTTCGGCAACCCGGTCCCGATCGCGGCCGTGGCCGCGACCCGTCTCGCGCAATACGGCGAGCCGGTGCTGATCCAGGCCGGCAACGAGCGACGTTGGGCCTTCATGGCCTGGGCCGCACCCGACCTGACCCTGTTGAACTGGCCCGCGCGCAACTGGCGCAGCTACCAGATCCGGCCGCCGGCCGACCCGGAGTCACGCTTTCGCGGCGGCGACCTGGCGAGCGTGCCGGGGCGAGTGGGCCCGCTCAACCGCCAGATCGGCGACCCGCCGCCCGCGCTGCTTCGGGTGCTGGGGAAACTGGACCTGGGCTTCGGCGAACTGGTCAAGGAGCTCCAGGCGATCGGCGGCTAGCCCAGCCGGCGCCCCGGACCGCGTGAGCGTTGTGGTCGTCGCCTCCTGCCTTCGAGCGAGCGATCGTTAGGATCGGTACCGGATCGGCGACGACCGACACGTCACCGGCACGACGGCGCACACCTGCGGATCGGCCGCGACCCTTCCCGACCGCGACCCGGAAGGTGGAACCATGGCCGAGCCCATCGCGGCTGACCTGCGCGGCGAAGGCCACACCGACTGGCGCGCCTACGAGCCGCTGCTGCTCCCGCCGATCCTGGCCGCGTCGCTCGCCGCGTTCGACGAGCACGGCTACCACGGCACCACGGTCCGCGACATCGCCCGTCGGGTGGGCGTGACGGTTCCGGCGCTGTACTACCACTACGAGAACAAGCAGGCGCTGTTGGTCGAGTTGCTGCTCGGCTCGATGAGCGCGGCCCTCGGCCGCTGCCGCAGCGCGCTGCGGGAGGCCGACGACGCCCCGGCCGCACGCTTCGCGGCCCTCGTCGAGTGCATAGTGTTGTACATGGCCAACCGCGCGCCGCTGGCCTTCCTCGACACCGAGATGCGCAGCCTCGAACCGGGAAACCGGGCCCGCTACGTCGCGATGCGCGACGACCTCGAAGCCCTGATGCACCGGGTCGTTCGTGACGGCGTGGCGCTGGGCGACTTCACCACACCCTTTCCGGTGGACGCCGGCCGCGCGGTGCTGACGTGCTGCCAGGCGGTGGCGAACTGGTATCGCTCCACCGGCCCGCTGAGTCCCCGGGACATCGCCGGTCGCTACGTCGACATCTCCTTGTCCACGGTCGGCTACCGCCCACGCGCGAACTGACCTCGCCGTCGGAGGCGTTCGAGGCGTTCGAGGCGTTCGATGATCATGGCGTTGGCCATGCATGATCAGCGCGGCCGACGCGCCGTCGGTGAGCGGCGAGGAGTCGCCGGGCGTGATCCGCCAGTCGATCTCGGGAAAGCGCGCGCTCATCCCCGCGTCGACGAACGCGGGCTTGAGCCCGGCCGGGCCCTCCTCGGTGGTGGCGGGGCGGCCGTCTCGTCCACACCGTGCTCTCCGCCGTCGATCGGCACGGGCACGATCTCGCGGTGTCAATCAGCCGTTCGGCATACGCCTTCGTGGCAAAGATCCACTCGCACACTCGCTACGCTGATCTCGTGACGAGGGCCGCCGTTCGGGAACCGCGACAGGGTCGAAGCCGTGCCACCCGGGTTCGGTTGCTCGATACCGCTGTGCAGGTGCTGGCCGAACTCGGCTGGCAGGGCGGCACGGTCACCGTGGTGGCGGGCCGGGTCGGCCTCTCGCGCGGCGCCGTACAGCACCACTTCCCCACCCGCGAGGACCTGTTCACCGCGGCGATCGACTACATGGCCGGCGACCGGTTGGCCCGCGCCCGACTGGATCAGGCGTTGATCCCCGAGGGTCCCGGCCGCACGGAGGCGGTGATCGAGGCGATCATCGCGACGTTTCGAGGGCCGCTGTACCGGGCCGCGCTCCAACTGTGGGTGGCCGCCGCCGACAACGTCGAGCTGCGGGCCAAAGTGCTGCCGCTGGACGAACGGATCACCCACGCGACCTACGAGATGACGGTCGAACTGCTGCGCGCCGACCTGTCCCTGCCCGGCGCGCACGAAGCCGTCCTGGCCACCTTGGAGTTGGCCCGCGGGCTCGGCATCAGCGACCTGCTCGACGCCGATCCGGCCCGGCGCCGGCCGGTGGTTCGCCAGTGGGCGGCGAGTCTGGACATCGTCCTCGGCGGCGGCGCGACCCGCTGACCGGACCGGCTCGGACGTCTCGGAGTCATTTCACTCTTCGATGACCATTCCTTGGCGGGAACCCGGCCCAATCCGGGACGAGTCGTGGTCTGTGGCCCGTACCTTCACGGCGTGGACTGGAACAGACGGACCTGCGCTCGACGCGGGCACGAGACGTACGCGCCCGACGAACCGGCATTGCGCGAGCGGCTGCACGCGCGGACCCCGGTCGGCGAGGCATGGCGCTGTCTGCGCTGCGGCGACTACGTGCTGGGGGAGGTCAAGGGCGGCGGGCCGGCCGACGAGGCCCCCGTGGTGATGCGCGGACGCGCGCTGCGCGACGTGTTGATCCTGCGCTTCCTGGCCGTCGAGCGGGCCGCGCGTGGAGTGCTCATCCTGCTCGCTGCCTACGCGGTGTGGCGGTTCAGCAACTCGCAGGATTCGGTGCGCCGGCTGTTCGAGGACGATCTGACGGTCTTCAAGCCGGTGGCCGAGCACTTCCACTACGACCTGGACCACTCGCCGATCGTCGACACGATCCGCAAGACCTTCGACTACAAGCATTCGACACTGATGTGGGTCGCGATCGCGATGGTCGTCTACGCCGTGATCGAGATCGTCGAGGCGGTCGGGCTGTGGCTGCTCAAGCGCTGGGCCGAATACCTCACGGTGGTGGCCACTGCGGCGTTCCTGCCGCTGGAGGGCTACGAGATGCGCGAGCACGTCAGCTGGATCAAGGTCTGCACCCTCGCCCTGAACATCCTCGCGGTGGTCTACATCATCGTCGCCAAGCGCCTGTTCGGCGTCCGCGGCGGTGCCGCGGCCTTCGAGGCCGAACGACACAGCGAATCCCTCCTCGAGATCGACGAGGCCGTACACGCCGGCCCGCCCCGCCAACCCTGGGAAGAACACGTCCACTCCCCGCGCGCCGAGGCCCACTGACCGAGGCGTCCGCCGTGTCCTCGTGGCCCTGCCGCCGGGCCGGTCGGGTCGATCGCTCACGTGGCGGCCGGCCCACCGAACACGGCGAGCAGTTGCCGCGAGGATCTGTCGGACCTACGCGACCGGGCACGAGGCGAGGAGGCGACTCGCCGAACGCGGTCGATGCGACAGACCGACAATCGTCTCATCAACGAGGGCGGCCCGGGACGGTTACCGCCGGTCTTCACTCATATCGGTCCTCGTGATTCGCGAGTTCGCGTGAATCGGCCGCATCGTGCGTAACGTGGCATCGCTGCCCGAGTCCCCGGCCGCAGGAGGCTCGGGGCGGGACTCCCCCGGCGCCGGCCGACGCGGCACTACCGAGGGGCGGATCACCATGACGAACGTTGCGATCGCCGGCCGTGTACACGTGCGCGGCCGCTGGCATGTGGTCGAGCTCGCGGGCGAGTTGGACTGCGCCACCGTGTGCGAGGCCGAGACGGTACTGCGGCGGTTCCCGCTGCGGGTGGGCGACGCCGTCGTGGTCGACCTGTTGCGGGTGACCTTCCTCGACTGCGCCGCCCTGCATCTGCTCAGCCGTACCCGAGTTCGAGTGCTCGCGCAGGGCGGGACCTTCCACGTCGTGTGCGCGGGTGCGTGGCCGCGCCGGATCCTGCGGTTGGGCGGTCTGCTCGACGTGTTGCGGCCGGTCGCCTCGACGGCGGAACTGGGGATGGACGAGCCGGGGACCAAGGGACCGGGGACCAGGAACAAGGACGAGACCGTGCCCGTGGCACCCGATCGGGAGTGACGCGGCGGGCTCGCGCCCGGGGGCGGTTCGGTGGCGAGGATCGGTCCCGTCGTGGGCCCGTGCCCGCGCATCGACCGACCCCTATGCTGCCGATCATGGGCAGCCTCCCTCGAATACCCGCGTGGATGCCGCGTGGCACCGCGCTGGACACGGTGTTCACCGCGCTCCTCGGTGGGCTCGTGATCGCGTTCACGCTCGCGGACATGGTGACGTTGGACGCCGTCGACGTACCGGGCCTGACGCCCGTCGTCGCCGCGTGCGCGGCCTTGTTCGTCCGCCGTGACCACCCCGTCACGGTGCTGCTGCTGACCGTGGTGGCGACGATGGTGTACTACCCGCTGGTGCTGGCCGACGGGCCGATGTTCGTGACCTTCGCGGTGGCGCTGTACAGCGCGGCCGCCGGCGGGCATCTGTTGCTCGCGACGCTCACCGCCGCCGGATTCGCGACCGTGCTCGGTGTCTCGGAGATCGGCAGCGACGAGAACCATCTCGCCGACGCCGCGCTGTTCTTGTTGTTCGGCTGCATCGTCGCGGTGGTCGCGATGGGCGGGATGGTGTACAACCGACACGCGTTCCTGGCCGAGGCGCACCGACGCGCGGAGGAGACGCAGCGCACCCTGGAGGCCGAGGCCCGGCAACGCGCGGTCGAGGAACGGCTGCGGATCGCCCGTGAGTTGCACGACGTACTCGGCCACCACCTGTCGCTGATCAACGTGCAGTCCGCAGCCGCGCTGCACGGCTTCGCACGTGCCCCCGAGCGGGCCGAGCAGTCGCTCGACGCGATCAAGCGGACCAGCCGGGACGCGCTGCGCGAACTGCGCGAGACGTTGGGTGTGTTGCGCCAGGTCGACGAGGAGGCGCCGACGGCCCCCGCGCCGAGCCTGGCCGGACTGGACGAGCTGATCGGGCACATGCGTCGGACGGGCATCGACGTGAGCCTGGAACTCCCGCACGGGATGCGACCTTTGCCGCCGGCGGTGGATCTGGCCGCGTATCGGATCGTGCAGGAGGCGCTGACCAACGTGACCCGGCACTCGGGTGCGCGGGCGGCCGTGGTGCGAATCGAATTCGAGGACGGGCGGGTACGGGTGCGGGTCGACGACGAGGGACGAGCCGGCTCGGCGCGTTCCCATGACGGCAACGGTGACACCGACAGTGAGGGCACGGGCATGAGCGCGGACACGAGCGGGACCGGGAGCGGCAGCGGCGTCGCCGGCATGGGTGAGCGCGCGCGGGCCTTGGGCGGCGAGTTCGCCGCGGGCCCGCGCCCCGGCGGTGGCTACCGGGTCAGCGCGTCGCTGCCGCGGCGTCGGGACGGTGCCGAGTGATCCGGGTGCTGCTCGCCGACGACCAGACCCTCGTGCGCGCGGGCCTGCGCTGGGTCCTGGACAACGAGGACGACATCGAGGTGGTCGGGGAGGCGGCCGACGGCGAGCAGGCCGCCGCACTGGCCGACGAACTGCGACCCGACGTGGTGTTGATGGACATCCGGATGCCGCGCCTGGACGGCCTGGAGGCGACCCGGCGGATCGTCGCCGACGAACGTCTCGCCGGCGTACGGGTCGTCATCCTGACCACGTTCGACCTGGACGACTACGTGTACGGCGCGTTGCGCGCGGGCGCGAGCGGCTTCCTGGTCAAGGACACCGAGCCGGTCGAGTTGATCCACGGGGTGCGGGTGGTCGCGCGCGGCGACGCGTTGATCTCGCCGACGGTCACCCGCCGGCTGATCGCCGAGTTCGCCGGCCGGGCCGCGCCGCCCGAACCGGACGCGCGGGTCGAGACGTTGACGGAACGCGAGCGCGAGGTGATGGGGCTCGTCGCGGCCGGCCTGTCCAACGACGAGATCGCGGTGCGGCTCGGGCTGAGCCCCGCGACGGCCAAGACCCACGTGAGCCGGATCCTGACCAAGACCGGGGTCCGCGACCGGGCGCAACTGGTGGTACTGGCCTACGAGTCGGGGATGGTGACGCCCGGCGGGCGGCGCTGATCGGGGGCGACCCGCAACTGGGGAGGTACGCCGGGCACAACCGTGGGGGTATTCGCCCGCACGGCGGGCCCACCGGGGGCGTCCGCCCGTACCGTGCCTGCGCAGGAGGCTCGGCGGTGGTCTCGACGAGAGGCTTGTGGACAAGCGACACCACGTCCCCAAGCCCCTCCTCCGGATCGAGGAAAACCATGTCCGAGGCCCCGGTTTCGTACCCGCCACCCGCCCCCGCCAACCGGTCGTCGATCGAACCCACCCGCCGCCCGAGCGTGTTCGAGCGGATCGCGGTCCGGGCCCACCGTCGCCG
>NZ_WWJX01001427.1 GCF_009865215.1 Streptomyces sp. SID3343 | reverse complement strand
AGCGTCGCCTACGAGTACGACAAGGACGGCAACCAGCGAGTGTGTGGGCGGTGTGTCCGAGGAACGCGCCCACGGCCGGGTGCCGGTCGGGCCGGGGTGTCGCCGGAAGGCGCGTACGAGCGTGACGCTCGCCTTGCGGTCGGTTCGGCGTCCGGCGTTTCCGGCCGACCGGCGGTTGAAGGAGTCGGGGTCCCGGAGCGCTGTGACAGCCGCGCCCTGTTCGCCCGTCGATCAGACGGGCACGTCCCATCGCGGGCCGTCAGCCCCGCCGAAGGTGACGAATTGTCGTTGACTGGTGACGGTGTAGACGAAGTCGCCGGACCCGGGTCGTCCGGCGGTGTGCCACCAGGCAGCCGCAGTCTCGACGTGCGCCCACAGGTCGTGGGGTCCCCAGGTCCAGGCGGGGTGGTCGCCGTCGGGATCGGACACGGCCATGGCGTACGTCGCGTCCGGACCCCACGCCTGGGCGCGCAGGTGGCCGGCCTCGTCGACGTGGGTGGCGATGCGCACGTCGGGCAGCACGATCCCCAGGACGGAGAGCAGTGTGGGGTCGGCGAGTTCGGCGGGGTCGACGGCGCTGTCGCGGTCGGGGCGCTCGGTACAGGGGCCGGTCCAGGTGGGGTCGTCGTGTCCGGTGAGGGTCATGAACGCGCTGTCGCCGACGAAGCGTCCGGTCGCGGTGCCGGTGTCGTCGACGTCCAGTGCCAGCAGGTGGCCGCGGCCGTCGCCGCCTCCGACCCAGGGGGTGAGGATCCGGCCGCCGGGCCGGGTCTGTTCCAGCCACGCATACGGCACGCGGCGTACCGCCCCGGTCGCCTCGACGTGGCGGACGTCGCCGCGGCGGCGAGCGCGGCCGCCGACACGCCGGCGCCGACGAGCGAACGGGTCGTGACAACCGCGGTGGTGGAGGTAACGGCGGCGGTCGTGGTGGTGGAGGCGGTGATGGTCATGGTGTCCTCGCAGTCTGCGATGCCGGCGGTGAAGTGTGTTGCAGAGGAGACCCCCACCACCACCGGAACTCATCGCCCACCGCGAAGATTCTTTTCCGAACCTCGAATCCGCAACTCCGGCACTGACCACCCGAAGATGCGAAACACCACGCAATCGACGACGACTTCCGCGAACGGCGAGATCCGCGAACAGAGCCACACCCGGGAGCCTCATCCGCTACGCACAGAGACTGCAATGGTGTTGTCGTGTCTTGTTCATGCCCGGTCCGATGGTCGGGCCTGTCTCCACGATGCAGCCGTCGATGAGTGGCCGGGGCACTGGATCCGGCGTCAGCCGCGTCTGATCTGCATCACGAGATGGACGGGTGCGGTGAAGGCGACGTTGCGGGCAGTTCCGGTCCGGTCCCCGGGCTCGCGTCGCCGACGGCGACGCCGCTCCGCGGCCGCGTCCAGGAGCGCGCGTGCGCCCGGAGTCAGGGCGGAGAGTTCGTCCATGGGCAGGCGGGCGAGCGTGCTCCGTCGCGGTGTGGGTGCGCCAGTGCCGTCCGGGCGGGATCGATCAGGTGCAGCGAGAGCGTCGGCGAGTCCCAGCGTGCCGGGCCGGGTGCTCAGTTGCGGCGCCAGGAGAGTCACCCCGCGCAGCCGGCCAATGGCTCAACCAGTCGCTTGGTGGCCCACGGCTTCCATCAGGCGAAGGATCCGCTGAGGCACCGGCACCAGATACTCGTGCACCAAAGGTCCCGGCGCGATCACACGGTGCCGGGCGTCCGGACCGACGACGTCAATCACCGGCTCCCAGCCCGTCGGCAGAGCATCGTCCAGGCGCGCCCGGTAGGTGCCTCCGTACGTCTCCAGCAACACCACCGTGACGAACGCGGACAGGTCTGAGCGCAGGGTAATCCGGTCCTCTGCCTCGAACTCGTCGAGTGGCAGCCTCTGCACGTAGTCGTCCAGGACGCCGACCGCGCTCAGCGGAGGCGTCGAATTCGAGCGCGGCCTCCTCGCCGCCGAACTGCTCCACCAGCCCGGATCGCCGGTCGACAGCCACTCATTGAACTCGTCGATGTCGATCACAGCCTCAGAATGCGAGCCCGTTGTAGAACCATCGAAGCCCGCCGGAGTTGAGGCGCGTGATCAAGTCGCCGGCCGCCAGAGGACCGTCATCAATCGACGCCGTAAGGTCTTCGATCCTGCACTCCATGGTCGGTGCCAGCCCGGCAATCTCGATCTCCCGTCGACTGGTGAGGCGGAAGCTGCAAAGACCGCACAGCAGTCCTTCGACTGCCAACTTCATCTCGTACAGCAGCGTCGTCTCCGGCTCGGCGCTCAACGCCAGGGCCGCAGCTTCGAGCCTGCACGCCGGACAGCGGGTGAGCATCCGCAACTGGACACGCTCGTCACTCACACCGATGATCACCAGTCCCGGCTCGCCTATCGCCCTCGCGACGTTTTCGACAACGTCGTCAGGCATGCCCGCGAAGCGGCTTTCGATCCTGAACCGGGCCTGGTTGATGCGTAATTGCACATCTCGCTCGGCGAGGTCGGATCTGGTGTCCAAAGCGACCTGCTCGACATCGGACCACGAGTCCCGGAACTCGGCGCGGTCCTGGCGGGTGTGGTCAAGCAGCCGACAGAGGGTGTCCACGAAGGTGCCGAGGTAATCCTCAGCAGTGCCGGCACCAAGGTGGGCCACCCCGTTGCGCAACTCGATCAGGCCGTCCAGTTCCTCCGACTTGGCGAGCACACCCATCTTCCGTAGCCTGGCGATCGCCGTGCTCGCGCCGATGGTGTGGATTCTGCGCGGCGCAGTGGTCGTGGCGCCGGCCAGGTGCAGCAGCATCTCGTCGCTACCCTTCACCTCCGACAGGAGTGTCGGGTGCACCAGTACGAGTGCAGCCTCGGCCGGCCGTTCGACGGCTACACCAGCCTCCAGCAGGAACACGTCTGTCTGTCCGTCAGCGTGGGCATCCAGAGCAAGATGCGCGAAGTTCTTCGCTCCGGAGACCAGGTGCTCGAACGTGACCGTCGATGCCCTGTCAAAGACGGTATCGCCGCCCGGACGAATCTCCACCGGAGTTTTCCTCACGCCGTCGCGGGCCAGGGCCGCCGCGAACGTTCGCCCCCACCCATGGCGCCGGCTGCCGTCGTACCCAGATCGGAGACAACCACAGAGCAAGCCACAGGACCGGACGCTCCCGCCGCTACGCCGTACCCGACCTCGCAGCCTTGGTGGTTCACACGTTCGGGAGCCGCCGGCTACATCTCCCAGTGTCGTTCGGGTCGTTCGGCCCAGGCCCATTGCCGGTCGGGTTCGACGGTGATGCCGAAGTCGTGGCCGTGGATGCGGTGTTCGTCCTGCCAGTGCAGGGCGGCGTCGACCTCGTCCCACAATCGTCTCGGCCCACCCTGGACGGCCTTGCCCACGCCCACCGGTCGTCGACCAACGCCCAGGACCGGCCGGTGTCCCACAGCCGCCACACGGTGCCGCCTCCGAGCGTCCCCAGTCGCACGTCGGGGAGTCTCGGCGCGACGGCGTGAGTGAAGTTCCCGTCCCGGTACAGCGACTCCTGGACCCACTCCGCCTCCGCCTCGCCCGTAGCGGGCTCGGCTTCGCGTACCACCTCGAAGGCGGCCCCGTCGCGTTCGCCGCGCAACTCCATGAACGCCACGCTGCGCACGAGCTTGCCGGACGCGATGTCGCCGTTGTCGTCGACGACCAGGCGCAGGAGGGCGCCGGCGCCGAAGCCGGGCGATCACGGCGCGACGATCACCGCGCCCGGGCGGGCCTGTTCGATCCACGCGTACGGCACCCGGTGGGTGAAGGCGGCGGTGGCGTGCACGCGATCGAAGGGCGAGGCGTCCAGTGCGCCGAGGGTGCCGTCGCCGGTGATCACCGTGGGGGACAGGCCCAGTCGGGCGTGGGCGGCGCGGGCTCCGGCCGCGAGGGCGGGATCGATCTCGACCGAGACGACGTTCTCCTCGCCCAGGCGCCACGCGAGCAGCGCAGCGGTCCAGCCGGGCCCGGTGCCGATCTCCAGGCCCGGATGGCTCGGATGGACGTCGAGTTCGGTGAGGAAGGAGGCGACCGCGCGGTACTCGCTGAACGAGCTGCTCGCCAACGCTCCCACCGCGTCGATGGCGCCGTCGTCGACCTGGGTGACCACCGGTGCCGGCCGCAGGACCACCTCGTCCCACCCGCCCGGGTCCGTGCGTCGGTCCACCGCGGTGTGGCGGCCCGTCGCGGGGTCGGCGCGCCAGACCACGTCGGGCGCCAACGCGGCGCGTGGCACGGCGAGCATGGCCTCGCGCACCCACGCGCCGGGGAAGGCGCCCTCAGCATCGAGGGCGCCCACGATCGCGGCGTCGTCGCGCACTACGGCTTGTCCTTCTTACGGCGTCCCGGGCCCGGGTCCCCGATGCCGGACAGGGCGCCGTCCTGCTTCTGCTTGGGATCGGGCTGCGGCGGATCCGGTTGGGGCGCCGGCGGCTTGCTGTGATCACCCACGACGGGGCCTCCACGTCCTCGGAAGCGAGATGACGTTCCGAGCATGAAGCGCCACGCCGAGTGACGGCAAGGCCGCGACGAACTCCCCGCCGTGGCGGCCACGTTCCGGATGGCGCCTCGTCGATGCGGCGATCACTCGGGTGTCGTCGTCCGGTGGCGCGTGCGGAGCCCTCGCTACCCGCAGGACGACGCACAGACCGTCGTATCAACCATCGAGGCGTTGCAGCGCAGCCGCCCGGCCGTCGCCGTGGGGCTGCGTCGTCTCGACGGTGATTGGGGGCGGGAGATCTCGATCTCCTCGCACGAACGGTTCGGTGTCGAGGACGATCCCGCGGTGCGGGCGCGGATGGCGCCGGCACCGGCCCGTCGCCCGGGCCCGGGCGTGCCGGACGGATGCAATGTGGCCGGCCAGGTGCGGGTGAGTGCGGCGCTCGCCTGGTCGTGCCTGGTCGAGGAAGACCCGGTGCCGAACGCGTTGCGTGCGGTCCCGGAGGGGACGGCCACCGAGGAACTCGATCGACTCGTGTCGCCGATCCCACGGTTCAAGGCCGTGGACGACGCCGGGTGCCCGCATCCCGCCGGCATCCCGCCGACGACGGCGGACGGACCGCTCCACTGTGCCGACCCGGTACTGGGACTGTCCCGGCGTCGTGGCCCATGATGTGATCGTGACGTCACCTGCCGCGACCGGCCCCGTTCAGCAGTGCTCGGGCACCACACTGCAAGGACGTCGATGTCGGGCACTGGTGCCTGCGGAGAACATATGGTGCGCGGCCCACCGCCCGGACGACGCCGGGCCCGCGCCCGTTCGAGCCGACACGCGGCCGCAGTTTCGCGGCGAGGACGAACAGGCGGCGCATCGCGAGCGCGTCAGGGCCGCGGTCGCGTGTTCCTATTGCGACGCCGCGATCGGCCGGCACTGTGTGGGGCGCGACGGCAAGGACCGGGTGAGCAATCACAACGAGCGTCGCCTCGCGTACGCACAGGCCCACGACACCGCCGGCACGCCGAAGGAGAATGAGCCCTCGACGGCGGACACCGACGACGACTCCACCGTCGCCGGTGTCATCGCGCGGCGATGGAGTTTTCCGCTCCCCGCCGGCGCCCTGCCCGAACGCATGGCCCAACCGGGCTGGACCTACGAGAAACAGGTCGCCTACCGGTGTCCCGCGTGCGACGGCGTACTCCACAGCCTGCGCAAGCCCTACGCCGACGCGAACGGCAAACCCGGACGGTACATCGCCCTGGTCTGCCCCGCCTGCCCCACCGTCAGCACCCTCGCCGATCTCAAAATCAGCTCCCGCGACCTGAACAAACCACCTTTGCCGAGCACACCGGGCGAAGCGCCGGAGGGCGGTCCGCCGGTCCCCGGCCCGCGCGCCGCCGTGTTCGCTCCGACGCGCGGCGAACCCCGCCCGCCCGCGATCGTCGCCCGCCGCCTCGACCAGCCCGGGAAGTGGCCGACCGACCTGCCCGCGTCGACCCACCGGGAGACGCGGCGCCTGTACTGGAGCAAGGTCGCCGACCCGCACTGGCGCCTGCCCACCCCTCTTCCCCGGGACGCCGACATTCGGGTGATTCTCCCCGAAGGAGACGACTACCGGCCCCTGCGCGAGCACCTGACCGCACACGGCGTGCCCTTTCGGGCCGTGCCCTACTGGGTCGAGTCCGAACTGGTCACCACCCTCGACGACGACGGCGCACACGTCGCACCGATCGCACGACCCAGACTGTCGCCGTTCGCCGCGAACGGCACCGGCGACCAACGCCCACTCGTCGAAGGCCCCGGCGCGCACGCGGCGCGTGACGTGTTCGAAGCCGCCTGGGACAACCTCGCCCCCGTCGACCCCACCGGCGTCCCCGACCCGGTGCCGGTGGCCGACCTCGTCCCCGCCGCGTGGGTCCCGCTCCTGGCGCACCCCACGTTCAACCCGGCACAGATCCAGGCGATCCCCGTCGTCCTGGACCCCGACGTCGGCCACGTCCTGATCGTCGCGCCCACCGGCGCGGGCAAGACCCCCATCGGCATGGTCGCCGCCCTCGACACCTGGGACCGCGGCCGCAAGGCCGTCTGGCTGGTGCCCCAACGCTCACTCACCGACGAACTCGACCGCGACCTCGAACCCTGGCGACGCCACGGGATCCGCGTCGCCCGCCTCTCCGGCGAATACGCCACCGACGTCCAGGCCATCCGCGACGCCGACGTGTGGATCTCCACCACCGAGAAGTTCGAGGCGATCTGCCGCAACGCCTCCCTGCGCGACATCCTGGCCAAGGTCGGCTGCCTGATCGTCGACGAGATCCACCTGCTCGGCGACCCGGTCCGAGGCCCCGTCCTGGAAGCCCTGCTCGCCCGGGTACGCGACGTCGCCGACCAAGTCCGCATCGTGGGACTGTCGGCCACCGTCTCCAACGCCGAGGACATCGCCCACTGGCTCGCGGCGCACATCGTCCGCGTCGCCTGGCGCCCCACCCGCCTGGTGTGGCAACTCCCGATGATCCCCCTCGCCGGAGACCGCGCCGCTCGCCAACACGCCCGCACCCGCGCCGCCGTGCGCCTGACCGAGACCGTCACCGAGCACCACGGCAGCGTCCTGGTCTTCTGCGGCAGCAAACGCAACGTCCGCACCACCGCGCTGGCCATCGCGCACAGCAGGGGAGTGCCCACCACCGGGGCCGACCCGGACGACACCGACCGCGTCCACGACCTGTGCGGACAAGCCGGCGTCGCCCTGCACTACCGCGACTGGCCCCACAAACGCGAAGCCGAACGCGACTTCCGCAACCGCCACGCCGACGTCCTCGTCGCCACCTCCACCGTGGCGGCCGGCGTCAACCTGCCCGCCCGCGCGGTCGTCGTCCGCGACACCCAGATCGGCATGGACCGGGTCGAAGTGTCCACGGTCCAACAGATGTTCGGCCGAGCGGGACGCGTCGGCGCCGGAGAGAGCGAAGGCTGGGCCTACCTGGTCACCGAGGAAACGGAACGACCCGTCTGGCAGGCCCGCCTGGCCGCCGGCTACACCGTCCGCTCCCAGATCCGCAACACCCTCCCGCACCAACTCCTGGCCGAAGTCGTCCAGGAACGCGTACGCACCATCCGCGAAGCCGACGCCTGGTGGCTCCAGACCCTCGCCCACCACCAGGGCGACCGCGACCTCGACCCGCTCGGCGACGCACTCGACCTCCTCGTCGAAGCCGACTGCCTCCGCCGCGACCCGGGCCCCCGCGGGGACGACGACCTCGCGGCCACCGACCTCGGCCGCCTCACCAGCCGCATCATGGTCACCGTCACGATCGCCGACCGACTGCGCAAGGCCGTCGCGTCTCTCCCGATCCCCCACAGCGCCGACGACGCCGAAGACCACCTGATCCTCCTCGCGGCCGTCCTGTTGCCCGCCCTCGAACAGGCCCCCGTCAACGAACGCGCCGAAACCGCCGTCCTACGCGTCCTGCACGCCCGAGGCATCGACACCGACCTCGGCGCGTGGGCACCTCCACGAACGGGCCTCGCGTCCAAACCCTCCCTCCAACCCGGAGACCTGGCCCGCGCCGCGCTCCTGCTCGTGGCGAACAGCCCCCACCTGTTCCGCCGACCCGGCCGCACGATCGCGGGCATCCCCACCGACAACCTCACGCCCGTGCTCGAGGAGGCGCAACGCTACCTGTCCTGGCTCGGCGCCCAGGGCGCGTGTGGAACCCTCCACCCCTGGGCCGTGATCACCGCCGCCGACCTCGGACGCCGCGTGCGCTGGCGCGTCCTGGGCCCCCGTCGCGGGGCGGGCCGCCTCCTGTGGATGTGCGAACAGATGGCCACCCCCCTGCACGCCACCGAGGCCGTCCCACAGATGTGGCGAGCCGCCACCGCCCGCGACGTCACCGACCCCGACTGGCCCACCGGACGCCCACCCACCGGATGCCGCCTCGAACCCGATCAGTACACCGCGCTCCTCAACGCCCGAACCACCCACACCACCCTGGCGGCTACACCCGCGCACGGCATCGTCACCGATGCGCCCCCCGGCGCGGTCGTCCACGTGTGGGACGGAACCGCCCGACACACCCACACCGGGCTCGACGACACGACCACGCTGACCTATCCCGAATCCGCCGGCGACGACACCTCCGCGGGCCACCGGGGCATGGCCGCCTTCACCCGCCGGGGCGACCACAACGCGACAGGATGGCTCTCCACCTACCGCTCGACCACCACGTGAAACCGCCCCGCCACGAAACGCGATCGGCGGGTCCACGCCTCGCCCCGGCGGCGAAACCGTGCGCGGGCCGCGCACCGGACGGCTCGACGACCGGACCCACGCCGCCCGGTGACTCGTAGCCGTCCACGACGACCCGACGCCGTTTCGATCGACCGGGAGCCGATCCGGCGTCGACGGTGGCCGGCCCGGCGAGGCGACAGCCGGCGACGGGTGGGACGACCGCGGAGAAGTCGAGCACACGTCGAGCGTCGCGGGCGAGGAGCACGGCGTCGGGCTCGTGTGCGCCGGTGTACACGACGGCGTCGTCTGCGGCCTCGCGGAAGAGCCTCTGGTCCCAGAGCTCGGCGTTGTCGCGCAGACGCCGGGTGCACGATGCGCGCTGTTACCGACGCACGGCACACTGTCCATCCCGGGCGGACCGAAGGGAACGACATGTTGCGCAGGCACCTCCGCCGTGTGACCGGTGTGGTGCTGGGCCGCCACGATTGGGTGGTGCTGTCCAACGGTGGCGTGGTGCTGCGCCGCGAGCGGACCAGGCGAGCCGCCGACCGGTGGATCCGGACGTTCGTGGCGGAACACGGCCATCACTCCGTCGTCCTCGTGAACACCTCGATCACGCAGTTGCGAAACGAGCGTCCGCCGCTGTACCCGATCGGGATCGCCTCGGACCACGCCCGAGGCGATCTGACCGTCGCCGGCGTCGACATGCCCGAGGACTACCACCCCCGCGACTCCTTCGGCCGCGACACGGACTACGTGGAGGGGCTGCGCCCCGACGTCGATCGGCAACTCGCTGCGGTGTTCGGCCCGTTGGCTTCCGGAACCGATCCCGATTTGGCGAAGGCTACGCCGCCGAGCCGCGAACCACCGAACGATGCTGGACCGACTGTCCCACGTCGATCGGCCGGCCGACCACGGAGGCGGACCTGCGCACCGTGGAAGCCGGGAACACCCGATGGCTCAAGGAGACGATCAACGCGCACGGATGGCCCGGGTTCGACCGGGTCGACGCGGAAGGCTCGGACCACGTCTGCCTGCTGGTGACCGACGCCGATTCCGACCCGGAGTTCCGGCGATCGTGTCTTCGCCTGCTCGAGGAGGCGGTGACTGCAGGGCAGGCGTCCGCGCGCTGGCTCGCGCACCTCACCGACCGGGTACGTGTGCACGACGGTCGGCCCCAGCTCTACGCGACCCAGTACGCAGTGTTCGACGGCATCTCCGGGGCCGGGCCCGTCGAAGACCCCGACGGCCTGGATCGACGACGTGCCGAGATGGGACTGGACCCCGTGGCCGAGTACGACCGGCGTGTTCGGGATCAATACGAGGTGTGACCTCCAGGTCCTCGAGTGCCCGGTTCAGGCGTCTCCGAGTACGTCGGCGGCCGCCGCCACTCCCACCGGCACAAGCGCACTTCGGAGTGCGCGGAGTCCTGGGCCGTATGAACACCGAGTGGCGCCTGCCCGCGGCCGCGCCACGCCGCCCGGGTCCGTCGCAGGAACACGGACGATCCCGGGGCGACTACGGTGTCGGGGTCGACGAGCGGGGGGACAGGAATGCCCGGGGTGAGGATTCACCGGTACTACATACAACGACTGCACCGATGTCGCGCGCATCGTCGTCCACCACTGGATGCGGCGGCACCCCTACTCTGCGGACCGTTGTCTCGCCGAGGCGTCGAACATTCCCGACAGCCTGTCGTACGAGCTGGATCGGTGTGCGCACGAGCAGGGCCTGGTGCTGCTCGGCGCGATGGAGTACGAGTTCGTCTTCGATCCCGGCGGCGACCTCTCCCGCTCCGTGAGGCATGAGGTGTTGCGGATGCGCCGACGCCAGGAACGGCGACCATGGCGCCGCCGCCGCATGGTCCTGGTCCGGGCCTGGCAGAGCACCGAACCGGTGACCACGCACCGGTGAGGCGCCCTTCGCGAGGCGCGGACGCGCCGCCCGCGGATCGTCAGTGCGCAGGCCCTTTGCCGAACACTGGGCCGGTGGTGGTGTCCAGACGCACGGCGAGCGCGCTGTGATGTCCTCCCTTCACGGGCGTGATCGTGCGGATCCGCCCAGTCAGGCCCTGATATCGGGCGCCGGCCCGATCATCTGATCGCCCAAGGCCCTTCGCGTGCTCTGGTTCTCCGACGCCCGTATCCGTACAGTGATACTCGTGGTACCCAGTGTTGTCTCGGGCGGGGGAGCGTACATGCGTCGTGCATTGATCGTCGCGAGCGGTGACCAGGGCTCCGACAGCGACGGGGACGGGCATCCCGGTCAGCCGTGGACGCCGCCGCAGGACCCGCCGAAGCCGGACGGCAGCACCCCGGACGGCCCCGGCAAGCACAAGAAGTGACGGGCACCGGACAGGAGTTGCGCCCTGGCCGGGCCCGCTTGGCCCGCGCGCTCCGCGACAGCGGTGTCATACCCGCGGCCTGGTCGCCCGCCTTCGAGGCCATCGACCGCGCCTGGTTCCTGCCCACCGTGATGTGGCCCTTCGACATGGCTACGGCGACCAGCGTCACCTGCGACCGCGACACCGATCCCGACACGTGGTTCGCGTACGCGGACGCGAACGTGCCCGTCACCACTCAATGGGACGACGGCCGGCACACCGGACCCGCACCCGGCCGGGTGCCCACGTCGTCGGCGTCGATGCCCAGCGTCGTGATGGCCATGCTCGACGACCTCGACATCCACCCCGGCCACCGAGTCCTCGAGGTCGGCACCGGGACCGGATGGAACGCCGCCCTGCTCACCCACCGCCTCGGCCCCGACCACGTCACCACCGTCGAAGTCGACCCGACCGTCGCCGCCACCGCCGAAAACACCCTCCGGGCGCACGGCCTGCACCCCACCGTGATCACCGGCGACGGCCTCCTCGGGCACCCGCCGGCCGCGCCCTACGATCGGATCATCGCCACCGCCGGACTGCGCCGGGTTCCCTACGCGTGGGTGGAACAGACCGTGCCGGGTGGGGTGATCGTCGCGCCGTGGGGGACGCGGTTGACCAACGCCGACCACGTGGTGCGTCTGGTGGTGGCCGACGACGGGAAGAGCGCGTCGGGCCGTTTCACGACCCCGGTCGAGTTCATGAAGATTCGCTCCCAGCGCCCCGAACGCCTGGACCAGGCCGCGTACCTGCCCGACGGGTTCCCCGGCGACGCCACCACGACCGTGACGACGTTGACCTCCCACGACGTGGGCTTCGAGGATCCCATCCGCCACCCGTTCATGACCGCGGCCGGCGTGCTGGTCGGTGATTGCGTGCTGTTGAGCGATCGGCGCGCCGGCGCCGTCAGCGTCTGGTTGTACGCCCTCTCGGATCGTTCCTGGGCCGCCGGTGTCTTCCACGACGCGACACCGCGGACCACGGTGTACCAAAGCGGATCCAGGCGCTTGTGGGACGAGATCGAGTCCGCCCACCGCTGGTGGACCCACACGGGCAGCCCGACCTGCGACCGCTTCGGCCTCACGATCGATCCACAGGGCGAACACGCCTGGCTCGACGTACCGACGAACCGCCTCGACGCGTAGGACGCACGCCCGGCCGTCGCTTGCCCCCCGACCTGCCGCATGAGCACGCCGTACGCCACGTCAGAACAGCACTTCGTCCATGAAACACCGGCAGACCGGTACCCGCGTCGGCCTTCTTGGTGCTCCATTCCACATAGACCGGGAAGTCGAACGCCCCGTCGCGGCGGCGTTCCTCCTCGGTGGCCGGCCTCGGCTGCCACGCCGTGCCGGGGAAGGCGGGCGCGCTGCCCGCCCGGACGACCTCCATGTCCTGCAGCGCGCCGGACATGACGCTGTACCGTGCGAGGAGGACCTCGGAATCGGGCCATTCCTTGGCCGTCGTCGCCAGATGGTGGTCGTTGAGCGGGAACCGGTCGCACCGGGTGAGAAACGCCGCAGTGTAGGCCCGAGCGCGCCTGTCGACATCGGGGAGGGCGCGGTCGACGCAGCGTTCACACCGGCCGGCGGCGACGTCGCACAGGGTCCGGTCCTTGACGAGGCTCTTCCCGCAGGTGCGGCATTGCGTCTTGGCGACGTCCAGGGAACGTGCGCCCTTGCCCAGCAGGAACAGCCGTCGGGCCGCGATCACGTCCACTCGGGTCTCCTTCGGTCGTGCCGGACTCTCTGGCCGGCTGTCTGCCGCAGACGCTAGTGCCGCATCAGGCAACGTTTGCCCTGT
>NZ_WWJX01001426.1 GCF_009865215.1 Streptomyces sp. SID3343 | reverse complement strand
ATCAAGCCCGTCCGGCGTCTGAGGACAAAGCCCGGCCGGCGACTGAGGCCAACAAACCCCCAACCCCCTCACGCAGCCGGCGCCCCAGCCGTAACCGTCTCATACACGCCCAAAATATCCGTCCCGACCGTCTCCCAGTCGAACCGCTGAACATGCTTGCGCCCAATCTCACGCAACGACGACCGCCGCCCAGGAGACCGCAACAACGAAACAGCCGAAGCGGCCAGCGCCTCCGCATCCGAGACCGCGAACAACTCCCCCGCCCGCCCCCCGTCCAACACCTGCCGAAACGCATCCAGATCGCTCGCCAACACCGGCGCCGACGCCGACATCGCCTCGACCAGGATGATCCCGAAGCTCTCCCCACCGGTGTTGGGCGCGACATACACGTCCAGACTCCGCAGCAACCGGGCCTTGTCCGCGTCACTGACCATGCCCAGAAAGGTCACTTGCCGACGAAGCCCCGGCGGCAACCCCTCGACCGCCTCCTCCGCGTCCCCCCGCCCGGCCACCAGCAACCGCACCCCGGGAAACGCCTCGACGATCCGCGGAAACGCCTCGACCAGCGTGGGCAGCCCCTTGCGCGGTTCGTCGATGCGCCCGATGAAGCCGATCGTCGGTGACTCCGGGGTGCCCTGCCACGCCGGATTGGGCTCGCTGTCGGCGAAGAAACCCATGTCGACGCCGTTGGGGATGACCACCGCGTCGCCGCCGAGATGCTCGACGAGCGTGCGACGCGCGTACTCGCTGACCGCGATCCGCGCGCTGATCTTCTCCAGCGCCGGTTGCAGGATCGGATACGCCGCGATCATCGCGCGTGATCGCGTGTTGGACGTGTGGAACGTGGCCACCACCGGCCCCGACGCGGCCCAACAGGCGAGCAGCGACAGGCTGGGCGTCGCGGGTTCGTGGATGTGCAGGACGTCGAAGTGCCCGTCGTGGATCCACCGCCGCACCCGCGCGGCGGACAGGAAGCCGAAGTTGAGCCGCGCGACCGACCCGTTGTAGCGCACCGGCACGGCCCGCCCCGCAGGCACCACATAGGACGGCAGCGGGGTGTCGTCGTCCGCGGGCGCGAGCACCGACACCTCGTGCCCCCGCCCGATCAGGTTCGCCGCGAGGTCGCGCACGTGGAACTGCACCCCGCCGGGCACGTCCCACGAATAGGGACAGACGATGCCGATCCTCACTGGGCCTCCCCGTGGCCGATCCGCGCGAGCCGGCGTTCGTCGAGATCCGCGAGCCACAACGGCTGGAGCATGTGCCAGTCCTGCGGACTGGCCGCGATGCCGGCGGCGTACGCGTCGGCGACCGACTGCGTCATCGCCGCGATCTTCTCCCGGCGGGTGCCCTCGGCCGGCACCTCGATCTCGGGGTGCAGCGTGCCGCGCAAAACCTTGCCGTCGAAGGCCAGCGTGACCGGGATCAGCGCCGCGCCGGTCTGTACGGCGAGCGCCGCGGGCCCCGCCGCCATCCGGGTCGGTTCGCCGAAGAACGTCACGGGCACCCCGGCCGCCGTCAGGTCGCGGTCGGACAGCAGGCACAGCAGCCGGCCCTCGCGCAGCCGTCGGGCGAGCGTGCCGAACGTGCTGCCCTCGCCGCCGGTCAGCGGCAGTACCTCCATGCCCAGCGACTCGCGGTAGTCCAGGAACCGCTTGTACAGCGATTCCGGCTTGAGCCGCTCGGCGACGGTGGTGAACGGATAGCCCTTGAGGGTGACCCACGCGCCGGCGTGGTCCCAGTTGGCGGTGTGCGGGAGGGCGAAGATCGCGCCCTTGCCCCGCTTGCTGCACTCGTCGAGGAGCGTCAGGTCGCACACCATCCGGTTCAGCACCGTTTCACGGTCCCAGACCGGCAGGCGAAACGCCTCCTGGTAATAGCGCAGGTATGAACGCATGCTCAGCCGCGACACCTCGCGGATCCGCTCCGGCGTCGCGTCGGGGCCCAGCACCCGGCGGAGATTGGCCTCCAGTTGCCGTACGCCCCCGCCGCGCTTGCGCCACACCGCGTCGGCGATGCGCCGGAAGATCGCCGTGGCGACCGGTTCGGGCAGTCGCTTGACGACCGACCAGCCCAGGGCATAGCCCGTGTCGGCCAGTCGCTGCCCGAGGTCGGTCATCCCTTGTCACCCCCAGGGAGTGCGTTGTCGATTTCGGCGGCCGAGCGGCGCACCGCGATCATCCGCTGGAAGACGGTGATCACGCTGCCCACCGCGATGAACCACAGCGCGGCTTCCTGGATGTAGGGCACACCCAGTCCGTCGAGACCGGTCGCGACCAACGAGATCACCAGCCGCTCGGCCCGCTCGATCAAGCCCGACACGTCGCACCGCAGACCCAGACTCTCGGCGCGCGCCTTGCAGTACGACACGACCTGACCGGAGCCGAGGCAGACGATCGCCAGGATGGACATGCGCAGGTTGTCGCCGTCACCGGCGAACCAGATCGCGAGGGCGCCGAAGATCGCGGCGTCCGCCACCCGGTCGAGCGTGGAGTCGAGGAACGCCCCCCACTTGGTGGAACGGCCCAACTGGCGGGCCATGTTGCCGTCGACCAGGTCCGAGAAGATGAACGCGGTGATGACCAGCGTGCCGGTCAGGAACCAGCCGATCGGGAAGAACACGATCGCTGCGACGACCACTCCGAGGGTGCCGATGAGCGTCACGGTGTCGGGACTCACGTTGTGGCGCAGCAAAAAGCTCGCGAACGGAGTGAGCACACGCGTGAAGAAGGCACGAGCGTATTTGTTGAGCATCGCCTTCCCGAAGGATTGCCGGGGCGGCGGGGGATCCGAAGGACCGTCGGCCCGCCTGGTGCGCCCATCGTACTGACGCGTTAACGCGCGCCGGGCCCCCCGTCGCTTGGGCGTGCCGCTTTGGAGAACATCACGTACGCAGCGGACACTTGTACTCGGTCGGGCGTCGGGGGAATGCTGCCGTTCAGGATTGGTTTTGCGGACGTTGGCGTACCGACGACCGACTTGCACCTGCGCGTCCCGGGACGTCGACGACGACCGAGCTGTACGGACGACAAGGAGGTGGGAAAACATGGCGGACAAATCCGGAGCCAATGCCGGGACCGTCGGCAGGGCAACCGCGCCGGAGAGCCCCGACCTGGTGCGCAACGTGGTCCTGGTGGGCCATACCGGAGCGGGCAAGACGACATTGGTGGAGTCCCTGCTCGTGGCGACCGGGACGATTCCCCGGGCCGGTCGCGTCGAGGACGGGACGACCGTGTCGGACTTCGAGGAGATCGAACACCGCCAACACCGCTCGGTGGCGCTGTCGGTGTCGCCGGTCGAGTTCGACGGCGTGAAGATCAACCTGCTCGACACCCCCGGCTACGCGGACTTCGTCGGCGACCTGCGCGCGGGATTGCGCGCGGCCGACGCCGCGCTGTTCGTGGTGTCGGCGGCCGACGGCGTGGACGGCTCGACCCGGATGATCTGGGACGAATGCGCCGCGGTGGGCATGCCGCGCGCGATCGTGATCACCAAACTCGATCAGGCGCGCGCCGACTTCGACGAGATGGTGCTGATCTGCGGGCGGGTGTTCGGCGACGCCGACTCGGACACCGTGCTGCCGCTGTATCTGCCGTTGCACGGCGAGGACGAGGGCGTCGCGGGCCTGATGGGCCTGCTGACCCAGCGCGTGTACGACTATTCGTCAGGCACCCGGGTCACCGCCGACCCCGACCCCGAGCACCTGCCGCTGATCGAGGACGCCCGCAACCGGTTGATCGAGGGGATCATCGCCGAAAGCGAGGACGAGTCCTTGATGGATCGTTACCTCGACGGTGAGCAGATCGACGTCGAGACGCTGATCGGCGACCTGGAGACCGCCGTCGCGCGTGGCTCCTTCTACCCGATCCTGGCCGTCGGGCCCAACGGACTGGGCACCGTCGAGCTGCTCGAAGGAATCGTGCGGGCGTGCCCGGCGCCGCCCGAGCACGAGGTGCTGCCGGTGACGACCCCCGACGGCAAGCCGCGCGACCCGCTCACGTGCGACCCCGAAGGCCCCCTCGCGGCCGAGGTGATCAAGACGACGTCCGACCCGTACGTGGGCCGGATCTCGCTCGTGCGGATCTTCTCGGGCACGCTGCGCCCGGACATGACGGTGCACGTCTCCGGACACGGCATGACCGACCGCGGTCACGAGGACCACGACATAGACGAGCGGATCGGCGCGATGTCGGTACCGCTGGGCAAGCAGCAGCGCTCGCTCAACCACGGCATCGCGGGCGACATCGTCGCGATCGCCAAGCTGTCCCGGGCCGAGACCGGCGACACCATCTCGGACAAGGACGATCCGCTGCTGATGGAGCCGTGGATGATGCCCGACCCGCTGTTGCCGGTCGCGATCCGCGCGCACAGCAAGGCCGACGAGGACAAGCTGTCGCAGTCGCTGGCGCGTCTGGTCGCGGAGGATCCGACGCTGCGTCTGGAACACAACGTCGACACGCATCAGCTGGTCCTGTGGTGCATGGGCGAGGCGCACGTCGAGGTCCTGCTCGACCGGCTGCGCACGCGCTACGGCGTCGCGGTCGACGCGGAGCCGCACAAGGTGTCGCTGCGCGAGACGTTCGGCGGCTCCTCCAGCGGGCGCGGGCGGCACGTGAAGCAGTCCGGCGGGCACGGCCAGTTCGCGATCTGCGAGATCGACGTTGAGCCGCTGCCGGGCGGGTCCGGCTTCGAGTTCGTGGACAAGGTCTTCGGCGGGTCCGTACCGCGCAACTTCATCCCCTCGGTCGAGAAGGGCGTGCGCGCGCAGATGGAGAAGGGCGTCATGGCCGGCTACCCGATGGTGGACGTGCGCGTGACGCTGACGGACGGCAAGGCGCACTCGGTCGACTCGTCCGACATGGCCTTTCAGATGGCGGGCGCCCTGGCCCTGCGCGAAGCCGCCGCGAACTGCCGGATCCACCTGCTGGAGCCCGTCGCGGAAGTGCAGGTGACGGTCTCCGACGAGTACGTGGGCGGCGTCCTGAGCGACCTCGGCTCCCGCCGCGGCCGCGTGGTGGGCACCGAGCCGATCGGCTCGGGTCGCACCGTGATCCGAGCCGAGGTCCCGGAGATGGAGATCAGCCGCTACGCCATCGACCTGCGCTCCATCAGCCACGGCACCGGCCAGTTCACCCGTGCCTACTGTCGCCACGACCCCATGCCCCCGCAGCTGGCGGCCAAGGTCAAGGCGGACTCCGAGAGCTGAGCGCGTCGCCCGCCGTGTGTCGGGCGCCCCGGGCGACCGGAAGCCCGGCACATGGCGTTGAATATGCGGGTGAACAAACGGGGGTCTGAAGTTTCCACGCGGCGTCCACTCCTGCCCCGGAAGTGGCGGATCGGCTGGCGTGCGGTCGTCACCGTCGCGATCTTCGGTGCCCTGTTGCGCGGGACGATCTGGGGCACCGACATGGCGTTCCCGTTCGGTCCGTTGACGCAATACGCCTTCCGCACCGACCCCAACGGCGTGATCGAGTCGAACTACGTCGACGCCGACACGACCGAGGGCAAGCGCATCCACATCCCGATGGCGCACTCGGGCATGAGCCGGGCCCAGCTCGAAGGGCAGCTGTGGAAGTTCGTCCAGGACCCCGCCATGCTCCAGCAGCTCGCCAAGACCCAGCGCGAGCGCTACCCGCACGATCCGCACTACGTGCGGCTCTATCTGATGCGCGACACGGTCGTGCTCAAGGACGCCGCCGAACAGCGGCGCTTCACCCAGACCCTGTCGCAGTGGGAGGTCAAGTGAGTACCGCCGCGTCGTGGGCCCGCGCCGCGGGTCGCTGGTGGTACCCGTCCGTCCCGGTGCTGCGGATCGCGTGGATTCGGCTGTTCGTCTATCTGTTCGTCGTCTACGACATCACCTCCCTGACCAAGGGCACGATGGGCAACGCGCACCTGCCGGCGTCGCTGTACCAGCCGGTCTGGCTCGCCGACATGCTGCAACTGCCCGTGCCCACACCGGAGTTGGCCGAGACGCTGCGCATGGTGATGTTCGTCGGCGCGCCGATCGCCGCGCTGGGCATCCTGCCCCGACTGTCCGGCACCGTGATGGCGGTGGCGTTCACGTGGTGGGAATTCGTGTACATGTCGTACGGGAAGATCGACCACGACCATTTCGCGATCACGATCACGCTGTGGCTGCTGCCGACCGCCGGACGGGCCCGGTTGTGGGACACCCACAGCGACGAGCGGGCCGGGTGGGTGATCCGGTGCATGCAGATGTCGGTCGTGCTCAGTTATTTCTTCGCCGCGTGGGCCAAGATTCGCGAGTCCGGTTTCCGCTGGGTCACCGGCGCCACGTTCTACTGGGCGATCGAGCGACGCGGGACGTCGTTCGCCCGGCCGCTTCAGGACTATCCGTGGCTGTTGCAGGTCGGCCAGTGGGTGATGATGATCGCCGAGTTGCTCGCCCCGGTGATGCTGTTCCTGCGCCGCTGGTGGCTGTTGGCCGCGGCGCTGTTCTGGCTGGGCTTTCACCTGATGACCTACCTCAGCATCGAGATCCACTTCCTGCCGACCGTCATCTGCTTCACCGCGTTCGTACCGTGGGAGAAGGTCAACGCGGTGCTGGTGGCGGGGTATCGCCGGGTGCGACCGGCTCGTGTCAGGACGCCGGCGGAGTCGGCAGTCCTCGTTCCGTAGCCACCAGCGCGAGCAGTACGGCGGCGTCGGTCCAAGCCAGCGGCGCGACCGACGCCGGCTTGCCGTCGGCGGCGACCTTCTCGGGAAGCGATCCGTACGGGGTGCGGTGGGCCGCCAGCCAGTCCAGGCGCGACCCGGCCTCGTCGGCATACCCGGACGCCGCGTCGAAGAGCGCGAACGAAGCCGTCTCGGGAGTCCACGCGGTGGTCGGGTCGCCGGCCCAGTCGAAGCCGGGCAGTATCCCGCCGTTGGGCAGCGTGAGGCGGTCCGCCGTCCGGCGCACGGCCGCGGTCACGGCCGGATCCGGTGCGGCGAACGGCGGGCCGAGCCAGGTCACCGCGCTGTCCGCGCCACCGCCGGAGGTGGGCGTGCGCTGATACCCGTACGCGCCGAACCAGCGGTGGATCCCGCCGTCCAGGCGCGCCGCGGCGGCGAACCAGCGGTCCGCCTCGGCGGTGTTCCCGGTACGGCGGGCCAGGTCGGCGGACGCGCGTAGGCCGGCGAGCAGCGGTCCGGCGGTGCCGATGGTGACCTGGTCGGTGCGCTTTTCCCAGTAGTCGGCGCCGGCCGGCGGCAGTCCGCTGCGTTGCAGGCTCGCCGCGGTGTGCTCGGCGGCGGCGCGCACCGCGGGCC
>NZ_WWJX01001425.1 GCF_009865215.1 Streptomyces sp. SID3343 | reverse complement strand
TCCCGCTCCGGCGGCACGTCGTGCCTGCGCGGCCCGGGCACATCCCGCTCGTACGCGCCCGGCCCGGGCACATCCCGCTCGTAGGCTTCCCGCTCGAACCCGTCCCGTCGCGGCGCGTCCCGCTCGTACGTGTCCCGCCCCGGCACGTCACGCTCGTACGGGTCCCGGCCCGGCGCGTCACGCTCCCGGCGGTCCCGATCCGGCACCCCGCGCTCGTACGAATCCCGCCCGGGCACATCCCGCCCGGCGACATCGCGCCCGTACGGATCCCGCTCGGGCGCCCCGCGCTCAATGTACGGATCCCGCCCGGGCGCCCCGCGCTCGGTATACGGATCACGCCCGGGCCGGCCACCACCCAAGTCCCGTGCGGCCCCGCCCCGTTCCGGACGCGCGTCGCGCCGATCGGGCGCCTGCGCGAACTCGATCCCCTCGTCGGAGCCCAGGTCCCGCAACGAGTCCCGAGTGGTGCTCTGGTGCGGGAACGACATGTCCAGCGCGGCCGGCAACGTCACCTGCCACAGCCGCAGCAGTTCCTCGGCCCACCCCCGGCTGCGCTCCGGCAACCGGTCCCGCAGGTCCTTGAGCACCTCGACCTGTCGCGGCGCGACCTCGCTCACGAACTGCCGGTACAGCGGCGACGCCGGCCTGATCCGCGATCCCACCCCTTCGGGGTAGGTGAGCATCAACTGACGCGCGAACTCCCGGCGCACCGGGGCGTCGTCGGTCAGCGTCCACTCCTCGTACGCGCGCAGCAGGCTGCCCCACGACGAGGCCCGGTCGAACGGCCGCAGCGGCAGCCGCATCACCGTCGGCCCGTGCGGCAGCCTGATCGCGACCACCTCGGGAGAGGCCGGATCCCCCCGCACGACGTCGATCTGACCGTTCCACATCGCGCACAGCAGACGGTGCAGGATGTAGACGCGGTGTCCGTCGGTGGTGGCGAGCCAGTCGTAGGTGAAGCCCAGCCGCTGCCGCCACTTCAGGAAGTCGACCGGGTCCTGGCGATCCAGCGAGCGCGACCACTGCGCGAGCACCTGCCGCACCTCGGGCACCTCGGTGAGGCTCATCGCGCTGCGGAACAGGACCACCACGATCGACTCCTGCTCGACCGCGCGGAAATCGATCTTGCGGGACGGCTCGTTGGGGATGTTCAGGATGCGTTCGAGGTACTGGCGCACGTCCGAGTCGGCCGACGTACCCGGGTGCGCGATGAGCACCTTGAGCTCGCCACTTCCCTCGGGCGAGAAGCCGTTGGGCAGCATGCCCGCGAGCTTTTGCACGAACTGTTCGAGATCCTCCTCGCCCACCACGGCGCCGCGCTTGGTCGCGGCGCGGGTGAGCAGGTCGCGCACCGGCGGCAGCAGTGGTTGCGTGCCCAACTCGCCGGCCTGCACGAACAGCGTCTTGATCTGCTGCTTGATCTGGTCCCTGACATAACTCACGGCGGCCTGGCCGCCTTCGCGGTCCTCGCCCATCTCGTACGCGCGCTGCCAGATGCCCGAGCCGAGCAGCTTGCCGACGACCTGCGCCGCGCCGGCCGTCTCCGGCAGGTGCTCGCGGTCCACGAAGCGGCGCAACACCTGGCGGTAGAACGACTCCAGGTCGCCCTGCGGCGGCAGCAGGTAGGACACGCCCGAACGCTGGCGGTACAACTCGCGCGTCGCGCGCCCGAAGTTGGCCTCCTCCTGGTCCCGGTGGTCGTTGAAGGCCTGCCCCAGGTTGTCCAGGACGCTGCGCAGGTAGGTCATCTTGCGGTCCCACACCTCGGCCTGACTGCCCCACTGGGCATGCCAGTTGCGCCGCGAGCGCCACTCGAACCACTGCTGCTGCGCAGCCAGCGCGCGCTGCACCTCGGGGTCGCCCCACTTGGCCTTGACCACCCCGCCCGCGCGGTCCTTTATCGCCGGGACGTGCGGCGCGTTGACCGTGATCCCGGGCGGCGGCGTGGGCTCGGTGCTGACGTAGGTGAGCAGTCCCGCCACGCCGCGCCGGTCGCCGTCGCTGTAGAGCCGTTGATCGCCGAACAGCACCCGGCGGGCCCGGAACAGGTCGCCGTCGGACAGGAGTTGACGCACCCCGCGAGCGTGGTTGAACTCCTCGGCGAGTTGCGCGGCGTGCGCGCGCAACGACGCCTCCTGCTGGCGCAGCGCCTGTTCCATCGCGCGGGCCCGGGCGTTGAGCATCTGCATGATGCCCGCCGCGCCCTTCGCGGGCTGGGGGTCCGCGACGTGCGGTGGTGCGCACAGCCACAGTTCGCTCAGGCCCGCGACCGACATGAAGGACTTGACCGCTTCCTGGTTCGCCTCGGCGCTCACCCGCACGTCGGAGGTCAGGTCGCGCACGGACTGCGCGAGCAGCCGGCCGGCGACGATGTCCGCGAGTTCGTCCACCGGCACGGTCATCGAGGCGACCAGGCTCGTGGACACCCCGCACGCGCCGATGCCGCTGGGCGCGGGGACCTCGCGGCGCACTCCCTCGTTGATGAAGCTGTCCGCGAAAGACTGGTACAGGTCGCCCTGGATGACCGCGTTGTCCAACTCGGGGCCACCGGGGTTGAGTCCGGTCCCGATCAGCGACATCACCAGCGAGACCACCGAGCGGTGCAGGTCCTCGCGCTCGATGCCGCTGGTGCGGCTGAACAGGAAGCCGGTCTGCACGGTGCCGGCCTTGAGCCGGGTCGGCTCCATGCCGGGGTAGCGCACGGCCAGGTCGCCGATCGGCGCGCCCAGCCCGGTGTCGAGACTTTCCTGCGCGTACTGACCGTTCTGGTCGTCGACGAGCTGGAACAGGTCGAGCAGTGCGCGCCCGGCGTTGAGCACCGCCGGGCGACCGCCGCCGCGTTCCTCGTCGAACGCGGACGGCATCAGCACGAGCGGATAGATCTTGATCGCGTCGTAGCCCTGCGCGAACGCCTCGCCGATCAGGTGCAGGTAGTCGTAGAAGATCCCGCACCCGGTGCCGCCGGCGATCGAGAACGCGACGAACACGTCACACGTGTTGCGGTTGTTCTGGCTGCCGCTGAGCGCCATCAGGTGGTCGTTGCCGTTGCTGATCAGACCGACCGCGCGGCGCAGCGGATCCATCGCGGGGCTGAGCCCGGAGCGAAACGTCTCGAACAGCGCCGCGCGCCCGACCGTGGGCAACTGGCCCGCGCCGCGCCGCAACGGCGTCACCCGAGGCTCGCCCTCGCGCGCCGGCAGCCACGGGATGGTCTCCTCCGACGCGTTGATCCGCAGCGAACGGGCCACTTCCGGATAGGTGTTCAGCGGCGGGACCAGTTGCGTGGTCAGGTGCGCGTTGCGGTCGGCGGCGGCCCGGTGCGCGGGCGGTGCAGCGCGCAGCCGCTGGCGCGCCAGTTCGTTCTCGTTGAGGTCGGCGTAGACGAACTGGATGCAGTTGGGCAGCTGGTACGGGGCCAGTTGGCCGCCGAGTCGCTGCACGAGCCCGGTCCCGTCCGCGCCGCACAGTTCCTCGCGCAGCCGGCGCTCGAGTTCGGCTCCGATCAGACAGCCGGTGCCGCCGAGGCCCACGAACAACATGGACTGGTGGATGGACATGCCCCTGCGAGCCACGGGCCCTCCTCGAAAAGTGCGGGACGTGCGTGTTGCGGTCGTGCCGCCGGTCCTCGTCCGGCTACGTGCGCGGCGGTCCGTAGCCGAACCCGTTGTCGTCGGGACCCGCGCCGGGGCCCGACCCGTAGCCGGAACCGGGTCCCGGGCCCGTTCCGTAGCCGGATCCCGGACCCGGGCTCGGACCCGATCCGTAGGGACCGTACGGATCCGGGGTCGCTTCGCCCCCGTAGGCGCCGCCGTACGGGCCGCCGTCGTAGGGGCGTGGCATCGCGCCGGCCTCCGCGCCGTACGGTCCGTAGGAGTCGCCGGCGGGGCCGCCGGGTCCGCCCGGGACACCGCCCTGGGCCTGGACACGATCGTCCTGGAAGCCGATCGCGAGACCGGTCTCCACCTCGGTGGGTCGGCCCATGTCGAGCTGGAGGTGCGTCCCGAGCGGTGTCTCCAGGTCCAGTGTCCCGGTCGCGGCCAATCGCCGCACGGTCCACGAAGTCCCGGGCTCCTGTTGGTAGAGCGGGATCAACTGGGGCGGGAAGGTCGTGGTGTCGAGCCGGAACCACATGGCCTCGGCGTTCTCGTCCAGCGGCCGGGTCTCGACCCCGACCTGTTGTCCGTCGCGGTACAGGCGCAGCGCGACGGGTCCGATCCGGCGCCCACGCCGGCGCCGCTTGGCCCAGTACGCGAGCAGTCCGGCGAGCAGCGCGAGCAACACGACGGCTCCGATCACGAGCCAGAGGTACTTCTCCCAGAATCCGGGCGGGGGTTCGACGGTGACGGTGACGGTGCCGTCCCACAGGACCACGTCGCCGGCGCCGGCGTCGACGACCGTGACCCGGCCGGTGTGATCGCCCTCGGCGATGTCGTCGTCGAAGCGCAGCTTGACGTCGAAGCTGTCGGAGCCGGCCGAGACCTTGTGCTCGCCGCCGTCGATCCGCACCCCGGTACGGGACGGGAAGCCGGCCAGCACGCGCAGGGTGTGCTCCTTGGCATCGTTGACCTTCCACTTCACGCTGCCCGTGACGCTGCCGCCGGGCTCGATCGTCGGGTTGCCCCACGTGGCCTCGACGGAGACGGGCGCGGGTCCCTGTCCCAGCGTCACGGTCTTGGTCTCGCGGGTCCCGTCGACTCCGGGGGCCACGACCGTGCCGGTGAAGCTGATCGGTCCGGTCGTCCCGTCGGGGATCTTGTACGCGGCGGAGAACTCGCCCTTGGCGCCCGCCTTGAGCGGGACGTCGGCCTTGAGGCCGGCGCCCTCGACGTGTCCGGACACCGTGACGCCGTCGAGCGCCTTGGTGTCGGTCAGGTTGCCCTCGCGGGTCTGGAGGAAGACGCTGAACCTCACGTCCTGACCGACCGCGGGTTGCGGGGGGTTGAGTTGGACGTAGGACTTGACCACGCCCTGCCACAGGGCGGCGGCGCTGACCGGACCCGACACGCCGGCGGGGGCCTTGAGGTGCACGCGCCAGGTGCCGGAGACCGGATTGGACACCCGCAGCGTCTCGGTCCTGGTCTGTTGCCCGCGCTGCTCGATGCCGTCGCCGCGCTCGACCTGTTTGCCGTTCGGATCGAAGAACGTGGTCTCGATCTGCCCGTCGGCCTTTTGAACCTGGATGACCACGTCGGTGGCGATCGCGGGGATCGTCACCTTCAGGTCGGCCTCGCCGGTGACGTTGGTGTCGTCGACCGAGGTCACGCCCGCGCAGCGGGCGGTCGCGAACGCCTTGCGCAGCGTCGAGACGACCTCGCCGGAGTCCTTGGCCGTGGTCGCGGTCGGCTTCTCGCCGGGTCGGTTCGCGCAGGACGCGGGCGCGCCGCCTTCGGCGATCCGGGTCAACTGCTGGGCGTTGATGCCGCTGCCGAAGCCCAGCGGCCAGATCTGTACGCCCGCGGCCTTGGCCTCGGCCAGTGCGGACGTGAGCGCCTTGTCGAGTTCGCCGGGGATCCGCGCCGTGTCGTTGCCGTAGCCCTCGCCGGGTTCGACCGCCATCGCACCGTCGGTGAGCACGAACAGCACCCTGGCCTGTCCCGCGGGCTCTTGGCGGAGCATGCTCACGCCCTGCCTGATCGCGGCGGGGATGTCGGTGTTGTTGCCCTCCTGGTCGGTGCGCGCGTGCAGCTTGCCTGCGCACGTGGTCACCGCGGGATCGGTCACCGCGGTCATCCGACAGGCCTCGTCCACGGCCGACTTCTCGCCGGCGCCGCTGCCGAAGCCGACCACGCCCACCCGTGACTCGGGCGAGAGTTCACCGATCGCGGCGAGCGCCGCGGCATCTTTCTCGCGGTCCAGGTCGGGCCCCTTGAGGCTGCCGGACTCGTCGACGAGGACCGCGTACGAGATCGGCGCGACCTTGAGGTTGGGATCACCCACCGGCGTCTCGGCCGCGCGGGCGAGGCCGGGCAGCAGGGCCACCCCCAGGGCGGCCGTCACCAGCCCGGCGGCGAATCGTCGTGGACGCCGGGTCGAGGGCGCCGGCCGTGGCGCCCCCCGGCGGACAGGCAGCACCAACGTGGCGTCCCCCCTGCTGTCGGCCCCGCGTGTGCGAGGCACACGTCGGGTGTTCGGCAACGTTCTAGCAGCATCGGCGGGGGCTGCGCGCACCGTTCACGATCACTGGAACACGCCCGGTTCCGAACCGTTATTCGGCCATGACCCGCTCACCCCCGTGAGGGCTACCACCTTGCACCATCACAACGTCTGGCGGAACAGAATCGGCCACATACGAGCAAGGGCCGCAGCGGTTCCACTCGAAAGTGGAACTACCGCGGCCCTCATGGTGATTGACCGGCACCGACGTTCTGTACGAAACACCTCGGGCCGGGGCCCGAACGTCGGGCGCTCGCCGAGTGGGTCGATCCACGAGTCGACGTGTCGCGCGTCGACCCGCAACAGGCCGACGTGCCACGGGTCGATCCGGTCGACGTGCTACAGGTCGACCTGGCGGAACAGCAACCCGATCTCGTCGTTGGACAGGCGACGGGTACGGCCCGGCTTCTGGTCGCCCAGTTGGATCGGCCCGAACTGGGTGCGCACCAACCGCTCGACCGGGAAGCCCAGTTCGGCGAGCATCCGCCGGACGATGTGCTTGCGGCCCTCGTGCAGCACGACCTCGACGAGGTAGTTGTGCCCGACGCTGTCGACGATGCGGAAGCTGTCCGCGCGCGCGACGCCGTCCTCCAGCTCGACGCCGGCCTTGAGCTTCTTGCCCAGGTCGCGCGGGATCGGGCCCTGGATCGACGCGAGGTAGGTCTTGCGCACCTCGTAGCGGGGGTGGGTGAGGCGGTTCGACAGCTCACCGTGGTTGGTGAGCAGGATCAGGCCCTCGGTCTCGGTGTCGAGCCGGCCGACGTGGAACAGGCGCTGCTCGAACTCGGTGATGTAGTCGGCGATGGTGAAGCGACCGTCGGGGTCGAACATCGTCGAGACGACGCCGGTGGGCTTGTTGAAGGCGATGTACGTCTCGGCCGGGCGGGTCGGGATGCGCATCCCGTCGACCTTGATCTCGACGGTCTCCGGGTCCACCCGCTTGCCCTGCTCGGTCACCCGCTCGCCGTCGACCTGGACGCGGCCCGCGTCGATCAGGTTCTCGCAGTGCCGGCGGCTGCCGATGCCCGCGTCGGCCATCACCTTCTGGAGGCGGACACCCTCCTGCTGCTCGCGCTCGTTGCGCTCGGTCGTGCGCATCGTGGTCGGCCGGCGGTCCGGGCGACCGGCGCTCGCGGCCGGGCGACGGTCCTTGCCGTTGGCCGCTCCCGACTTCGCGCCCCCACCCGCACCGCCCCGACGATTGTCGTCGGAGACACGCCGGGGCTGCGGAGTGTTGCTGCCGCGCCCGGTGCCCCCGCGCTTGTTCACCGAGCGTTCGTTGCCTCGGTCGTTGCTGCCGCCGGAGCCTTGCCTGTTGGTGGGTGCCATCAAACTTCCGTAGTCGTCTCGCCGTCGTCGGGCGCGGTGTGCACCGTCCCGGATTTCCCTCCAGTATCCCCGCTCCGCGCAACCGGCGACGCCGCGCGTACGGGGAAGCCCTCCAGACCGCCCTCGGTCTCCGCCTCCAGGGCCTCGATCTCGGGGAGGAAGGGGGCCAGCTCGGGCAACTCGTCGAGCGAACGCAGGCCCATCCGCTCCAGGAAGAACTCGGTCGTGCGATAGAGCGTGGCCTGCGTCTCGTACTCGATGCCGTACTCCTCGACCAGGCCCCGCGCGAGCAGCGTGCGCATCACGCCGTCGCAGTTGACGCCGCGTACCGACGAGATCCGCCCGCGGCTGACGGGCTGGCGGTACGCGACCACCGCGAGCGTCTCCAGGGCGGCCTGGGTGAGCTTGGACTGCTGACCGTCGAGCACGAAGCGCTCGACCGCGGCGGCGTGCTCGGGCCGGGTGTAGAAGCGCCAGCCGCCGGCGACCTCGCGCAGGTCGAAGCCGCGACCCTGGGTCGTGTACTCCAGGGACAACGTGCGCAGCGTCGCGGCGACCTCGGCGACGGGGAATTCGAGCACGTGCGCGAGCAGGTGCTCGGTCACCGGCTCCTGGACGACCATCAGTACGGCCTCCAGAGCCGCCGGAAGCGGGCTGTCGGACACCGGCGGGGCGGGGGGCGGGATCTTGCCCCGGACGGCACGCGGCGCGGGCACGGCGGCGTCCAGGGGCGCGGGGGCGCCGGCGCGCACCTCGGGCGCGGACTCCGGTTCGAGCCGAACCCCTTCGTCGTCACTCACGCGTCCTCGCCTTCGTCGCCTCTTCGTCGGCGCGCACCACCGTGTCGAACTCGTCGAATTCGGCGCCGATCACCGGTTCCTCGTCCAAGCCCGCGGTCCATTTCACGGTCAGTTCGCCGAGCGCCTCGGCCTGGTCGAACGTGATCGCCGTCTCGCGGAACAGCTCCAACAGGACCAGGAAGCGCGCGACCACGTGCAACGTGTCCGGCGCGTCCTCGGCCAACTCGGCGAAGGTCGCGGTGCCCAGGCGCTTGAGCCGCTCGACCACGATCGCCGCCTGCTCGCGCACGCTCACCCGCTGGGCGTGGATGTGCTCGATCGAGACGATCCTGGGCGCCTTGGGAGTCATCGCCTTGGCCGCGAGCCTGGCGAAGCGCTCCAGGCTCGTGGTGATCACGACCTCGGGCAGCAGTCCCTGGTAGCGCGGCTCCAGGGCGACGTCGCGCGGGTAGCGGCGCGACTCCTCGGCCCAGCGGTGCTCCAGGATGCCGGCGATCTGCTTGTAGGCGCGGTACTGGAGCAGCCGGGCGAACAGCAGGTCGCGCGCCTCCAGCAGGGCCAGGTCCTCCTCGTCCTCGATCTCGGCGGCGGGCAACAGCCGCGCGGCCTTGAGGTCGAGCAGGGTCGCCGCGATCAACAGGAACTCGGTGGCCTGGCCGAGGTCCCAGTCGGGGCCCTGGGTTCGGATGTACGCGATGAACTCGTCGGTCACCTTGGACAGTGCGACCTCGGTGACGTCCATCTTGTGCTTGGCGATCAACCCGAGGAGCAGATCGAAAGGCCCTTCGAAGTTGTGCAGGCTAACCCGAAACCCCGTGTCCTCCACCGGAACGGGAACGGCCTCGGGCCCAGGCGCGGCACCACCACGACCGAGCGAACGCCGGGCAGGAACTGAATCGTTGCGGTTGGACATCGTGCTCAATAGTGCGACCCCACCCGGCGCGAACACCACGGACCCGCCGACCGACGCCCCAAAATTCGACCACCCAGACGAACAACAAACCCCGAACCACCCCACCCGGCGCCTGAGGACACCCTCAGCCCACCGGCAAGACCAGCCCACCAGACACCCTCAACCCGTCCGGGCACCACCAGCCCGTCCGGCGTTTGAGGACACCCTCAGCCCACGGCACGGCCGGCCCACCAGACACCCTCAGCCCATCCAGGCACCACCAGCCTGTCCGGCGTTTGAGGACATCCTCAGCCCACCGGCACGGCCGGCCCACCAGACATCCCTCAGCCCATCCGGGCATCACCAGCCCGTCCGGCGTTTGAGGACGACCAGCCCGTCCCACGCCACCCCAGCCCGTCCGGCGCTTGAGGACACCTCCAGCCCGTCCGGCGCCTGAGGACACCTCCAGCCCGTCCGGCGCTTGAGGACGACCAGCCCGTCCGGCGCCTGAGGACAACCAGCCCACCCGGCGCCTGAGGACCAACAACCCCGCTAAGACCCCCGCAAACGCCGGACGAGAATGCTCGCCTCCCCGCGCGCCTCCAAATCGGCCAACACCACGGCAACCGCCTCACGCACTATCCGACCGCGGTCCACGGCCAGGCCGTAGTCACCGCGCAGGCTGAGACGCGCGTGTTCGAGGTCCATCAGTTCCTCGGCCGACACGTAGACCGTGATCTTCTCGTCGTGCCGCTCACGCCCACTGGGACGCCGCTGCGCACGCGTGCGGCGATGTGCCGGACGCGCGTTCGGGTCGACCCCGGCCGCAGCCGACATCGCGGCCGCGGAGTGCGCGGCTTGCGACATCGACGACGCCCCCGAAGGGGTGGGCGCCTCACGACGGACGGGCCCGGGCACGGGGTGCTCGGTCTCGCCGGAGCCGCCGGCCTCACCGGACGACTCGTGTCGTTCGGCGCTGTCCGGGTTGGCGCCGGGGGGCGAAGCCTGCGCGGGTACGGTGCGCTGCGACTCTCCCGATTCACCGCCGGCGCTGTGCCGAAGCATCGCGCCTCCGGTGGTCCGGAAGAGTTCGTCGGCGCCCGGGAGACTCACTCGGCGCGACACCGTGCGAGCACCTCCCTGGCAAGCTGACGATAGGCGGCCGCGCCCACCGAGTTGGACGCGTAGGTGGTGATCGGTTCGCCCGCGACCGTGGTTTCGGGGAACCTGACGGTCCGTCCGATCACGGTGTGGAAGACCTGGTCGCCAAACGCTTCGGTGACTCGCGCCAACACTTCACGACCGTGCACGGTGCGCACGTCGTACATCGTGGCGAGGATGCCGTCGAGCACGAGGTCGGGGTTGAGCCGCTCGTGCACCTTCTCGATCGTCTCGGTGAGCAGCGCCACTCCACGCAGTGCGAAGAACTCGCATTCCAGCGGCACGATGACGCTGTTGGCCGCGGTGAGGGCGTTGACGGTGAGCAGACCGAGCGACGGCTGGCAGTCGATGATGATGTAGTCGTAGTCGTTGACCAGCGGGCGGATCGCCCGGGAGAGCGTGGTCTCACGCGCCACCTCGGTGACGAGTTGAACCTCCGCCGCCGACAAGTCGATGTTGCTGGGCAACAGGTCCATGCCGGGAATGATCGTCTTCAGCAGGACGTCGTCCGCGCTGAGATGACTTTCCATCAGCAGGTTGTAGACCGTGAGTTCGAGCTCCATGGGGTTGACGCCCAGGCCCACCGAGAGGGCGCCCTGCGGGTCGAAGTCCACGAGCAGGACCCGGCGGCCGTACTCGGCGAGCGCGGCGCCCAGGTTGATGGTCGACGTGGTCTTGCCGACGCCGCCCTTCTGGTTGCACAT
>NZ_WWJX01001424.1 GCF_009865215.1 Streptomyces sp. SID3343 | reverse complement strand
CAGTTCGCCTACGTCGCGTCGCACGACCTCCAGGAACCGCTGCGCAAGGTGGCCAGCTTCTGCCAACTTCTGGAAAAGCGGTACAAGGGCCAACTCGACGACCGCGCCGACCAGTACATCGCCTTCGCGGTCGACGGCGCCAAGCGGATGCAGACGCTGATCAACGACCTCCTCGCGTTCTCGCGCGTGGGCCGGCTCGACACCGAACTGAGCGACGTCGACCTCGAGAAGTGCATGGAACACGCGCTGCACGCCCTGGCCGGCGCCCGCGAGGAGAGCGACGCCCAGGTCACCGCCGACCCGCTGCCCACGGTCCCGGGCGACAGCCTGCTCCTGGGCCAACTGGTGCAGAACCTGGTCGGCAACGCGATCAAGTTCCACGCCGAAGAGGCCCCGCGGGTGCACGTGGGGGCGCGCTGGGACGGCGAGCAGTGGGAGTTCAGCTGCACCGACAACGGGATCGGCATCGAACCCCAGTACGCCGAACGGATCTTCGTCATCTTCCAGCGCCTGCATCCCAAGGACGCCTACGGCGGCACCGGGATCGGCCTGGCCATGTGCAAGAAGATCGTCGAGTATCACGGCGGCCGGATCTGGCTCGACCCGGAGGCAGCGAACGGCACCACGATCCGCTGGACTCTTCCCGGTTCGCCGCCGGAATCCGGCGACGTGCCCGAACCCCGCGAAGCCGGATCCGCGGACTCACAGCCGCCCACCGCCGATCAGCGGTTTGATGAACCGACGGAAGACGCCGTACGAGGGAGCAGTGCATGAGTCAGCCCGTAGAGGGAGCCATCGAGGTCCTGTTGGTCGAGGACGACCCGGGCGACGTCTTGATGACGCGCGAGGCGTTCGCGGACAACAAGGTCCGCAACTCGCTGCACGTGGTCAGCGACGGCGTCGAGGCGGTGGCCTTCCTGCGTCGAGAGGATCCCTTCGCCGACGCGCCGCGCCCGGACCTGATCCTGTTGGACCTCAATCTGCCGCGCAAGGACGGCCGTGAGGTGCTGGAGGAGATCAAGGCCGACGAGGACCTGCGGCGCATCCCGGTGGTCGTGCTGACCACGTCGGAGGCCGAGGAGGACGTGCTGCGCAGCTACCACCTGCACGCGAACGCCTACGTCACCAAGCCCGTGGACTTCGAGCAGTTCATCAACGTGGTGCGCCACATCGACGAGTTCTTCGTCTCGGTGGTCAAGCTCCCGACGCGCTGAACACCGTGCGGCGCGACGGGCGGCACGAGGGCCGGTGTCGATCGGGGCGCGGTGGCGCGGGCGCGCTCACCAGGGGCCGTAGGGCCCCATGTGGGTGCCACCGCCGCCGCGCCGGCCGCCGACCTGCTTGAGCGCGGGACGCACGTCGACGAGGTAGACGATCGCGGCCACCAGGCCGGCGAGCATGAGCATCAGGCCCAGCCCCGTGGGCAAAACGTCGACGACGACCGCGACGCCGAGCAGGATCAGCCAGAACGACTTCTTCTGCTTGTCCGCGGCGCGGAACGCGTCCTCGCGTCGGAACGCCGCGTCGAACAGGCAGAAGACCTTCAGCAACAGGATGCCCAGGAAGAGCCAGGTCATCACCTCGCCGAACTTGGCCGTCAGCAGACCATCGGCCATGGCCAGTTCCATCGGTCCTCCTCTGCGAGGCGGCCTTGGGCCACCGCGTCGTGCGGGAAGCCCAGTCTGGCATGCGGTGCGCGGCCTCGGGGTGTTGCGAGGCCGCGCACCACACCGATCGCTCGCGTGTCAGCGGGCGGCGGGGCCGCTCGATTTGGCCGAACCGGTGCCGGCCGGCTTGGAGTTCGAGTCGCCGACCTTCTTCGCGCTCTGCTCGACCGCGTCGGCCGCGGCGTCGGCGGCCTTGGCCGCCGCCGTCGCGGTCGCCTTGGCCTGGCTCCGGGCGTTGACCGCGCCGCGCTTGGCGGCGGTGGTCGTGGCCTTGACCTTGCTCTCGGTGGTGCGCAGCGACGACTTGGCCCGCTTGGTGCTCTCCTGGCGGTCGACCCGGTCGACGAGCTTGTGTCCGCGTGCCGCGAGGTCCTCGTAGACCTCCTTTGCCTTGTCCACCCGGGACTTGGCGAAGGACTGGGTCTTGTCGGCGAGGGACTGGGTGCGCTCGGGCAGGGTCTGCACGCTCTCGCGGGCCGACGCGACCGAGGTCTGGATGCGCTCGCGCAGCACCTTCGGGTCGGCGTTGAGATCGACCCGCAGTTCGCGGATCTTCTCCACGACCAGGTCGCCGGCGCCGGCGACGACGTACAGGGGGGTGGAGTCGGTCAGGGTCTTCTTCAGGTCCGTGGCGATTGCCATGGTGTTCCTCATTCCTGGGGATCGAGGCGGTCGGTTGCGGCCTGGCCGGCCTTGCCGTTCTCGGTTCCTTCGGCGGCGCCCTTGCCGTTCTGCGTTGCGCCGTCTTGCGTTGCGCCGTCCTGTGCTGCGCCGTCCGGGGCGTTTTCCTTGCGGAACGCCTCGTAGATTTCGATGAGGACGCGCTTTTGACGGTCGCTGATCGCCGGATCCGCCATGATCGCGGTGCGTACCTCGCGGTCACCCTCTTCGCGTTCGTCGAGGATGCCCGCCTGCACGTAGAGCGTTTCCGCCGAGATGCGCAGGGCCTTCGCGATCTGCTGAAGGATCTCCGCGCTCGGCCGCCGCAGTCCGCGCTCGATCTGGCTCAGATAGGGGTTCGAGACCCCGGCCGCCTCGGCGAGTTGCCGAAGCGAATATTGCGCGTTGCGGCGTTGCTCCCGGATGTACTCACCCAGCGAGCCGACGTTCAGACCAGCCATGGCTCCAGCATGCACAGACCGTGCTAGCTATTGCAAGCACAGCGCTAGCAAGCGTGTTCCGCCCGCTGCGCCGCCGTGCTGTTCCCGGTCGCGCCGTCAACGACCGGACAGCAGGTCCTCGACCTTGGCCTCGCCCTCGCGATAGCGGCGGGTGATCTCGGCGGCGCAGTCGTCGGCGGTGCGCTGGAGGCGGTGCCGTCGGGAGGACACCTCGTGCTCGTGGGCGGCGAGCTTGGCGAGCGCGTCGCCCAATTCCGCGTCGCTGTGCGCGGGGAGGTCGGACAGGCCGACGTCGGCGAGCAGTTGCTCGATCCAGCTCCGGTAGCGATCGGTGCGCGGCGGCTGGACGTTGACGTGCCGGGCGCCGCGCGTGGGCGGTCTCGACTCGGACAGGATCTCGGGCAGCCGGCCCACCACGGGCGACTCGGGTTCGGCGCCGTCCTGCCCGGACCGTCGGGCCAGTTCGGCGCGCAGGATGTCGATCCGCCCCTGGAGCAGCCTCCGCAGGTAGGACAGATCGTTCTCCTCGCGCTGGGCGTCGCGCATGAGTTCGCGAACCCGACTCAGCGTGAGCGCGCGGATGGCCTCGGGGGCCACTCCGTCGGGAAGATCCACCATGAGACGCATCGTGTCATGTCGGACAGACCCTCGCGTGCCACATGGTGGGGAATGGCTCCGGACGGGTGGGCACAATGGCTCCATGCGTGCCGTCCTGCAGGTGGTGACCGAGGCTTCCGTGACCGTCGAGGGGGCGATCGTCGGCTCGATCGTGGGCCCCGGGTTGTGTGTGCTCGTGGGCGTGACCCACACCGACACCCCCGAGATCGCCCACCGACTGGCGGCGAAGCTGTGGAGCCTGCGCGTGCTCGACGGCGAGAAGTCCTGCTCGGACCTGGCCGCGCCGCTGCTGGTGATCTCGCAATTCACGCTGTACGGCGATGCCCGCAAGGGGCGGCGGCCGACCTGGAACGAGGCCGCGCCGGGGCCGGTGGCCGAGCCGCTCGTCGAAGCGGTGGTGGCCCGGCTGCGCACCCTGGGGGCACACGTGGAGACCGGCGTGTTCGGCGCGGACATGAAGGTCGCGCTCGTCAACGACGGACCGATGACCCTCGTCGTGGACATGTGACCCCGACGAGGGGGCAGACGAGCCGGTGACGCGGGAGATCCGCGAGGACATCGGGGGTTGTCCCCATGTCCCCCGGGCGATCCGCGACGCAGAATGGCATCGGGTACACCGACCGAGAGGGGTGGGACCGTGTCTCATCGAGGCCCGTACATCGCGGCGGGGATCGTCGTGGCGATCATCGCGCTGTTCCTGCTGCCGACGTGGATCGCCTGGGGCGTGGTGGCCGTGGCGATCGGCCTTCCGGTGGTCGCCTACTTCGCCTTGGACCGCTCGCAGCGGCGGCGCATCCACCGCATCCGCCGCCGCGAGATTCGCTGACCGGTTCCGGTCTCGGGAGACAGCGCTAGGCGGGGACCACGACCTCCTGGGTCGCCGCCACCCCGCCGGCCTGGAGCTCCGCGTCCACTGCGGTGTTGCGCTTGACCAGGGCCAGGGCGATCGGCCCGAGTTCGTGGTGGCGCGCCGCGCTGGTGACGAAGCCGACCTGGCGGCCGTCGAGTTCGACGGGCGCGCCGTGCTCGGGGAGCGCCTCCGGCGTGCCGTCCAGGTGCAGGAACACCAGGCGGCGCGGCGGCTTGCCCAGGTTGTGTACGCGCGCGACCGTCTCCTGGCCGCGGTAGCAGCCCTTGTCCAAGTGCACGGCGGAGTCGATCAGGCCCAGCTCGTGCACGATCGTGCGGTGGTCCGTCTCCTGGCCCACGCGCGGCCGACGCGCGGCGACCCGCAGCGCCTCGTAGGCCCACATCCCGGCCGGATCGGCGTGCGTGCGGCCGTACTCCGCCAGGCGCTCGCGCGGCAGGAACAGCTCGCGCCCGTACGGCATCCGACGCACGAGCACGTCCTCGGGAGTGTCACCGAGGTCGCGCGCCTCGTACACGATCGCGTAGTCGGCGCCGACGTCGGCGACCTCGACCCGCAGCATGAAGCGCATCTTGTCCAGGAACGCGACGAGCGCGGCCCCCTCGCCGGACTCCACGTGCGCCCAGAACGCCTCGCCGTCGTCCACGCCGTAGAGCGCGTGCTCGATGTGCCCCTTGGGGCTCAGCACGAGCGTGGTGGTCGCCTCGTGCGGCTCGAGGTTCGTCAGGTGTTGCGTGCTCAGCGAGTGCAGCCAGCTCAGTCGGTCGGGCCCGGACACCCGGACGACGTCGTGGTGGGAGAGGTCGACGAAACCCTCGCCCGCCTCCAGCCGGCGTTGCTCGCGCAGGGGATCGCCGTAGTGCGCGGCGACACCCGCGTCGGGGGCTTCCGCGGCGACCGCTCGGGGCAGGGACAGCAAAGGGCTCGTGGACATGTCCCCAGCGTACGAGACCGCGCGAGCGGGCGATCCGAACGAGCGGGGGATCGACGAACGGGGGCCGAACGAACGCGGTGGTGCGAACGAGCGGGCCGGGCGGCGAACCTCAGGGAACTCGCGCCGCCGAGCACCGCGCGCATCGACCGAAGATCGCGAAGTGCGCGAGGTCGATGTCGAATCCGTGCTCCTCGCGCACTCGCTTGCCCATCGCCGCGGCGACCTCGGTCTCGACCTCGATCACCGTGCCGCAGTCCCGGCAGACCAGGTGCAGGTGCCCGCCCGCGTCCGCCGGATGATAGGTCGGCGCGCCGTGTCCGAGGTGGGCGTGGGTGACCAGGTCGAGCTGTTCGAGCAGTTCGAGGGTGCGGTAGACGGTCGAGATGTTGATCCCGCCGGCCGTCTTGTGCACCTCGACCAGGATCTCGTCCGGCGTCGCGTGGCCGAGGGTGTTCACCGCTTCGAGGACGAGTTGGCGTTGCGGCGTGAGCCGATAGCCCTTCTCGCGAAGCTCGTGCTTCCAGTCGCTGCTCACGACGGGAAGTTTACGAGTGCGACGGGCCGTTCGGGCTATTCGGCGGCGAGCTCCGCGTCGACGCGCTTGAGCTGGGCGGACACGTGGGCCTGGAGCGGCTGCCCCATCGCGGCCATGTCGTAGGCGTACATCAGCTCGCTCTTGACCAGGCCGTAGAGCCGGTGGCCCGCGGTGTACTCCTTGGCGTCCTCGGTGCGCGCGACCACGTCGGTGCGCATCTCCAGGCGTGGACCCTGGACCGTGCCCAGCCAGATCTCGACGATGCCGGTGGGGTGCGCGAGGGTCACGTCGATCGAGCCGTCCAGGCGCGAGCGCCAGAAGCCGGTCTCGGTCGCGAGCGGACGCACCCGCTCGCCCTGGTCGTCGAGCAGCCAGGTGCGCGACGAGTAGGTGAGGAACGGCTTGTCGGCGATGTAGTCGAAATTGACCTGCTGGCCGAAGCGAAACGCCTCGATCGTCGGGTAGTCGCCGACGCCGGCGCCTTCCCACGTGCCGAGCAGGAACGCGAGCGGGACGAGGTCCAGGTGGAGGTCGTCCGGGATTTCGATCATGTGAACAAGCCGCTTCCGGGGTCGGGTACGGCCGATCAGCCTACCCGCCCGTGGATCAGTTCTGGCCCTTGTACAGCTTGGACACGGTCAGGGCGGCGAACCAGGCGACGAGAACGCCGACCAGAACCATCAGCGCAATGAAGAAAATGTGCATCGCCCGGGAGCTCCTCGTGCCTATGCGATCGACCGTGCAGGGTGCCAAACGGCCTCAGTGTATAGGCTGCGGGCCGTGAAGCGATCTCTCGTGGTCAAGGTCACCGCAGGTCAGGACGCGCCCGAGCGCTGCTCGCAGGCGTTCACGGTGGCGTCGGTGGCGCTCGCGTCCGGGGTGGACGTGTCGTTGTGGCTCACCGGCGAGTCGTCGTGGTTCGCGCTCCCGGGGCGCGCGGCCGAGTTCGACCTGCCGCACGCCGCCCCGCTGCCCGACCTCATCGACGCACTGCTCGCCGGCGGCCGGGTGACACTGTGCACGCAGTGCGCGGCCCGCCGCGCGATCACCGGCGCCGACGTCCTGCCGGGGGTGCGGATCGCGGGCGCCCAGGTGTTCGTCCAGGAAGCCCTCGCGGACGGTGCGCAGGCACTCGTCTACTGATCCACCGAGCGGGTCAGTGGCTGATCCCGGAGATGTTCAGGCCGATCACGCCGAGCAGGACCAGGCCGATCGAGATCAGCTTGAGCGGCGACGAGCCCTCGTTGAGCAGCCAGATGCCCACGAGGGCGGTGCCCGCCGCGCCGATGCCGGTCCAGACCGCGTAGGCGGGGCCCACTTCCAGGGTCTTGAGGGCGTAGGTCAGCAGTCCGAAACTGCCGAGGGCGCAGGCCGCGAAGCCGATCGTGGGCCACAGTCGGGTGAATCCGTGGCTCTGCTTGAGCATGATGGCGAACCCGGTCTCCAGGACTCCCGCGATGATCACGATCACCCATGCCACGTGTTGCCTCCCGGCGTCGCGCCCTGCCCCATGTTTCGGTATGTACGCGGACCCCGTATGTACGCGAGCTCCGATGTAACTCCGGATAGGTCTACCACCGGTGCACGGAAACCTTTCTGCCCCCGGCCGCGACGTGCACACAAAACAACCCCGTCCCTCCCCCGAGCACGTGGGGAGGGACGGGGTCGTCGTGCGGCCGATCGGGTCGCGGGGTCCGAAGGTGTACGTCCGAAGGAGACCCGCTGCCGTCGGGGTCGGGATCAGACCGCGATCTCGACCTCGGCGACGGTGCCCTTCTCGGCCACGACGACGCTGCGGTCCACGGTCGCGCCGGGGACGAGCGCACGCACGGTCCAGTTGCCCGGGGCCGCGAAGAAGCGGAACTGTCCGGTCACGGACGTGGGCACCTCCGCGGTGAAGTCACCGCCCGCGTCGAGCAGACGCACGTAGCCGTTGATGGGCTGTCCGCCCTTGGTCACCGACCCCTGGATGATCGTCTCTTTCGCCACGTCAACTCCTGCCAGATCCGGGCCGCCGGCCTTCGCACCGCACATCGTTCCTGCTCCCTGTCACCGGGTGGTGGGCTATCGGGTAAGTGGGGTAGCCGTCGCTCACTTGCCGTCGCCGAGCTCGATCGGCACGCCGACCAGCGCGCCGTACTCGGTCCACGAGCCGTCGTAGTTGCGAACGTTGCCCTGCTCCAGCAGCTCGTGCAGGACGAACCACGTGTGCGCCGAGCGCTCGCCGATGCGGCAGTAGGCGATGGTGTCCTTCGCCAGGTCCACGCCCTCGCCCTCGTAGAGCGCGGTGAGCTCTTCGTTGGTCTTGAAGGTGCCGTCGTCGTTGGCGGCCTTCGACCACGGGATGTTCTTCGCGGTCGGCACGTGGCCGGCCTTTTGCGACTGCTCCTGCGGCAGGTGCGCCGGGGCGAGCAGCTTGCCCGAGAACTCGTCGGGCGAACGCACGTCGACCAGGTTCAGCGAACCGATCGCGGCGAGCACGTCGTCGCGCCAGGCGCGGATCGAGGTGTCCTGCGGCTTGGCGACGTAGCTCGTCGCGGCGCGCTCGGGGACCTCGACGACGAGCTCACGCGAGTCGAGCTCCCACTTCTTGCGACCGCCGTCGAGCAGCTTGACGTCGCCGTGGCCGTAGAGCTTGAAGTACCAGTAGGCGTACGACGCGAACCAGTTGTTGTTGCCGCCGTAGAGCACCACGGTGTCGTCGTTGGCGATGCCCTTGGCCGACAGGAGCGCGCCGAAGCCCGCCTCGTCGACGAAGTCGCGCTTGACCGGGTCCTGCAGGTCGTCGCGCCAGTCGATGCGCACGGCGCCGCGGATGTGGTTCTTCACGTAGGCGGCGGTGTCTTCGTCGACCTCGACCAGAACGACCTTCGGGTCGTTCAGGTGGGCCTCGACCCAGTCGGCGTCTACGAGGACGTCGGTGCGGCTCATGGGGATACCTCCGGTGAAGAAGTACGCGGAAGATGCAGAGGAATTCACCCGCTGCGCGCGGGTGCGCGCCGGTTCGGGTACAGCCGTGCATGCCGCGGCGCCGCGGCACACGAATGTCGGGGGTTGCTACCGGGAGAGCGGGTGCCCGTCGTGCCGCGTCGTCACGCGGAATCGGGCCCCGAGGGCCGACGGTCGGTCGCGGTCCGCCGAAACGGCGCGCGAACGACGACTGTCGGCAGGTCAGTCAGCGCAACACAGGCAGGTCTGCGTGCGGCACAGGTCCACTGCGCGCCGCTTGGTGAGTACATCCGCCTGTCGCTTCACAACACCGATCGTAGGTACGCAGGGCGCGCATGTCATGCCTGGTCCAAGATGCGAGACATTTTTGTCCGCACTGTGAGACGAGGGAGCATTAGCAGGGGGTTTGTCACTGTTTCCCCGGCTCGATCTCCAGAAGCTTCGTGTCGTCCGCGACCGTCTTCACCGAGAAACCGGTGATCTCGCCGACCGAGATGCCGGTGGTTCCGCGCAGTTGTTCGCCGGCCGGATAGCCGGCCGGCGGAACGACCCACGAGGACGCCGTCTCCACGCGGCCCCTGCTGCCGTACACGTCGAGTCGGCAGCGCGTGCCCGGTTGGATGCCGGACACCGTCAGGTCCACGTTGCTGCCCCACTCGGACGCGGCGTAGCGCACCTCGGCACCGATGCCGGACCGCGGGTCGCTCCCGCGCGCCGTACGCCCGGCCGCCGGGTCGAAACCGGCCGTCCCCGACGGGGTCCGCACGGGGGCGAGGCTCGGCGCGGGCGCGTCGGCTCGGTCGCCGCCGTCCGAGGAGTCGCCCACGGACCAGCCGATCGTGCCCGCGAGGACCACGAGCACCGCCGCGGCGGCGGCCAGCACGATCCGGACGTGCCGGCGGC
>NZ_WWJX01001423.1 GCF_009865215.1 Streptomyces sp. SID3343 | reverse complement strand
GGGCCGGTGCGCGCGTTCGGCGCCGAGCAGTGGCTGGCGACCCGGATAGACGCGCGTACCGGCCGGCTCGTGGACGCGCGCGACGCCGCGGACTTCGGCCGGCTCGTCGCCGACGAGGTACGCCCGGAGGCCGAACAGCGGGCCGCGCGAGCGCACTTGCGGCACGTCCTCGCGGTGTGCGCGCGGCGCGCGGTACATCGGGCGTTCGCGGCATGAGCGCCGGGGCGGACGGTCTTCCCGAGGGTTTCCCGGCGGGCTACGGCGAGCCGACCACGTCGTACGTACTGCGGGTCAACGGCGAGGCACGGTTGATCGAGAACGCGTGGATCGGCGAGAACCTGCTGTACGTGCTGCGCGAGCGGCTCGGGCTTCCCGGGGCCAAGGACGGCTGCGGGCAAGGCGTGTGCGGAACCTGCACGGTCCAGCTCGACGGAGTCGCGGTCGCGGCGTGCCTGATCGCGGCGGCCACCCTCGGCGACCGCGAGGTGCGCACGATCGAGGACCTGGACAACGACACGGAGACCGGCGAAGTACAGCGCGCGCTGGTCGAGTTCGGCGCGGTGCAGTGCGGCTACTGCGTACCCGGTGTGGTGGCTTCCGCGTGCGCGCTGCTCGCGCGCGCGCCCGAGCCGGGCGAGGTGGAGATCCGGCGCGCGCTCGACGGCCATCCGTGCCGGTGCGCGGGGCCGCATCCGATGGTGGACGCGGTCCGCGCGGCGGCACGCCGCCGGGTACCGCAGGAAACCCACTCGACGATGATGTTCAACGTGATCGCGCCACCGTCGGCCGGCGGCGCGGAGTGAGCATCGGGGAATCCGCGCCACGCCCCGACGGGGACGTGAAGGCCCGCGGGCGGTTCTCGTTCACGGGCGACCTGTGGGCGCCGGGCCTGCTGTGGTGCGTGCTCGTACGCTCGCCGTACCGGCACGCCCGGATCCTGGGCATCGACGTGGGCCCGGCCTACGCGGTACCGGGTGTGCACGGCGTGGTGACGGCCGCGGACCTGCCGGCCGGCGCCTGCCACGGCCAGATCGTGGCGGATCGGCCCGTGCTGGCCAACGACGTCGTGCGGTTCGCGGGCGAGGGCGTCGCGGCGGTCGCGGCCGAGACGTTGCAGGCCGCGAAGGCGGGCGCGGCGGCGGTCCTGGTGGGCTATGAACCGCTGGACGTCGCCTCCGACCCCGAACACGCCTTCGCCGGCCCGCCGTTGCACCCCGACGGCAACGTGCTGCGGCACATCGCGCTGCGGCACGGCAAGCCGGTCCGCACCCGGCGCGACGGCAGCCCGGTCGAGGAGGTCGTGGTCGAGGGCCTGTACGAGGTCCCCGCGCAGTATCAGGCCAACCCCGCCACCGACGCAGCCCTCGCGATGCCCTCGCCGGACGGCGGCGTCGAGTTGCACGTGGCGTCGCCGTACCCGCACGCGGATCGCGATCAGGTCGCGGAGTGCCTGGGGCTGCCGCCCGGGATGGTGCGGCTCATGCCCACCGGCGCCGGTGGCTCCTCCGGAACCCGCGAGGACGTCGGGCTGACCGCGGTGGTCGGGCTGCTCGCGCTGCGCACCGGGCGGCCGGTCAAGGCGGTGCTCGACCGGGACGAGTCGTTGCGGGCGGGCGGGCACCGGCACGCGGCGCGGATGAAGTACACGCACCGGGCCGACGCCGACGGCCGGTTGCTCGCGGTCGAGGCGCAGATCATCCTCGACGGCGGCGCGTACGCGGGCGTGTCGCCCGAGGTCGTGGGCCGGCTGGTGGGATGCGCGGCGGGGCCGTACATGGTGCCGTACGCGGTCGTGGACGCGTGGGCGGTGCGGACCAACAACGCGCCGGCGGGCACCATGCGCGGGGCCGGCGCGGTACAGGTGTGCTTCGCGCACGAGGCGCAGATGGACAAGTTGGCGGACGCGCTCGGGATGGATCCGGTCGAGTTGCGGCTGCGCAACGCGTTGAGCACCGGGACGATGCTGACCACCGGCCAGGTGTTGACCGGTCCGGTGCCGGTGGGGGCCGCGGTGCGCGCGGTCGCGGAGGCGGCGGCGCCGACCGCGCCGCCGGCGCCGGGGACGTTGCGGGGGACCGGCTACGCGGTCGGGCTGATGCCGCTGCTGGGGATCGAGGGGGCCGACGAGTCCTCTACGGCCACGGTGCGCTTCGACGGCGGCGTGGTGACGGTCACGTGCGCGGCGGTGGAGGTCGGGCAGGGTTTCGTGAACCTGGTGCGGCAGATCGTCGACGAGGTGCTGGGCGTTCCGGACGCGATCGTGTTGCAGGCGGGCACGGCCTTGCCGACCGCCGGGGCGCCGGGGATGGGCCGGCACACGTGGCTCACGGCGGGGGCGGTGGAGCAGGCGGCGCGGGAGATTCGCGAGCGGTTGTTGGCGCCGGTGGCGGCGCGCTACGGGATGACGGCGAAGTTGCTGGACATCCGTGACGGGCGGATCAGGTCGTACGACGGCTTGATCGACCTGTCGGTGGACGTGATGTACGAGGACACCGCGACGGTGACCACGGCGGGCGCGTGCAAGGCGCCGGCCACCGAGCCGCTGGACGACGCGGGGCAGGGCAACGCGTACCCGGCGGTGGCCTTCTCGGCGTGCCGGGTCGTGGTGGACCTGGACCCGGAGCTGGGCACGATCCGGATCGTGGACGTGACGGGCGCCTACGACGCCGGCCGGGTCCTGGATCCGGCGCAGGCGCGCGTACGGGTGGAGAGTTCGGTGGCGATGGGGGTCGGGCTGGCGCTGACCGAGGACCCGGAGTCGGTGTGGACCCCGCCGGGCACGTGGGACGTACCGCCGGTGCGGATCGCCGCGTGGATCGAGGAGCCGCAACCCGGATCGCCGTTCGGCGCGAAGGGACTGGGCGACGCGTCCATCGTCCCGGTCTCGGCGGCGGTCGCGGCGGCGGTCCGCGACGCCACGGGGCTGGAACTTCCGAGGCTGCCGCTGCGCCCTCGCGACGTGGTGGTGGACTGAGCTCTCCGGGGCGTGGTCTCGGTCGAGTGGTGTTTCCCGGGCAAGTGTTTTCGGCGCGTTTCCATGACGTTGTCTCGTTCCACGACGTTGTCTCGTTCTATGACGTTGTCTCGTTCTATAAGGAGTAGTCGTCTTGTTCTATAAGGCGTATATGTGACAACCCTTTAGGCTGTCTCGGTGACAGCAGTGGGAGAGTCGAAGCGAGCACGACGCCGTGCCGAGAAGTCCGACACGGAGCCCGGTGTACTGACCCGGCCCTATCTCCACTTGACCCTCGGAATCGTCTCCGTCGTGCTGCTGATCGCCTTCGAGGCGATGGCGGTGGGGACCGCGATGCCGGTGGCGGTCAAGGAACTCCACGGGGTACCGCTCTACGCGCTCGCGTTCTCCGCGTTCTTCACCACCAGCCTGCTCGCGATGGTCTTCTCCGGTGAGTGGTGTGACGCGCGTGGGCCCCGGTTGCCGCTGTTCGGCGGGATCGGCGCGTTCGCGCTGGGGCTCGTGCTCGCGGGCACGGCGCAGTCGATGTGGCCGTTCATCCTGGGCCGCGCGGTGCAGGGGCTCGGCGGCGGCTTGGTGATCGTGTCGCTGTACGTGGTGGTGGGGCGGGCATATCCGTCGGACCTGCGGCCCCGGGTGTTCTCGGCGTTCTCGGCGGCCTGGGTGTTGCCGTCGATCGTGGGGCCGCCGGTGTCGGGTCTGGTCACCGATCACCTCGGGTGGCGCTGGGTGTTCCTGGCGATCCCGGTCCTGGTCGCGCTGCCGATCGCGATGATGATGCCGCAGATCAAGCGGATGAAGGGCGAGTCCGTGCCGGGCGCGCGGATGAACCGGCGCCGGATCGGCGCGGCGGTCGGGGCCTCGGTGGGCGCGGGGATGCTCCAGTACGGAGGGCAGCACCTGAACGTGGTGGGCGTGGTCCTGCTCGTGGTCGGCCTGGCGTGCATGGCGATGACGGTGCCTCGGCTGCTGCCCAAGGGCACGCTGCGGGCCGAGCGCGGGTTGCCTGCGGTGATCCTGTCGCGGGGCGTGATCGCGGGCTCGTTCTTCGCGGTGGAGTCGTTCGTGCCGCTGATGCTGATCAGCGAGCACGGGTTGTCGCCGACGCAGGCGGGCCTGACGCTGACCGCCGGCGCGTTGTCCTGGTCGATGGGCTCCTGGTATCAGGGACGCGCCTCGCGGACGCGGCGGCCTCGGCTGGTGCGGGTGGGCTTCCTGCTCGTCGCGGTGGCGATCGGCGGGGCGCTGCTGGCGCTGGTGCCGGGGATGCCGGCGTGGACGGTCACGGTGGGCTGGTTCTTCGGCGGCGCGGGCATGGGGATGGCGATCTCGGCGGTGAGCGTGCTCACGCTCGACCTGTCCACCCCGGAGGACTCGGGCACGAACTCCTCCTCGCTCCAGGTGGCGGACTCGCTGGGCACGATCGTGATGGTCGGCCTGGGCGGCGCGATCTTCGCCGCCCTGCACGAGGGAACCGGTCGGGACAGCGGCGTCTTCACGCTGATCTTCGCGATCATGCTGGGCGTGGCGTTGCTGGGAGCCCTGATAGCCCCCCGAGTCCGCAAGACGGACGTCTGATCGGTACCGCCAACCTCGCTCACAGCGTCGAGCCTTGAAACCTGATCACCGCGAGACGCGGTAACGCGTGGCCGAGCGCCGGTCCCGGGCCCATCGCGCGCGGTCGGCTCCGGCGGGCGGGCCCGACCCGTGAAACGCCATGTCGGTCGCCGGTGATGCCGCGAGTGCGCCCGGGACGGATGTGGTTCGCGTCCTCGGGGGCCGGGCGCCCTCGCGTTGTGTTCTCGGTTGTGGTGCTCGGCCGTGCCCTTCCGCGTCCGGTGGGCCCGCGGCCTGGTAACTCAGATGGAGATGGTGAACCAGACACGTTTGCCTCGGCCGGCCGGGAGGGGGATGACCCCGCAGCGGTCGGTCAGGTGGTGCACGAGGTGGAGGCCGTAGCCGGACTCCGCCTCGGTGGCCGGTGCGGGCCCTTCGTGGGGGAACAGCACCCGGGTGTCGTCGTGGTCGTCGACGTGGACGGTGAATCGGCGGGTCGAGCGATCGTGTCGCGCTTCCACATGCACGGTGGTGCCGGGCAGGTGGGTGACGCAGTTGGCGAACAACTCCCCGACGGCGGAACGGAGATCGTCCGTTGCCGTGTCGCCGGCGCCGGCGAGTTCGGCGGCGACCGAGACGAGGTCGCGCACCGCCCGCGCGTTCTTGCCGTGGGCGCCGCACGTGACGACGAGGGCGGGTTCGCCGCTTGGTGTCGTCGCGGGTGGCGCGGGGTGTGTGGGGTGAGTGGCTGAGGACATCGGACCTCCCGTGGTTGGGCGCGGCTCGGTGCCCCTGTGCACAGGGTGGCCGTCCTTGCGGCCGTGGTCATGATTGAACGTGCGACAGGTTGCATGCAACGCGAGGCGGGGTCATTCACTCGAAAGGGGTTAATCGCTCGGGGCTCTCGCACACGTGGGGGAGGATGCACATGCACACAGGATGCAAGGGGGTGGCACATGCCTGCGATGCGGCAACGGAGGCGTCTCGGTATCGAACTGCGAACACTGCGCCTGGACGCCGGTTACACGGTCGACGGGGTTGCGGATGCGCTCGGCTGGAGCAAATCCAAGGTGTCGCGCATCGAGACGAGCCGGGTAGCCCTCACTCGCCACGACCTCTACCGCCTCTGTGGCCTGTACGACGTCAAGGACGGCGAGTCCCAAGCTTTGCAGGATCTGCATGCCGGCTCGGACGACCATCGATGGTGGCTTGAGTACGGCGATGTAGTCGGTTCCGTCCTGGAGGACTACATCTCGCTGGAAGCTCAGGCTTCGGAGATCGCAGTGGCGAACGGCGGCTTGATCCCAGGGCTTCTCCAGTGTCGCGAGTACGCCGAGGCAATCACGCCTCCCAATCCGAACGAGCCGGAGAGCGCGGAAGGGATCGTCGAGGTCCGGCTGCGTCGCCGAGCTGCCATCACCGGTGAGAATCCCGCGGACTTGACGGCCGTCATCGGCCCCAGCGCCTTCTACCTGGAGACCGGTGGGCGCGACGTTCTGAAGGCACAGCTGAAGCACTTCTTGGACTTGGCCGAGTTGCCGACGGTGGACATCTGGGCGATCCCCGACAAGGCGACCGATGCCGCCTTCTCCGGCGGAGTCACGATCTTCGATTTCGCGGATGTGCGTGACCCGAGTGTGGCTTACGTCGAGTACTCCGGCGGCATGCTGTCCAAGGACAAACCTCGTGAGGTTCGGCGCTACCGACGGCTGTTGAGGCACCTGGCCGACCAAGCGTTGCCGCCGGACGAGACCAAGACATTCATCACGCAGAGATTGGAAGAGCTGTGATCGCTCCCCAGCACCAGTGGCGTAAGTCGTCCTACTCGTCACACACGGGCGACGACTGTGTGGAGGCCGCTTCGCTGCACGCGGTCACGGCCGTGCGAGACACCAAAGACCGCTCTCGCGGCTGCCTTGAAGTCCCGTGTGGATCTTGGGCGTTGCTCCTGGCCGCAGTTTGTGCACCCTGATGTGCTCGACGTCGAGATGACACATGACCGTCCCGCACAGGTTGGCGAACGTCTTCCTACTCGAATCCGAGCGACAGCGACTGCGTGGAGGCCGTCCTGTCGTCGGCGGCGACGGCGGTTCGCGACACGAAGGATCGCACTCGCGGTGGCCTCGAAGTCCAGGCTGCGCCTTGGGGTCTGCGCCTGACCGGCGGTTCGCGCTTCCCAACTTGCTCCACGTCGACGGGATGACCCGTGACCACTCCCGCACTGGCATGGCGTAAGTCGTCCTACTCGACGCAAACCAGTGAAGACTGCGTGGAAGTCGCATCGCTTCCCGCTGCGGCTGCGGTGCGGGACGGCAAAGCGCGTGAGCGTGGTCCGATCGCGGTCTCGGAAGCGGCCTGGGTCGCGTTGTTGGACGGAGTCCGCCGGGTTTGAGGGTCGGCTGTCGCGTGGTGGCCGACGGCGTGGCGTAGCGTGCTCGCATGGGTACTGCGGCGGGAGCGCGAGGGCCTGGTGGCGCGGCACGGCCGCGTGGGACGGCCGGGTACGGCGAGGCGGCCGAGGCGTTGGCGGAGCAGTACGAGGGGGTGACCTTCGCCGACGTGCACCGCGACGTGCTGCACCTGTTCCCGGACGCCCCGAGCCGGGTCGTCGACCTCGGAGCGGGCAGCGGACGAGACGCCGCCGCGCTGGCCGCGCTCGGTCACCGGGTCGTCGCGGTGGAGCCGACCGACGAGCTGCGGCGGCTCGGGGAGCGGATCCACGCGGGGGCGGGCGTCGAGTGGGTGGACGACTCGCTGCCGGAACTGGCCGGTGTGCAGGGCCCGTTCGACGTCGTGTTGCTCACCGCCGTGTGGATGCATCTGGACGAAGCCGAGCGTCTTGCCGGCATGCGACGGATCCTCACCCTGTCGGCCCCGGGTGCCCGGGTGGTGATGACTCTCCGACACGGCCCGGTCCCCGAGGGCCGACGAATGTGGGACGTCTCCGCGCCGGAGACCGTCGAGTTGGCCGACCGTTTCGGGTTCCGGCCGTTGTACGTGGGCGCGCGCACCGATCTGCACGCGCGGTCCGGAGTGCGCTGGACCATGGTGGTGCTGGAGGACGGCAGGGCCGCGTCGTGACGACGATCCGATGATCACGCGGATTCACCCGAACGCATTCTTTGTCCGGGTCGACTGCACCCGACGCCGCAGCCCGCTTCGGAATCGAATGGGCGGCCGACGAAATGCCCCGCGACCTGCTGGAACAGTGCTGCGCCGACGTGCCGAGGACCTGGGCATCCCGTCCGAGCGGGGTTATTTTGCGGTCGGGCCGGCCGGATTGGTCGACTAGCATGCCGTCGAGTGTTTCGCTGCGGCAACGTCAGGCTCATTCGACTCCGATAAAGATCACGGTCTTCGGAGAATCACCGATACCCATCTGTTCGCTTGCCTCGCGACGGCAGTCGGATCGGTATTGCATCGGTATTGCCGGATCGCGCGCAGTTGCGTGCCGGTACAGTCACGGGGTCGCGCACGAATCCGCAACAGGAGGCGTCTCACGGTGAGTACACATGTGCCAAATCACGGTGATCGGGGTATCGGGTCACGAAACGGAGTGATCGGAAAGTTGTCCCGGATGTTCGGTGTGCGGGCAAACCGGGAAATTGCAGCTCACGACCGGGATTCGGCTCCCGCCGAGGCATCGGGGGCGCCGGACTGTTTATTTTGCAAGCTGAATCGTCCGGACTTGAATAATATCCTCCAGCAAAACGGCACTTTCTATGCCAGGTACGACAACTTCCCGGCAGCCGAAGGGCATGTCGAGATCGTTCCGAAGCGGCATGTCGAGTCTTTGTTCGAGCTCACGCCCGCAGAGGTGCACGACGCGTACGCCCTGATGGTGGCCGTACAGCGCAAGCTCTCCGCCGACCACCGGCCGGACGGCTGGACCGTCGGCGTCAACGAGGGCCGGGCGGCCGGTCGCACCATCGATCACTTGCACATCCATCTGATCCCACGCACCTTCGGTGACGTCGAGGACCCCCGGGGCGGGATCAGGCAGGTGGTACCCAACTGCCATCCCGAGACGTGGGCTCCCGCCGCGACACCGGCGGCCGGATCCGCGCCCGAGGTCGCACCCGAGCCCGCACTCGCACCCGAGCCCGAGCCGGCCGGCGATTCTGCGGAACGCGGATCGGAATGTGCCGACGTCAAGCGATAAAGAACGACCGGCCGGTGTCGTCGAGTCGGTCAGAGGTTCTGCAGGCTTCGCTTTCCGAGAGTCTGGCTCAGGGAATTGATTTCCTGCCAGAATTCGGGGACGGCCAGCACGTCGTAGCCCGTGCGCGCATCGACGCTGATGCACCCGACGAAATTGCCGGCTCGATTCCTGATCGGCGTCGCGAATACTGCGCCCCGATGACGTACGCGCGTGAAGTCGAGCCAGGAAAGCCCCATCACCGCGTCCTCGCCGTGCGCGTTGCGATGGCTTTCGAAGTCACCCGCAGTCGCCAATCGTACGGCCAGTCGCTCGACGTTCTTTTTCTGCTCGGCGTTCTCTTTCCAGCAGAGCCCGACCACACCGACACCCTTGGGTGGCGCGAAGGATCTCGTCGGCTGGACATTGCCGAGGCGGTAGGCGGCGACCCGTTCGAGGCGACCGTGCCACGGGTGTCGGACCGAGCGCCGGACCCGCCAGATGTAGAGCGCGACGTCGCCGATGTCGATCGGCGAAGATCCCTTGGTCGCAATCTTGAGAACCCCGCCGAGGTGCGTGAGTATCTCGTTTCTTGTCGCCGTCCTCGCTGCGGTCAGGCTGCGCTTCACCAGCGCCTGGCAGGGAGTGAGCGCGCCGAAGACCCCGATCGTGCAGATCAGCACCAAGGGCAGGTAGTCCGTGTCGTCGGCAGACCGCTCCCAGAAATCCTTGCTCGGCACGTGGTACTGGCGAGCCGCCATGAGGATCGTCGCGGCGAGCAGGATCAGGCGGTCCAGGAGCTTTGCCGTCGAAGGTCTCATCCGGGCAGTTTAGGGACCTCGGATTTGATAATCGATGGTCTTCCCGGTCGCATTCGGCGTGCGCAGGTGCCGGCGCCCGTATCGCGGATCTTCGTCCGATGCCTGGGCCGGCGTATTCACGGCAACGCATCGTGCGGTCGGGGATCGAGCGGCCATGGATCATGCGGCCATGGATCATGAAGAAAGCCGACCTGGGACCCGAGCGGAATCTGACGCTCCGTCAAAGATCCTTGCAGTTGGCAAGTGATCACGGTAGGTTATCAATCCTGAGGCCGACTTCGCAACGTTTTTCACGTGCTGCTCCGTCGGATGGGGGATCAGATATGCGCGCCCGATTCCAGTGTGATGGTTCGGATCTGTGCGAGGAACTGCGCGGCTCTTCGGCAACGGCTTTTTCGCTGGTCTACCAGGGCGATCCGGAGAGTCGAACCATTTGCGCCACGGCGCATCTTCGCGTCCTCGCGGACCTTTCTCCGTTATGCGTCGGACACCTGCTGTTGTTGCCGATCGAGCACTATCCGAGCTTCGCTCGACTGATCTCCGACGGCAGCGCGGAGCTGGCCGATCTCCTCGCCGAGATCGTGCCGCGCTATCTGGACACCTTCGGCGCCCTGACCATCGTGGAGCACGGCTCGTCGCTCGACATGACATCGACGGCCTGCATCTCCCACGCCCACTGGCACCTGCTGCCGATCGCCGGTGGAGCCGTGAACAGGCTGATTCTGGCCGACGGATTGACCCCCGTAGAGGTCCCGAGTCTGGACGACCTGCCCTCGGTCGGCGGTCAAGGCTCCTATTTCTTCTGCCTCGACGACACGGGAATGCGCCTCTATCGCGCGGAATCCCACGTGCGCGGTCAATACCTGCGCTCGATAGTCGGGCGGATCCTCGGCATACCCGACCCGCTCTGGGATTATTCGGTCTCGATCCGCCCGGAACTGTTGCGCGAAACGATGGTGCGGACGAGTCGATGGAGTTCCGACGTCGCAGGCAATGCCACGTCGCACGTTGCGAGAGTCGGTAGGAGTACACCCGCCACTTTTCGGCGGACATGACCGCACCACCGGCAGACGAAATCGGTTCGAGGGGAAACAGGTATCCGTGCTCTCAATTTCGATCGACGGTCCGACCGCGAGTGGCAAGACGACACTTGCGACGGGCCTGGCGCGTAGATTCGGATTGGTCTTTCTCGACAGTGGATTGACCTATCGGGCCGTTGCCTACGCACTGGGCCGGGAATCCGTCTCGCCGAAGAGGGCGGACCTGTGGTCCGTCATCGAGCACCGGCCCGGCATCGGGCCCGACGCGGGAAAATCGGATCACGACGGCGAGGGCAGAATTCTCTACCGCGGAAAGGACGTTTCCGACCGGATCTGGGGGCCCGAGCAGGACGACCGACTCAAACAGGTGGCCTCGGATCAGTCCTGGCGTTCCGAGATCCTGCACATGCATCGCGAGATCGTCGATCGGCACCGAAACATCGTGGTCGTCGGTCGGGACGTCGCGGTCACCTTGCTGCCGCAGGCCACGTTGAACATCTACCTGACGGCGAGCCTGACGGTGCGGCGAGAACGCCGACGTGCTCAGTACCGGGACATAAGGCATCGTTCCGCCGCCGTGGGACCGGCCACGAGCCGCGACATCGAGAATCGTGACGCGATTCGCGCGCTTGCGGGCTCGGTCGAGATCGAGTCGACGTACCTGCCGGCCGATGCCGTCCTCAACAGCGTCGTACGCGAGTTGCGGGTGGTGGCCTCGTGAGTGACATCGAACCTACCTACTCGGACGAGCCCACCCGGGTGCGGCGGCTCGTCGCCGAGTTCTTCAGCGGCCAATCGGGAGCCGACGTCGGGGCGGACGGGCTGGCCGTCGACCTGGTGGCGGGGGCCGACGCCAAGGACGATTGCGCCGTCTACGACATCAAGGAACCGGTTTCGCTCGTCGTGGGATCGGACTACGTCCGCGGTCCGAAATTCGTGCTGTACGAGATGGGGCTCCTGACGGGTTTCGACATCGGGTACTACGTCGTGGCCGCGAACGTCAGCGATGTGGCCGCGATGGGCGCGACACCGATCGGCGTGCTCACGGTGGTGCGGTATCCGAGCGAGTTGGACGACGCCGGCTTTCGGCAGGTGATCGCGGGCATCCACCAGGCCTGCACGGACTTCGGGGTGCTCAACGTCGGCGGCGACATCGGCAACGCCGAGCGGGTGGTGCTGTCCGCCACCGCGCTGGGGATCTGCCGTCCCGGCAAGGCCCTGATGCGCAAGGGGGCGCGGCCGGGGGACCTGCTGTGTGTCACCGGCGTGTGCGGCGTCCTCGGTGCGGCCGTCGCGTACTTCCCCCGGCAAGAGGCCGAGGGCTGGACCTTGCCCGCCGCCACGGAAGAGCGACTGTTGAACGCCTGGAAATCGCCTCGGGCCCGGGTGGCCGAGGGGCGCATCCTGGCGCGCGAACCCTACGCCACCGCTTGCCAGGACACCTCGGACGGTCTGAAGGCGACCATCGACCAGATCATGGCCGCGGCCTCCGTCGGATTCCGGGTGGTCGAGCAGAACGTACCCATCGACCCGGCGGTGCGGGCGGTGGCCGAACTGATGGGCGTCGAGCCGTTGGCCCTGTCGATGAGCGCGTCCTCCGACTTCCAGCTGGCCTTCACGCTACCGCCGGAGCATCTCGACGCCTGCCGGGCCGAGTTCGCTTCGGCGGGCCTCGATTTCCACGTGATCGGCGAGGCGATCGAGGAGTGCCGGGTGGAATCGGTGAACGCGGTTGGGGTCACTCGGGCCTTGCCGGGGGTGGCTTGGCGGCATCAGACGAGTGACATCAGTTTGCTCGCGACGGGATCGGAAGCGGGGTAGGTGGGTTCGGTGCTGAGGGTTGGTCCGGGTTTGTCGGGCGTCCTCAGGCGCCGGACGGGCTGTCTTGGCTGCCTTGGGTTCTTGGGGTTGTCCTCAGGCGCCGGACGGGCTGATTTTGGTTGGTCCGGGTTTGTCGGTGTCCTCAGGCGCCGGACGGGCTGTTTTGGCTGTCCTGGGTTCTTGGGGTTGTCCTCAGGCGCCGGACGGGCTGATTTTGGTTGGTCCGGGCTTGTCGGGTGTCCTCAAGCGCCGGACGGGCTGATCTGGCTGCTCTGGGTTCTTGGGGTTGTCCTCATGGGCCGGACGGGCTGGATTGGTTGGTCCGGGCTTGTCGGGTGTCCTCAGGCGCCGGACGGGCCGGGTTGGCTTGGGTGGTTGTTCAGGTGTCGGGGGAGGGCGGTCACGGTGATCAGGCCCAGGGTGAGGATGCCCGAGGCGCTGATCAGGAGGGTGGGTTCGGGGCCGAGGGTGGCTACCGATGGGCCGCCCAGGGCGGTGCCCAGGGGGACGGCGAGGATGCGGATCGCGGAGACGACGGCCAGGACTTGGGGGAGTTGGGCCGGGGTGGACGAGTGTTGGAAGAGGGTGGTGGACATCGTGGAGAAGGGTGGCCACAGGAAGCCCAGGAGGGCGAAGCCTGCCATCGCCGCCCAGGTCGGGGCGCCCAGGCCAACCGGGAGCAGGGTCAGGCCGGAGAGCGTGACGATGCCGGCGGCGGCTCGGGCCAAGGGGAGGCGGCGGAGGTAGCCGGCGAGCAGGGAGCCGAGTACGGCGCCGGCGCCGAAGAGGCTGTAGAAGCCGGCGAGGGTGCCGGCCGACGCGTGCAGGTCCTGGGTGACGTGCAGGGGCAGGGCCACGTAGACGGGGCCGAAGAGGAAGAAGAACCCGATGGTGAGCAGCACCAGGTTGCGCATCGTGGGGTCGGCGCGGATCACTGCCACGCCGCCGGCCCGAGAGGCGCCCTCGACGGGCATCCGCTCCGGGTCCTCGGCGTCGGCCGCCCCGGCTGTCCCGGCCGTCTCGGCAGGCCCGGCGCCGGCTGTCCCGGCCGTCTCGGCAGGCCCGGCGCCGGCTGTCCCGGCCGTCTCGGCAACCCCGGCCCCGGCTGTCCCAGCCGTCTCGGCAGGCCCGGCCTCGCCCGTCCCAGCCGTCTCGGCAACCCCGGCGCCGCCCGTCCCAGCCGTCTCGGCAGCCCCGGCCCCGTCCGTCCCGGTGGCCTCGGCGGCCCCCACGCCGCTGTCCGCACCGGGCGCCGCCACCAGCAGGGTGCCCGCCAGGATCGCGAACGAGGCCGCGTCGACGGCGATCACGCCGATCGCGCCGGTCCACACCACCATGGCGGCGGACAGCAGCGGCCCGGCGACGCTCGATACCGAGCCGATCGTGGAGAACAGTGCGTTGCCCGCGAGATGGTCGCGCTCGCGCAGTTGCCGCGCGAGCAGCGTGTACGTACCTGCCTGACCCCACGAGTGGAGCACCGACGACATCGCGAGCAGCGCGACGCACAGGCCGATCGACAGCGCCCCCGCGACGTGCGCCACCGGTATCGCGCCGAGCGCGGTCGCCCGCAGCAGTGCGTCCCACGTCGCGAGCCGCGCCGGGTTGCGGCCGCGGAGGAGGCGGTTGAGGACGACCGCGCCCAGCGCGCCCGGCAGGGTGTACGCCGCCGCCGCGAGTGCCACCCACACGCCCCGCGCGTCGGCCGGCGCCAACTCCACCGCCAGCCACCCGACCGCGACCACCGCCATGCCGTCGCCGATCGACGAGATCGCGTAGCCCGGCAGCAGCCGACGCAGCACCGGGTGCGCGAGCACGGGCCGATAAGGGGAGCCCCGCAACGGGTGCGGCGTCGAGCGCGCCATCGGATCTCCGATACGTCGAGAAGGCCGGGAAGAAGTTGACCGAAAGAATTCCCCAGCCATTCGACGTGAACGGCCCGTTTGGCGCTGAGCGTAATAGCGATATGTGGTCTCGGGGGACGGGAGATGGTCGACCCCTTGCTGCCGCGATGGCCGAGACGATCTTTAACCGGCCGCAAATCCCCTGGTCAGGGACCACCTGGCGGACACTCGAAGGCATTGTAAAAGATCGTTCCTCGCCTTTTCGGATTCCGCCCGGAGAGAAACTTCTCGGCTGTCGGCGCAATTTCCGGCCAAGCATGGACCCGGCCGGTTTGTCGCGACTCGCCGCAGTGGGTCGGTGGTTGCCGATTTCGGCGTGTCCTCGTGCGCGGTCTGCGCGGAAGTGGTGAGCCGCTCGGGTAGCCTGATCGCTTGCCCGCAACCGCGCCTCGGCTTGGAGCAGACCCGTCGCAGTGAGTACCGCAGCCGCGTCCCATCTGTCCCCGGCGTTCCCCAACCGCGCTCCGTGGGGCACGGCCAACAAGCTCCGCGCCTGGCAGCAGGGGGCCCTCGACACCTACCTCGAACGGCAGCCGCGCGACTTCCTCGCGGTGGCCACACCGGGCGCCGGCAAGACGACGTTCGCGCTGCGCATCGCGTCCGAGTTGCTCGACGCGCACGCGATCCACCAGATCACCATCGTCGCGCCGACCGACCACCTCAAGAAGCAGTGGGCCGAGGCCGCCGCCCGGATCGGCCTGCGGATCGACCCCAACTATTCGAGTGCGTCGGGTCCGGTGTCGAAGGAGTACCACGGCATCGCGGTCACCTACGCGGGCGTCGGCGTGCACCCGATGCTGCACCGTCGACGCTGCGAGAACCGCAAGACGCTGGTGATCCTGGACGAGATCCACCACGCCGGCGACAGCAAGTCGTGGGGCGAGGCGTGCCTGGAGGCGTTCGAGCCGGCCACGCGCCGACTCGCGCTGACCGGTACGCCGTTTCGCTCCGACATCAACCCGATCCCGTTCGTGGTGTACGAGGAGGGCAAGGACGGCATCCGCCGCTCCTCCGCCGACTACACCTACGGCTACGGCCACGCGCTCTCCGACGGTGTCGTGCGCCCGGTGATCTTCATGTCCTACTCGGGCGACCTGCGCTGGCGGACCAAGGCCGGCGACGAGATCGCGGCCTCGCTCGGCGAGCCGATGACCAAGGACGCGATCAGCCAGGCGTGGCGTACCGCGCTCGATCCGCAGGGCTCGTGGATGCCGCAGGTGCTGCGGGCCGCGGACCGCCGCCTGGACGAGGTACGCAAGGCCGTCCCCGACGCCGGCGGCCTGGTGATCGCCACCGACCACGAGTCGGCCCGTGCGTACGCGCGGATGATCCGCGAGATCACCGGCCAGGGCGCGACGCTCGTACTGTCCGACGACGCGGGCGCGTCGAAGAAGATCGACGATTTCTCCGCGTCCGAGGAGCGCTGGATGGTCGCGGTGCGGATGGTCTCGGAGGGCGTGGACGTCCCACGCCTGTCGGTCGGCGTGTTCGCGACCACGATCTCCACGCCGCTGTTCTTCGCCCAGGCGGTCGGCCGCTTCGTGCGGGCCCGGCGCCGGGGCGAGACCGCGTCGGTGTTCCTGCCGTCCGTGCCCACGCTGCTCCAGCACGCGAACGAGATGGAGGTCGAGCGCGACCACGTCCTGGACCGCCCCAAGAAGGAGGGCGGGATGTACGACGAGGAGGACGCCCTCCTCGCCCAGGCCAACGCGCAAAAGGACGAACCGGGGCAGCAGGAGCAGTTCGCCTTCGAGGCCCTGGAGAGCGAGGCGCGGTTCGACCGAGTGCTGTTCGACGGCGCCGAGTTCGGCCTCCAGGCGCATGTGGGCAGCGAGGAGGAAGAGGAGTACCTCGGCCTCCCCGGACTGCTCGAACCCGACCAGGTACAGATGCTGCTGCGCTCGCGGCAGGCCAAGCAGGTCGCCAAGAGCCGGCGCAAGCCCGACCACGAGGCCGACCTGTCGGAGAAACCCGCCGACCAGCGACCGGTGGTGACGCACCGTCAAATGAGCGCGATGCGCAAGGAACTCAACACGATGGTCGCCGCGTGGCACCACCGTACGGGCCAGACCCACGGCCAGATCCACACCGAGTTGCGGCGCGTGTGCGGGGGGCCACCGGTGGCCCAGGCCGTCGCCGGCCAACTGGAAGCGCGAATCGCCAAGATCCGGGAGTGGGCGACCGGGCCCGGACGCTGAACCGTGTCACGTGTCTTGAACCCGACGTAGCGCGGATCACATTTGGTGATTCGCCGGAAATGCGGCAACTGAGGCCCTTCAGTCGATATTTTGCCTGTCCGAATCCCGGATATCACGTGCCACTTGGGGCTTTGCTGGTTAGCGTGATCTTCCGACGCGCCGCCTGGGAGAAACCGTCCTGCGCAGCCGTGGGACGTGATCGGCCTGCCCGCCGACCACAGCCGAGTACGTGTTCGCGCTCCACGATCTGGTGCCGCACAGCCTCGCGAATGCGGCTCCGCTTGGGGAAGCGAATGCCGCTGGACGTACTGGACACGTCACGCGAAGGGAGGGGGATCGTGGTCGCCGAAACGTCACAGATCCTTGACCGAGGGCTCAAGGTCCTCGCACTGCTCGCCGATGCGCCGGAGGGGATGTCGGTTCCCGACATCGCCACTCGACTCGGGGTCAATCGCACGGTCGTCTATCGCATTCTCGCCACGCTGGGACAACACGGCCTCATACGCCGAGACGTCAACGGCCGGACCCGACTGGGGCTCGGCGCGCTGCAATTGGCCCGTCGGGCGCAACCGCTGGTCCGGGACGCGGCCGTGCCGTGTCTGCGCCGCCTGGCCGAGGAGACCGGCGCCACCGCCCACCTGACCATCGTCGACGGCATGGAGGCGCTCGTCGTCGCGGTCGCCGAGCCGACGTGGACCGACTATCACGTGGCCTACCGCGTGGGCTCGCGGCACGCGCTGGACGCCGGTGCGGCGGGACTGGCGATCCTGGCCGCCCGCCGGACGATCGCGGGGCTGGACGCCGCGACCACGTACGTCTACGCCCCGGGCGACGGACGGCACACCGTCCCGGGCATCGCGGCCGCGGTACCGCACCTCGCGGCCGTCGAATCGAGCGTGGGCATCGTCTCGCTCGGCAACCTGGACACCGAACACGTCGGCGCGCGGGTGGCCGAGGCGGCGGCCGAATTGTCCGAGGAACTGGGCGGTGTACACGTGTCGGCTGCGTAGCGGGTCGACTACGTGATCGGTGGACGGTCTCGGCCGGTGCGGGTGTGCCGTTGGGCGTGCGCGCGAGTCCGGTACGGCGGGCGGGACCGCGCCGTGTTTAATTGCCAAGCGTGGCCCGTACCCAGCGCACCCTCGCGGTGTCCGTTCTTCTTGTCGTGATTCTCTTCGTCTTCGCGTTCAGCGTGCCGATGCCGTATGTCGTGACCACTCCGGGGTCCACGGCCGATGTGCTCGGTGACGACGCGGGTCGGCCGGTGATCGAGATCTCGGGGCCCACGGTGGTGGATCCGACGACCGGGCACTTGTTGCTGACGACCATTCACGCTCCCGCGCGCGGCGACACGATTCGGCTGGGTTCGCTGTTGCGCTCGTGGTGGGACACGGACGCGTCCGTCGTGCCCAAGAAGGCCATCTACCCGGAGGGCAAGAGCGTCAAGGAAGTCGTCGAGACCAACCTCAAGGACATGCGGGACTCGCAGGACGACGCGACGGTCGCCGCCTTGAACTACCTCGGCAAGGCGCCCGATCAGGTTCAGGTCAAGTTGCACCTCACGGACGTCGGCGGTCCCAGTGCCGGGTTGTTCTTCGCGCTGGGCATCGTGGACAAGCTGACTCCCGGTGAACTCACGGGTGGGCGGACCATCGGCGGCACGGGTGCGATCGACAAGGCCGGCAAGGTCGGCGAGATCGGTGGGCTGCCGCTCAAGTTGCTGGCCGCGAAGCGGGATGGGGCGACGGTGTTCATGTTGCCCAAGGGCGAGTGTGCGGAGGCTACGCGGGTTGGGGCGGGGGGGCTTCGGTTGATTCCGGTCGAGACGTTGGCTGGGGCGGTGTCGGCGTTGAACGCTTTGAACTCGGGTGGCGTGGTTCCTCGTTGTTGAGGTTGGTGGGTTTTCGGGTGTCCTCAATCGCCGGACGGGCTGATTTTGGGCCTGGGCGGGCTCGGGTTGGGGTTCTTGCGTCCTGGGGGTCGTTCGTCCTCAAACGCCGGACGGGCTGATCGGGTCTGACTGGGCTCGGATGGGATTGTTGCGTGCCGTAGGACGTTCGTCCTCAAACGCCGGACGGGCTGATTTTGGGCCTGGGGGGCTCGGGTTGGGGTTCTTGCGTCCTGGGGGTCGTTCGTCCTCAAACGCCGGACGGGCTGGTTGGGTCCGACTGGGCTCGGACGGGCTGATTGGGGGTCAGGTGATGAAGCCTTCTTGTTTCAGCCAGGCTTCGGCTACGTCTCTTGGTTCGCGGCCTGCCACGTCTACTTCGGCGTTGAGGCTTCGCATGACGTCCGTGGTGAGTTTTGCGGTGATCGGGGCCATGACGTCTTTGATCACCGGGTACTTCTTGTAGGTCTTCTCGTTGATCGTGACCGCGGCGTTGTAGTTCGGGAAGAAGTGTTTGTCGTCTTCCAGGACCTTCAGGTTCATCGCCTGGATTCGGCCGTCGGTGGTGAAGACCTCGCCCAGCAGGCAGGTGGAGCCCTTGGCCGTCTCGGTGTAGATCAGGCCCGACTGCATCTTGCGGATGTTGCCGTCCGGGACCTTGATGCCGTACGCCGCGAGCACGCCGCCCAGCCCGTCGCCGCGGGCCGCGAACTCGTTCTCGACGCAGAACGTCACCGCGCCGTTGTCCCGCTTCGCGAGCACGGCGACGTCGCTGAGCGTGTTCAGCGCGTATCTGCGCATGTTCGCCTGCGTCCCGGCGAAGGCGTAGGTGTTGTTCAGCGGGGCCGGCGGGAGCCACACGATGTGGTTGGACAAGTCCTGCCTGGCCACCGCCTCCCACTGTTGTTGCGGGTCGGTGATCGGCGTGGTGTGGCCGAGGTAGTTGATCCACGCGGTGCCCGTGTACTCCCAGTACAGGTCCACCGAGCCCTTTTTGAGCGCTTCGCGCGCGCCGATCGAGCCCTTGATGTTGGTCTTGTCGATCACGTTCGCGCCCGCGACCTTGAGCGCGAGGCCGGCGATCTCGCCGAGTACGAGCTGCTCGCTGAACTCCTTCGAGCTGACCGTCAGCGTCTTGCCGTCCAGCGTGGGCTCCTTGCGGATCGAGCCGGGTTCGGCGTCGGTGGTCAGCGGCAGGCCGCTTTGCAGGCCGCACGCGGACCCGAGCGCGAACGCGAGCACGACCGACAGGCTCGCCCGCAACACCGCGTGAGCCATCGTCAGCCGCCGTTTCGCAGGCCGCGTGGGCGCAGGCCCTGTTCGGCGAGGGACGCCAGCCAGTCCACCGCGAGCGCGAGCACCACGGTCAGCACGCTGCCGACGATCAGCACTCGCGTGCGCTGGAGCAGGATCCCGTCCTGGATGATGTCGCCGAGCCCGCCCGCGTTGACGAACGTCGCGAGGGTGGCGGTACCGACGTTGAGCACGAGCGCGTTGCGTACGCCGGCGAGTACGAGCGGCACCGCGAGCGGGAGTTCCACCTTGAACAACACACCGGGCATGGACATCCCGATCCCGCGAGCGGCCTCGACCAGGGTGCCGTCGACGTTCTCCAGCCCCGCGATCGTGTTGCTCAGCACCGGCAGGACCGCGTACGCCACCGCGCCGATCAGCGCGACCTTGACGCCCACCCCGAGCCACAGGGTGAGCAGCACCAGCAGGCCGATGGCGGGCGTGGCCTGGCCGATGTTGGCCAGCGCGAGGACGAACGGCGAGAATCGACGGGCCCCGCGGCGAGTCAACAGGATGCCCAGCGGGATCGCGATGACCAGGACCAACACCGTGGACACCGCGGTGAGTTCGATGTGCTCGATCAGCCGGCGCCGGACGTTGGACCACGCGAGCGTGGTGCGTTCGATCGCGTCCAGGTCCTCGTGGGTGATCCACTGCCACAGCGCGAGCAGGACCAGGCCCAGGAACACCGGCACGACCACGAAGTCGGTCCACCGAAAGCGTGACGGCAACGCGAGCGGCCGTGCGGCCCGGGTGTCGGCGTCGACGGTGGGGCCGACCGGCCGGACCTGCTGCCCGCTCACCGCTGGTCGCTCTCGGCCGCGTGCGCGCCGTCGACGTGACCGGCCCGCTCCTCCTCCTCGAAGCGCTGGACGTTTTGCTGCGCCTCCAACTCCTCGAGGTGCACGCGCGCGTCCTCACGGTCGGCTTCCAGCATCTCCTGGATGGAGGTCATCAGCGTCTCGATCGACACCACGCCGACGTACTCGCCGCGCGCGCCGGTCACCGCGACCTTGCCGCCGCCCTCGGTCAGGATCGCGTCGAGCGCGTCCCGCAGCGTGGCGTCGCGGGTGACGGTGTCGCCCACCTCGTGCGCGGTCACCGTGAGTCCGGGGCCGCCGCGCCGTACCTCCTCGCGGCGGATCCAGCGGGTGGGCCGGCCGCGGTCGTCGAGCAACAGCACCTCGTCGGTGCCGTGCTCGCGCGCGGCCCGGCGGATCGTCGCGACGTCGTCGCGCATGCTCGCCGTCGCGAACGGCTTCACCTCGACCTCGCGCACCCGGGAGAGGGTCAACCGCTTGAGCGCGGCGCCCGCCCCGACGAACCCGGCCACGAAGTCGTCGGCGGGGCTGGTCAGGATCGCCTCGGGAGTGTCGTACTGGGCGATGTGCGACTGCTCGCGCAACACCACGATCCGGTCGCCGAGCTTGACCGCCTCGTCGAAGTCGTGCGTGACGAAGACGATCGTCTTGTGCAACTCGTGCTGGATCCGGATCAGTTCGTCCTGGAGATGGCCGCGGGTGATCGGATCGACGGCGCCGAACGGCTCGTCCATGAGCAGGACGGGCGGGTCGCCCGCGAGCGCCCGCGCGACCCCCACCCGCTGTTGCTGGCCGCCGGAGAGCTGACGGGGATAGCGGTTGCGAAAGTCGGCGCTCTCCAGGCCGACGGTCTCCAGGAGTTCGTCCACCCGGCCGGACACCCTGGACCGACTCCATCCCAGCATCTTCGGGACCAGGGCGATGTTTTGACCCACCGTCATGTGCGGGAACAGGCCACTGTTCTGGATCGCGTAGCCGATCTTGCGGCGCAGCTTGACCGGGTCCAGGTGGGTCACGTCGCGGTCGTCGATCATGATCCGGCCCGACGTGGGCTCGATCAGCCGGTTGATCATCTTCATCGTGGTGGTCTTGCCGCTGCCGGACGGACCGACCAGCACCACGAGGCGACCGGCGGGGATCTCCAGCGTGACGCGGTCCACCGCGGGCTGCTTCCCGCCCGGAAACCGCTTGGTGAGCTCTTCGAGTCGGATGGTCGCGCCGGTGACGTCAGCCACGGATCCCCCTGGGAACGGTCAGCCGGCCGAGCAGCACATAGGCGGCGTCGAAGAGCAGGGCCAAAACGACCACGCCGAGGGTGCCCGCCCAGGCGGCGTTGATCGCGTTCTTGCTGCCCAGGCGGGCCAGTCCGTTGAAGATCTCGTTGCCCAGTCCGGGACCGGACACGTAGGCGGCGATCGCCGCGATGCCCATGATCATCTGGGTGGACACCCGGATGCCGGTGAGCAAAGCCGGCCAAGCGAGCGGGAGTTCGACCCGCAGCAGGATCATCACCCGGTTCATCCCGATTCCGCGCGCGGCGTCCACAAGCTGTGGATCGACACCGGCCAGGCCGACGATGGCATTGCGCACGATCGGCAGCAGCGCGTACAGCACGAGCGCGACCACCGTCGGCGCGACGCCCAGGCCGAGCATCGGGATCAACAGGCCGAGCAGAGCGAACGAGGGAACGGTCAGGATGGTCGCCGTGACGCCGATCGCGATCCGCGACGCGAGGGCGCTGCGGTAGGTGGCGATCGCGAGCGCGACGCCGATGACCGTCGCGACGACCATGCACTGGAACACCGCGCTCGCGTGCATCCAGGTCTCGATCCACAGCTGCTCCCGGCGGCTGGAAACGTAGTCCCAGAAACTCAAGGCGGCCCTTTCCCCGGCTCCGGTGATGACCGGGATCCGTTACCGCCCGCGCCGAACCCGGAAACGCCCGATGGGCCGAGCGAGGGGATTCCTCACCCGTTCCGGTGGGCTTTCACCCGTCCGCCACGGCGCCTTCCACGAGCGGCAGCACCCGGTAGGGCACGGGGTTGTCCAGCGCGATCGTGGTCGACACGCGCACCACCGGGTCGTACTCCAGGATCTGTTCGATCACCCGTTGCAGATCGCTGTTCGAGCGCGCGACGATTCGGCAGAGCAGGTCGCCCCGGCCGGTGATCGTGTGCAGTTCGAGGACTTGTGCGATGCCTTCCAGGTGCTTCTGCACTCCCCGGCCCTGGCCCTGCCGGATCTCCAGGGTCGCGAACGCGGTCACCGCGAAGCCGAGTGCGCCCGGATCCACGTCGGGCCCGAAGCCCCGGATGACACCCGCGTCGCGCAGGCGGTCCAGGCGGGCCTGCACGGTCCCGCGCGCCACCGCGAGTCGACGCGAGCACTCGACGACGCCGATCCGCGGCGTCTCGACGAGCAGTCGTATGAGCGCGGCATCCAACCGGTCTATCTGCAAGGTTGCCCTCCCTCTGGTGCGGGCTTTCCGGGTGCCTACCCTGGGGCCATTCACGGTCACCCCGGGAGGCACCATGACCACCGACCTGTTCGCCGCACTGCGCGAGGGTCTGCCCGCTCACGTCCTCGTCACGGACGCGGACATCGCCGCGTCGTACGCGCGGGACATGGCGGGTCTGTGCGAGGCGGGGACCCCGGCCCTGGTCGTCCTCGCGGAGACCACCGAACACGTGCGCCACGTCATGCGGGTGGCCACCCGACTGCGGGTACCGGTCGTCCCACAGGGCGCGCGCACCGGCCTGTCGGGCGGCGCGAACGCCGTCGACGGGTGCATCGTGCTGTCGCTCGTACGGATGAATCGCATCCTGAGCGTCGACCCCGTCGACCGCATCGCCGTGGTCGAGCCGGGCGTGGTCAACGCCGACCTGTCCAAGGCGACCGCCGAGCACGGCCTGGTCTACCCGCCGGACCCGTCGAGCTGGGAGACCTGCACGATCGGCGGCAACATCGGCACCGGCGCGGGCGGGCTGTGCTGCGTCAAGTACGGCGTGACCGCCGAGTACGTGCTCGGCCTGGAGGTCGTGCTCGCCGACGGCGAGGTGCTGCGGACCGGGCGGCGGACCCCGAAGGGCGTCGCGGGCTACGACCTCACCCGTTTGTTCGTCGGGGCCGAGGGCACGTTGGGCGTGGTCACGCAGGCGACCCTCGCACTGCGGCCCACGCCACCGCCCGCGCTGGTGACGGTGGCCCAGTTCGCGTCCACGACGGCCGCGGGGGTCGCGGTGGCGCGGATCATGGCGGCCGGGCACACGCCGTCGCTGATGGAGCTGATGGACGGCACCACGGTGCGCGCGGTCAACGCGATGTCGAACATGGGCCTGCCGGACGAGACGGCCGCGCTCCTCCTGGTCGGGCTGGACACGCCGGAGCCGGCCGCCGAACTCGCCGCCATCGAGGCGATCTGTACGGAGGCCGGCGCGTTCGAGGCGTTCACCGCCGAGGACGCCGAGGACTCGGCGATGTTCATGCAGGCGAGGCGACTCGCGCTGCCGGCCCTGGAGCGGCTGGGCACCAGCCTGATCGACGACGTCGCGGTGCCGCGCTCGCGGCTGGGTGAGCTGCTCGACGGCGTGGCCGCGATCGCCGAGCGCTTCGAGACCCGGATAGGGGTGTGCGCGCACGCCGGCGACGGCAACACCCACCCGATCGTGGTCTTCGACGCGACCGACCCCGCCGCGGTCGAGCGGGCGCACGCGGCGTTCGACGCGATCATGCGGCTCGGCCTGGACCTCGGCGGCACGATCACCGGCGAACACGGTGTGGGCCTGCTCAAGCGCGAGTGGCTCGCGACGGAACTGGGCCCGGTTGGCGTACGGGCCCACCTGAGCGTCAAGTCGGCGTTCGACCCGCTGGGCATCCTCAACCCGGGCAAGGTGATCTGACCCGGGACGCCCCTGTCGATGCTGCGGACCGCGAAGCACCGGCCCGGGACGCCTCACCGACCCGGCCGACTCCACCGGCTCGACGTCACCGACCTGGGCGACCTCACCCACCCGAGCGACCCACCGGCGCGACCTCACCCACCCGAGCGACCCCACCGGTTCGACCTCGCCGACCCGTCCACGTCGACCTGACGCTGTGTCACTTGACGCTACGTCAGGTGTCGCGCGGGGACGTGAGTACTCCACTCGGCGCATGCCTCAGGGGTACTTCGGGGTTCGGGTCGTCCTCTGGGAGTAGGTCCGATCGGCACTCCCGGGCGACGTCCGATCGGGGGTCGGCCGCCTAGATTTCTCAGTGTCGCCCTCTCGGGGCGGATGGGGGTCGGTGCGGAGGTGACGGTCGTGGAGAAGCGGGACAGTCGAGAGACACGGGTAGCGGCGATCGCGTTGCGGCGGCGCCGCCTGGCGCGCGCACAGGCCACGGCCCGACTGGTCACGGCGATCCGCCGGGCCGCCTGACTCGACGGCCGAGGCCCGACCGGAGCGTGCCGGCCTCGGCCGCGCTGCGCACGGACGGCCTTCGCGCGCAGGCGGGCACGGAGACCGCCGTGACCAAGGCGGGTCGAGAGTTCTGTCCCCGGCGGGTGGCATGACTTACCTTGGTTGTCATGACCGAGCAGCCTCGGCGCGAAAGCGTCAACCGTGCCGGGGAGGGCGAGCGCTCGGACCTGCGGCCGGACATGGCCGATCGGCTGCGCTCCTACTGGGGTTTCTCGGCGCAGCGCGAGCGGCAGGCGGCAATCGGCCGAGCCGCTCCGCGCAAGCGCCGGCACGTCGAAGTGCAGTGCGGCAAGTGCGGGTCGACCAAGGTCAGCACCGACATCGTCGGTGACTACGTCTGCGGGTCGTGTGCCGCGCGCTGGCGTCCGCCGACCGCCGCGGACGGTCCCACGTGTCCCGAGTGCGGCTCCGGCAAAGTCTCCACGCTGCCCTACGGGGACAAGAAGTGCCGTGACTGCGGTCACCAGTGGCGGCCCACCTGACCTGCGCTTTCCCTTGTTTTGTCAGACCATCGGGGATACCCACGTAGCACGGAACGATCTACGTGGAGGTCAATGCCATGGCAGCACGTCTTCTGGACCACGTCGCGGTGATCACCGGCTCCGGGGCCGGGATCGGGCGCGGGATCGCACGGCGGTTCGCGGCCGAGGGGTGTCGGATCCTGGTCAACGACATCCGGGCCGAGTCGGCCGAGCGGGTCGCGGCCGAGATCACCGACGCGTTCGGCGTCGAGACGGTCGCGGTGGCCGCCGACGTCACCGTCAAGGCCGACGCGGTCGGCCTGGTGGAGGCCGCGCTCGCCCGCTGGGGCCGGCTCGACACGCTCGTCAACAACGCGTGGGGCGGCGGCCGGATCAATCACATCGAGAACAAGACCGACGAGCAGTTCCAACACGGCCTGGACATGGCGCTGTGGGCCGGGTGGTGGACGATGCGCGCGGCGTTCGAGCCGATGCGCGACGCCGGCGGCGGCAGCGTGATCAACATCGCCAGCCTCAACGGCGTCAACGCGCACCGATTCACCGCCGAGTACAACGTCGGCAAGGAGGCGTTGCGCGCGCTGACCCGCTCGGCCGCGCGCGAGTGGGCGCCGCACCAGATCCGGGCCAATGTGATCTGCCCGGGCGCCAGGACCGAGGCGTTCGAGGCGTACGCCAAGGCGAACCCGGAGGCGGCCGCGACCGCCGAGTCGGCCAACCCGATGGGCCGCATGGGCGACCCGGAGACCGACATCGGCGGCGCCGCGCTGTTCCTGGCGAGCGAGGACTCGCGCTACGTCACCGGCAACACCCTGTTCGTCGGGGGCGGTACGCACATCAACGGCTCGACGTGGGCGCCGACGCCCGAGGAGGATCGCGACCGGTAGGGCGGATGCGACGTTTCACGACATGCGCGGGGAGATGAGCATTCCGGGAGGCCCGCAGGTCGGGAATGCCCGTGATGCGCATCACCTTTCGAGTAATCGTCAGTCTGACGAGTAATCGTGTTATGGTGACGACATGGACACCGCAACCACCGCCCTGCTGACGGACCACTACGAGCTGACGATGCTCGAAGCCGCGCTGCGCAGCGGCGCGGCGCACCGCCGTTCGGTGTTCGAGGTCTTCGCGCGTCGCCTGCCCGAAGGCCGCCGCTACGGCGTGACCGCCGGCACCGGCCGACTGCTCGACGGCATCGAGAACTTCCGCTTCGACGACGAGACGCTGCGCTTCCTGTCGGAGGCCGGCGTGGTGGGCCCCGCGACGCTCGAATGGCTCGCCGACTACCGGTTCACCGGCGACGTATGGGGCTACGCCGAGGGCGAGTGCTGGTTCCCCGGCTCGCCGCTTCTGGTGGTCGAGGGCAGCTTCGCCGAGGCCGTGGTGCTGGAGACGTTGATCCTGTCGATCCTCAACCACGACGCCGCGGTGGCCGCCGCCGCGTCGCGGATGACGGCGGCCGCCGCCGGGCGCCCGTGCATCGAGATGGGCTCGCGTCGCACCCACGAGGAGGCCGCGGTCGCCGCCGCCCGCGCCGCGTACATCTGTGGCTTCGCGAGCACGTCGAACCTGCGCGCCGGGCAGCGGTACGGGATCCCCACCAGGGGAACCAGCGCCCACGCGTTCACGCTTCTGCACGACGACGAGCGCGAGGCGTTCGCCGCGCAGGTGGCCGCCCTCGGGCGCGACACCACACTCCTCGTGGACACCTACGACGTGCCGGCGGCGGTACAGGCCGCCGTCGACATCGCCGGCGACGAACTCGGCGCCGTGCGGCTCGACTCCGGCGACCTGCTGCTGCTCGCGCACCGGGTCCGCCGCCAGCTCGACGACCTCGGCGCGGTCAAGACCCGCATCGTGGTCACCAGCGACCTGGACGAGTACGCCATCGCGGCCCTGCGCGCGGCCCCGGTGGACGCGTACGGGGTCGGCACGCAGCTGGTGACCGGCTCGGGGCAGCCCACCGCGTCGCTCGTGTACAAGCTCGTCGCGCGCGCCGTGAGCGACGGGCCCGACGCGCCGCTGATCCCCGTCGCCAAGAAGTCGCCCGGCAAGCCGAGCCACGGCGGGCGCAAGAGCGCGGTACGGCGCTACGACGCGGAGGGCGTCGCCGAGGCCGAGGTGCTGCGCCCGTACCGCGCCGACGCCCGACCGGTGCCCGGCGAGCGCGAGTTGCTGGTCCCGCTGGTCCGCGCCGGCGAGATCGTCGGCCGCGAGTCGCTGTCGGCGGCGCGCGATCGACACGAGCGTTCGCGTGAGGAACTGCCGTTGTCGGCTACTCAGCTCTCGCGCGGGGAACCGGTACTCCCGACCATCTACGAATAGACCGCCGGATCGAACGGATCGCCGGTTCGAACGGGCTCTCGTATCGAACCGACCACCGGATCGAACGGGCCGCCGTACCGAACCGACCGCCGGATCGAACGGCCGCCGGTTCCGGATGGCGGAGCTCGTATCCGGCAGGACAGACGCACGAAGTGGACCCACGAGTAGGGGAAGTGCAGCGATGACCCGGGCCTTGATCGTCGTGGACGTACAGAACGACTTCTGCGAGGGCGGCAGCCTTGCCGTGACCGGCGGGGCCGCGGTCGCCGAGGCGATCCGACACCACGTCGCCTCCAACGCGGCCGAGCAGCCGCCGGACCCCGTGCACGCCGAGACGCCGGCGTACGCGCACATCGTGGCCACCCGCGACCACCACGTGGACCCGGGCGCGCACTTCTCCGCGACCCCCGACTACGAGAACACGTGGCCGGCGCACTGCGTGGCGGGGACCGAGGGCGCGCGCTTCCATCCGGCGTTCGCGCCCGTGGTCGCGTCGGGCCGGGTCGAGGAGGTGTTCTCCAAGGGCAGCCACGCCGCCGCGTACAGCGGCTTCGAGGGGGCCGCCGAGGACGGCACCTCGCTCGCCGACTGGCTGCGGGCGCGCGGCGTCACCGACGTGGACGTGGTCGGCATCGCGACCGACCACTGCGTGCGGGCCACCGCGCTCGACGCCGTCCGCGAGGGCTTCGCCACTCGGGTCCTGCTCGGCCTCACCGCGGGCGTGGCCGCCGAGACCACCGCGCGAGCCGTGGCGGAGCTCGACTCGGCCGGCGTAACCCTCCAGGGGGAGCCCGCCGCCCCGTGACCCGGTGCTCGCCCGCCGCCGGCCCGACGGTCGGGTGCGGGCGCCCGGCCCCGACGGACAAATCCCGTTCGCAGTCGAGTGCTTACATTGCGCGGCCGGCGCAGTAGCGTGGAACGGGGGGCGTGCACAAAGAGGTGCAGGGGGAGGTGGTGCGTCGTGGCGAGGGGTGATTTTCTCCGACTCGGCTACGGCGTATTCGTCACGATCGTCTTGACGATCTCACTATTGGCGGCCTGGGAACCACGAACCGTGGCGGGAGCTGCCGTCGCCATGGGCATCGGTATCGCGCTCGGCACGACGACGGCAGTGCTCGGCATCCGCGCACGGCATCACCCGCAGCGGATCAGGACCCGCTGATGACCGTGGTGCGCGCGGCCTTGTCGTGCAGACACTGGTGCCACGGCTGATCCCAGAACTGCCACAGCACGTTGACCAGCCAAAAGATCGTGCCCAGACACGGCACGATCGGCGGCAGCGTGTAGACACCGGCGCGGGTCCACGCGGTCGCACCGCCGATGGGCCCGCCGTCGGCGACCCGCACGACCCTGATCCGCACCACGCGCTTGCCGAGCGTGCGGCCGAACCGGTCGAGCTGGAAACCCTCGTAGACGAAGTAGACCAGCGAGAAGATCAGGCCCGACGAGAACTGGTTGCCGAACGACGTGTCGTCGTAGTCGAAGTCGGTGATCGGCCACGAGATCAGTCCGGCGACCACACCGACGATGATGCTGTCGACGATGCGGGCTCCGAGGCGCCGGAGCGGTCCGCCGAGGGTGGGGCCGCCGCCGTAACCGCCACCGCCGTACGAGGGGTCCTGGCCGTACGGGCCGGAGGGGCCGTGCGGGCCTGGTGGTTGTTGGCCCGGCGGGTATTGGCCCGGGGGCTGTTGACCGTAGGGCGGCTGCTGCCCGGGGGGCTGTTGCCCGTACGGGGGCTGCTGTCCCGGGGGTTGCTGTCCGTACGGGGGCTGCTGCCCGGGTTGCTGTTGCCCGTAGGGGCCTTGGCCGGACGGGTCGTCGCCGAAGGGGTCGGGGGGCGGGGGAGGTGCACTACCTGTCATAAATCCGAGTAAAGCGGACAAAACCAAGCACGGCCGTGACGTGTTCGATCGAGCCCCGCGTGTCGTGGCCCTGGCTTCGCGGGTCGCGTCCGTACGGGTGACACCCCGTCAGGCGCGGGCCGAACTCGCCTCGGCGCCGCGCCTTCCGCCAGCCCGAGTGCTCTCCCCGGTCCGCGCCCTGCGCCCGACCGGGTGCCTTCGCTCTCACACCGTGCCCACCCGGTCCGCGCCGCGTACCCGCCTCAGTCCCGGGCCACGAACGTACGCGCCGCCTTGTCGTGCAGGCCCTGCCGCCACGGGCGGTCGAACAGCGCCCACAGCGCGCCGAGGACGCCCACCACCGCCACGCCCGCCACGTACAGGACCAGCCAGCGGCGCAGGGATTGCCACAACGTCGGTGTGTCGTGGCTGTCGAGGTCGGCGACCCGCAGCCCGAACAGGGTCTTGCCGAGCGACCGCCCCCACCGCCACGTGGGCAGCGCCTCGTACAGCAGCGCGGCCACGATCACCGTGCCCAAAACGACGGCCAACGCGGTGCCGGTGGTGCCGTCGAGCAGCCACACGGTCGTGTCGCGGCCCTCGTAGCGAGCCCGGTCGATCTTGTCGCGGATGTGGTCGATCGCGTCCGGGACGAGCGGGATGCCGACCGCGGTCCCGGCCGCGAGCGGGACGAGCACGTCGGCCACCCGGGCGAGCAGGCGCCGCCCGAGACCGGCCGGCCGGCGCTCGTTGCTACCGAAGATGTCGGCCTGGACCGGCCGCCACGGCGCGGGCCCGTCCCCCGGGCGGGGGCCGGGCACGGCATCTGCGGTCGGCGCACCGAACGGGCCCGCGGCGGACGCGGCCACGTGGTCGGGGAAGGGCGCGGGACCGTGCGACGACGTGGGACCGGGGGCCGGCTCGGTGTCCGGCGGCACGGGTGGCCTGGCGTACATCCCGGTCGAGGACATGTCGTACACGTCGCCGGTCCGCGCCGACAGAACCTCGCCCTGTATCACCCGGCCGCCCCGCCCGATGGCTTGCGCACTCGGGGCGGACGGATCGGACTGCTCGGCGTGTGCGGCGTGTTCGGCTTGCTCGGCAGCGGGTCGGTCCGGTTCCTCGGCCGGCCGACTGCTGTCCGGCACCCAGGCACCGCCGTCCCAATAACGGATGTGGCCGGTGATCTCCGGGTCCGGGTACCAACCCGGTGTGGGCGCAGAGGACATGCGCGGGATTTTGCCGTACTACCGGGTCGGCGGGTACGCCCCGGGTCGGATATCGGCTCGGCCGGCCGCCCGTGAGCCGGTTCGCTCGGGCCCGAGCCGAATGGCAGCATGGACGTATGAGTGTCGCTCCCATCGAGGTCGAGAAGCACAAGCCGGACGAGGACGTCCGATCCGAGACCCCTTGGGTGTGCATTGTCTGGAACGACCCGATCAACCTGATGTCGTACGTCACCTACGTCTTCCAGTCCTACTTCGGGTATCCGAAGAAGAAGGCCGAGAAGCTCATGCAAGACGTGCACTACAAGGGTCGTGCGGTCGTCGCCTCGGGGACCCGCGAAGAGATGGAGCGCGACACCACCGCGATGCACGGCTTCGGGCTCTGGGCGACCATCCAGCACGACAAGTGAGCTTCGGCCACCGGTCACCGTCACGGTCCGCGTCTCCGGTTCGTCCCCGTTTCCGTCTCTGTCCCACTGCCTCCTTCGTTCGGTCCTCCCCCTCCACCGCTTTGCTCCACCCGCCTCGTCGAAACACCACCATCCGGGAGATGCGCAACCTGTGAACGGCCTCTTCACGCCGGGATCCTCGGGACGACCCGAGATCGTCCTGGAGGACATGCACGTACGGGTGCTGGCCGATCTGTGCGGTCAACTGGTCGAGATGGTCTCTCCCGATGACGAAGAGTCCGACCCGTTGGCCGCGGAACTCGGGCTGACCGGCCTCGGCTCCGAGGGCACCCCGACCACCCCCGAGGACCCGGCGCTCGCGCGACTGTTGCCGGACGCGTACGCCGAGGATCCCGACGCCGCCGCGGAGTTTCGCCGCTATACCGAGACCGACCTGCGGCTGCGCAAGCGCGACAACGCGCGGATCGTGCTCGCCGACCTGGCCGAACTGCTCGATCTCAGCGAACCGCAGCAGCCGGCCGAGTTGCTCGACGAGGCCGGTGAGCACCGCATCGTGCTCGACGCCCAGGGCGTGCAGGCGTGGCTGGGCACGCTCAACGACCTACGGTTGGTGATCGGCACCCGGCTCGACGTCTCCGAGGACATGGAGGCGGCCGAGGCGAAGTTGGCCGAGGACGACCCGCGGCGTTGGCTGTTCGCGGTCTTCCACTGGCTCGGGGGTCTGCAGGACTCGTTGCTGGCGGCGCTGCCGTAGGCGGCTCGGTGCCTGTCCCGGCGCTTGTCCCTGCCGGCCGCTGCGCCGTGCCCGCCCCTGCGCCTTCCCGGCATCCTTCCCTTGCCCGGCATCAGGGCGGGCGTTTTCGGCAGACGGGCGAAACGCCCTGATCCCCATACACGGTGCGCTCTTCGGACACGCCGGAGTATTCGGAATTCGGGTTTCCGCTCGCCGTGGTTGGTAAGACGGCTTCCGTACCGACGACGGGAGCGATCATGGCGGACACCGAAGCCGGTTCGGGAGCACGGGCCTTCGACCCCGAGGCCGGTGTCGCCACCGAGGGCTACGAGCGGGGACTGAACGCCCGTCAGATTCAGATGATCGCGATCGGCGGGGCGATCGGCACCGGTCTGTTCCTCGGCGCCGGCGGAGCGATCGAGAAGGCGGGGCCGAGCCTGATCGCGGCCTACGCGGTCGCGGGCGTGATGATCTTCTTCGTCATGCGGGCGTTGGGCGAACTGTTGATGTACCGCCCGGTGGCGGGCAGTTTCGCCGAGTACGCCAGGGAGTTCTTCGGGCCGTTCGCGGGGTTCGTGACGGGCTGGACGTACTGGGTGATGTGGGTGGTCACCGGGATGGCCGAGATCACCGCGGCCGGCGTCTATGTGCAGTACTGGTGGCCGGCGATCCCGCAATGGGTGACCGCGCTCGTGGTCCTGGTCGTGCTGTTCGCGGCCAACCTGATCTCGGTCAAACTGTTCGGCGAGTTCGAGTTCTGGTTCTCGATGATCAAGGTGACCGCGATCATCGGGATGATCCTCGTCGGCATCGGGGTGCTGATCTTCGGCTTCGGCGAGGCGGGTGACCAGGCGTCGGTCACCCACATGTGGGCCGACGGCGGCTTCGCGCCCAACGGCGTCGGCGAGACGCTGATGGTGCTTCAGATCGTGATGTTCGCGTTCCTGGGCGTCGAACTCGTCGGCGTCACCGCGGGCGAGGCGGAGAACCCGGAGAAGGTGCTGCCGCGCGCGATCAACACGATCCCGTTCCGGATCGGGCTGTTCTACATCGGTGCGCTCGTGATCATCCTCTCGCTCGCGAAGTGGACCGATTTCCACGCCAAGGAAAGTCCGTTCGTGCTCGTGTTCGACCGGGTGGGCATCCCGGCCGCCGCCGCGATCATCAACTTCGTGGTGCTCACCGCCGCGCTGTCCTCGTGCAACTCGGGGCTGTACTCGACCGGGCGCATGCTGCGCACGCTCGCGGTCGAGGGCCAGGCGCCGCCACAGGTGAGCAAACTCAGTTCGCACCGGGTGCCGGCCGCGGCGATCACCGTGTCGGCGGTGGTGATGGGCGCCGGCGTCCTGGTCAACGCGCTCGTCCCGGACAAGGCGTTCATGTACATCACGTCGGTCGCGACGGTCGGTGCGCTGTGGACGTGGGGCATGATCGTCGCGTGCCAGATGCGCTACCGGCGCGCGGTGGACCGGGGGCGACTGGGCGGGCACGGCTTCCGGATGCCGGGCGCGCCGTACACCGGGTGGCTCGTGCTCGCGTTCCTGGCGATGGTGGTCGTCCTGCTCGGCTTCTCCGCGGACACCAGGGTCGCGTTGTACGTACTGCCGATCTGGGCGGTGTTCCTGGTCGTGGCGTACGCGCCGGCTCGGCGTCGGGCGGCACGGGGCTGAGGGGTCGGCCCGGGCGAAGCGGCGCTCAGTACGCTCGGACCATGCTCACCATCACCGCATCCCTGCGCGACCGGATCGTCGCCCACGCCCGCGCCGACCACCCGGACGAAGCGTGTGGCGTCGTCGCGGGCCCCGAGGGCACCGACCGACCCGAGCGGTTCATCCCGATGCTGAACGCGGCCCGGTCGCCCACGTTCTACGAGTTCGACTCGGCCGACCTGTTCAAGCTCTACCGCGACATGGACGAGCGCGACGAGGAACCGGTGATCGTCTACCACTCGCACACCGCGACCGAGGCGTACCCGTCGCGCACCGACGTCTCCTACGCGTCGGAGCCGAACGCGCACTACGTGCTCGTGTCCACGCGCGAGGAGGACACCTGTGAGTTCCGGTCGTACCGGATCGTCGACGGTGTGATCACCGAGGAAGAGGTCACCGTGGTGGAGTCGTACTGACGCCGGATATCGGTGGGTTCGCGATGTTCCGATGCTCGGTTCGCCTCGCCTTGGTCTCACCTGTCGAGACCGGGTGTTCCGATATTCGGGACAGGCTCGGAGCGCCCGGAGGGAATGGCTAGCATGACCATATGCGTTATGCAGGCGTGAATACGACGGAAGCAGCCCCGGGCGAGGCCCCGGGATCGCTGCTCGTCGCGCGTTTGCACGTCGATCTGTGCCGACTTTCCAGCGCCCTGTGTCGCGCTGCGTACGTGGGCTGATCCCGCTCGGATCGGCCCGCCAGGCACCCAGGCAGCAGGCACCCCCCGCAGCACCGGCGCACGCGAACGATCCACCGCCCCGACGCTCTCTCGACCGAGCGTGGCGGTTGCGGCCCGCGACCGGACTGCGTTCTCTCCGTTTCGAGTCGTCACCAGAGGAGCGCATCCATGGCCATCGAGGTCCGCATCCCGACCATCCTCCGCACCTACACCGACGGCGCGAAGGCCGTGGACGGCACCGGCGCCACGCTCGGCGACCTGATCGTCGACCTGGAGGCGCGCCATCCGGGCGTCAAGAGCCGACTGCTCACCGACAAGGGCGACCTGCAGCGCTTCGTCAACGTGTACCTCAACGACGAGGACGTCCGCTTCCTCGGCGGCCTGACCACCAAGCTCGACGACGGCGACACCGTCACGATCCTTCCGGCCGTCGCCGGCGGCTCGATCTGATGCGCTACGACTCGCTGCTCGACTCGGTGGGCCGTACCCCGGTGGTGGGCCTGCCGAGTCTTTCGCCGTCGCCGACCGTGCGGGTGTGGGCCAAGTTGGAGGACCGCAACCCGACCGGCTCGATCAAGGACCGCCCGGCCCTGCACATGATCGAGGCCGCGGAACGCGACGGCCTGCTCACCCCGGGCTGCACGATCCTGGAGCCCACGTCGGGCAACACCGGCATCGCGCTCGCGATGGCGGCCAAGCTCAAGGGCTACGAGATCGTCTGCGTGATGCCGGAGAACACCTCCGAGGAGCGCCGCGAACTCCTGCGCATGTGGGGCGCGCGCATCATCGCGTCGCCCGCGGCGGGCGGCTCGAACACGGCGGTACGGGTGGCCAAGGAACTCGCGGCGGAGAATCCCGAGTGGGTGATGCTGTACCAGTACGGCAACCCGGCCAACCCGGACGCGCACTACGCGACCACGGGCCCCGAACTGCTCGAAGACCTGCCGACCATCACCCACTTCGTCGCGGGGCTCGGCACCACCGGCACGCTGATGGGCGTCGGCCGCTACCTGCGCGAAAAAGTCCCCGGCGTCACGATCGTGGCGGCCGAACCGCGCTACGACGACGTCGTGTACGGGCTGCGCAACCTCGACGAGGGCTTCGTGCCGGAGCTGTACGACGCCGAAGTGCTGACCACCCGCTACTCGGTGGGCTCGGCCGACGCGGTCGCCCGCACCCGCGAACTCCTCCAAAAGGAGGGCATCTTCGCAGGCATCTCCACCGGCGCCGTCCTACACGCCGCCCTGGGCATCGCCCGCAAGGCGGTCAAGGCGGGCGAACCCGCCGACATCGCCTTCGTCATCGCGGACGGCGGCTGGAAATACCTCTCCACCGGCATCTACACCGCGGAGTCCACCGAAGCGGCGGTCGAGGGTCTGCACGGCCAACTCTGGGCCTGAACGCCACCACTTGCTCCCCCACCGCGCCCCCACACCGTCAGGCGACGTGGGGGCGCGGTCGTTGCTGCCCGACACCCCGAAAGCGCATCGGCCGGGCGGGTGTGCGGCCAGGGCTGTGGACCCCGGAGCCGGTCAGGTCGGTAGGCCGGATTGGGTGGCGAGGGTTTCAGGGCGTCTTGTAGGGCCCGGCGGGCGGTTGGGGTGAGGGCGGCGGTCAGGGCCGCGTCGATGTCGTGGGCGGCTTTGGTGCAGGTCGCCGGCAGGGTGTGGCCCTGAGGGTGAGGGTCAGGATCTGGCGTCGGCGATCGGCCGGGTCGCGCTCGCGTCGGATGGCGTCGAGTTCTTCGAGGTGGTCGGCGAGGGTCACCACGAGGCTGGGCGCGACGCCCATGGTGCGCGCGATGTCCTGCTGCGAGTCGGCGGTGCCGGCGGCCAGGACCGCCATCAGGCCCACGTGTTCGGGCTTGAGGCCGTAGGGCTGGATCCGCTCGGTGAAGCGGATCGGTGGCCGGCCGGCGCCGCGCAACTCGGCGACGCGGTGATCGGCATCGACCAGGGCACCCCGGGGATGGCGATCGGCGACACTGGGCGCAACGGTGCACCTTGCCTCCGCGCGGTGGCTGTCCCGCTCGGGCTCCGCCGCGATCGCGGTGACTCGAGACGTCGTGCGTACCGCGCTCCGCGCCGGACCGGCCCGGGTCGGCCGTTCGGAGCCGCCGGTCGAGGGCTGGTCGAGCGGCCGGGTATCACGTCGTGCAGCCCCGTCACGCCTTCGGAGAGCGGGACGGGGCGTTGTCAGCGCAGTGAGTTTTCGATCGCCTCGAAGATGTCCGAGTCGGTTTCCCGCTGCCAGTCGGGGAGTTCGGACCAGTCGGCGACGTAGCCCGGCTTCGGATCCTCGAAGTGCTTGAACATCTGGGCGGTCCAACAGGTCGCGACGAACCGACCCTTTTGTTCGCGCGTCAGTCGCGACGCGTGACCTCCGCTCAGATCGAGGAGGTGACGCACCTGTTCGTGTACGGCGCCTGCGGCCTGGCGTTCCCATTCGGGAGTGTCGTCCCAGGGGGTTACATAGCCCGGCTTGGGTTCGCCGGGGAAGTTCTTGTGCACGCTCGCGATCCATGTCTCACGGAACAGTCGAGCCCCATCGTTCTCCGACATGTCTACCCCTCTGTCGTCCCGCCGTGTTCAATGTCCATGATCTCGGCTTGCCGATCGGCAATGCGGCCATCTCGAGCCGAGTAGTCAAAGTCAAGTAGCAACCGCTGGAGCCTCCCGGCATGGCGATCGGCCCGACACTGGGGCAACGGTGCATCTCGGTTCCGTATGGTGGCTGTCCCACTCGACCCCCGCTGCGATCCTGGCGATCTGACTCGTCGCGTGGCGATCCGGCGGTCCGAACCCCCGCGCGCGTCAGTCGGGCGCGTAGGGCCAACGGCACTGCGGCGAGCACTTGCACGGCGGTTCGGACCGTTGTCCGATGCGGCTGAGTCCCACATGCGTTTCGCGCGGCACGACCACTTCGGTCCCGTCCGGGCCGACCCGATAGACGGCCAACGTAATGGTGCTTCCGGGGGGTTCGGGGAGTGGACGATTATCGGGTCCGTGAAGCGTCGGGTGGGGCATCGGTCACTTCCTTGCCGGATTCACGTGCGACCTGTCTCGGCCGTGAGCGTCGGGATTTCGGTTCGCTTCCATCGAAGAGCCATCACGCAGCGTGCGGGAGGGGATACTTCAGGAGACGGGATCCGGTTCACCCCGAAGAGGTGCTTCAGGTACGTGACGGACGAACAGCCACCGGCATGGGCCGCACGTCTGCGCTCCGAGCGGGCACGTCGGTTGTGGAGCCAGAAGGACATGGCTATCCATCTGCGCGACGCGGCGGATGGGCACACGCGTGCGCGGTTGCCGAGTGTAGAGAGCATTCAGCGCTACGTTCGTGACTACGAGACGGGCAGGCACCATCCTCGGGACCGATACGCGCAGTTGTACTGCCGAGTCTTCGGGTTGTCCTACGGCGTTCTCTTCGACGGACGAGAACTCGGAACGCATCGCGTCACGGCCTCTCGGTTGCCTACACGCCGGGACGCGGCCGACCTCACAGCGTGGATGACCTCGACGAATATCGGCAATGAGGGCATCGCCTACCTCGCTCGGACAGTTGCTTCGCTGTCCGAGGCTCATTCCGGTACCCCACCGCGTGTCATGCTCGCCGACGTCATCGACACCCACCAGCGGGTCCAGGGGCTCCTACGAAGTGGACGCCAGCGGCTGAAACAGACTCGGGAACTCATGAGGCTGGATGCCGTGCTGATCGCCCATGCCGGACTGCTGCTGGGGGATCTGAACCGCGATGCTTCGGCGAGGGCTTACGGAAGGGCCGCAGTCCTGTGCGCCCGGGAAAGCGAAACCAACGAAGCTGTCGCGTGGAGCGCCCTGGCCAAGACCGCGCGGTGGGAAGGGAAGTTCCGCGACTCCGCCGACTTGGCGCGACGCGGCTTCGAATGCAGTGACCCTTCATCGGTACGCATCCTGCTCGCCTGCCAGGAAGCAAACGGTGCGGCGTTGAGTGGTGACCGGATTCGAGCGACCGAAGCTCTCGCTCGGGCGGAAGTAGCGGCGGAATCCGTCGGCGGGAGTGGCCGCGAGGTCTCGGCCTGGTCATGTCCCAGACCAAGACAGGCTTTGTTCGCCCTGTCGGTGGCGACCAGCTTTCACGAGCCGGAGGCAGCGCTTCGGGCCGCGATGACGGCCCACGAAGGCTGGGCTGCGGGTGACCGTCGCGTGGCCACCACTTGGGCGCAGATTCAGATCGGTGTAGCCATTGCCCACGTACAACAGGGTGCTGTGGACGGGGCGGTGGAAGGCGTTACACCCATGCTTTCACTGGCTCCGGAGTTGCGGATGGCGACGGTTACTCGGCACCTTGCGAATCTGGACCGGCGACTGCAGGGCCGGCGATTCCGCCGAAATGCGGACGCGATCGATCTCCGCGCGAGAATCCGGGAGTTCGGTGACGTCGCCATGTCGAACCGAGATGACGAGGAGGGCGGTTGAGTCCGCTGCCGGTGGGGTTTCGGGATCGGTGGCGGGGGCGGGTCGAGCCGGCTTTCGGGTGTGGGTGGCTGTACTGGCATGTGTTGTTGGGATGCGAGGCAGAGGTTTGTGCGGTCGGCAGTCGTGGGCAGCGGCGGATCGCGGGGTTTTCCGGGTTCCATCCGGTGCCCCTGCCGTGGCTGCATCTGACCGTCATGGAGGTCGGGTCGGCGAGTGAAGTCGGCGCCGAGCGGGTGGGCGCGATGGTCGAACGCGCTCGGGAGGCGCTCAAGGGGTGGTCGGCGGTGACCGTGAACCTGGGCCGGGTTCTGTATCACCCGGAAGCGATCGTGCTCGCGGTCGAACCGGATGGAGGGCTCGACGGACTTCGCGAAGGCGTTCAGGGTGCGACCGCAGAAGTGCTCGGCAAGGACTTTGCGCAGGAGGGCGACCTTTGGTCTCCCCATGTGACGCTTGCCTACAGCACGGCCGTACAGCCCGCCGCCCCCGTCATCGCGACGCTGGGTCGCCGACTACCCGGCTGCGAGGTCACCATCCGCGCGGTCACCCTCATCGATCAGCGCGGCCCGGAGCGCGATTGGGACTGGCATCCACTGGCCACCGTCAACGCGGTCCGCTGACCGACCTCCGCCCCGACGCCCTGCGACACTCGGTGCCCGCGCCGAGGGGCCCCAGCCGACCCGGACAGCCGCGACCCGCGTGGCCGCCCGCCCCCGTGACGTCCGCTCGGCGGACCCCTGGCGCGTCAGCGCCTGTTGATCGATCGTCGACCAGTGATCGACGAGCCTGCGAGGAGAGCGGCCGGAGGCCGCTGCGGCGGAGCCGCCCCCGCGCGCAGCGCGGCGTATATGACGTCGGTCACCCCCGTGACCGTTGTGCGCCGGAGCGGGCCCCTCTACTGCGTACTCTCGTGACGTGGCATTCGCATCCAACGACGCACCGATCGGGATCTTCGACTCCAGTTTCGGCGGGCTCACCGTGGCCAGGGCCGTGCTGGATCAGCTTCCGAACGAGCCGATTCGCTACCTCGGGGACACCGCGCGCCGGCCCTATGGACCGCGGCCGATCGCCGAGGTGCGGGCGTATGCGTTGGAGTGCCTGGATCGGCTCGTCGACGAGGGCGTGAAGCTGCTCGTCATAGCGTGCAACAGCGCGTCCGCGGCGATGTTGCGGGATGCGCGCGAGCGGTACGGCGTGCCCGTGGTCGAGGTGATCAAGCCCGCCACGCGCCGGGCCGCCGCGGCGACGCGCAACGGGCGGGTCGGGGTCGTCTCGACCCGGGCCACGCAGACCTCGATGGCCTACGAGGACGCGTTCGCCGCCGCCCCGCACATCCACCTGACCACGCAGGCGTGCCCGCGCTTCGTCGAATTCGTCGAGCGCGGGGTGACCGGCGGCGACGAACTGCTCAAGGTCGCCCACGACTACCTCGACCCGGTCGTGGCCGCGGAGGTGGACACGCTCATCCTCGGTTGCACGCACTACCCCTTGCTCACCGGCGTCATCTCCTACGTGATGGGGGAGCAGGTCACGCTCATCTCCAGCGCCGAGGAGACCGCCAAGGACGTCTATCGAGCTCTCGTGGCCGGCAACCTGATGCGTGACACCGGCCTGGACGTGCCCGAGCACCAATTCCTCACCACGGGTGATCCCGCCCAGTTCCGCGACGTCGGTCGCCGCTTCCTCGGCCCCGAACTCGCGCACGTCGACGCGCTCGGAGCCCTCACGTGAAACTCACCGTCGTCGGCTGTTCCGGCAGCTACCCCGGTCCCGACAGCCCGTGTTCGTGTTACCTCCTCGAAGCCGACGGGGTCCGGATCCTGGTCGATCTGGGCAACGGCGCGCTCGGCGCGCTGCAACGGCACACCACGCTCGCGTCCGTCGACGCGGTGCTGCTCAGCCACCTGCACGCCGACCACTGCCTCGACCTCGCGTGCTACTTCGTGGCCCGCAAGTACGATCCGGCCGGGCAGCGCCCGAAGTTGCCGGTGTACGGACCGCGCGACACGCACGAGCGGATCGCCGGCGCGTACGACGTCGAGGGCGCCACGGACAACGGCCGGATGGCCGACGTGTTCGACTTCCGGACGGTGGTGACCGGGACGTTCGAGGTCGGCCCGTTCCGGATCACCGCGGACCGGATGCCGCATCCCGTCGAGTCGTACGCGTATCGGATCGAGGCGGGTGGCAGGTCGCTGGTCTACTCCGGCGACACCGGGGTCAGCGACGACCTCGTCCGGATCGCGCGCGGCGCCGACCTGTTGCTGTGCGAGGCGTCCTTCGAGCACGGGCGCGAGGACCTGCCGCACGTGCACCTGAACGGCCTCCAGGCCGGCGAGCATGCCGAACGGGCGGGCGTGGAAAGGCTCTTGCTGACCCACATCCCGCCGTGGACGAGTCGCGAACGCAACCTCGACGACGCCCGCAAGCGGTTCTCGGGCGTGGTCGACCTGGCCCTGCCGGACCGGTCGCACACGGTCTGAGGGCTGCGGGAGGAACCGCCGACAGGACCGCCCGACCACCGCGCCGCATCCGCGCCCACCCTGTCCACAGGCCCCGTCCACAGCCCCCACCGGACGGTCCGGACCGGCTCGCGGCACGGCTTAGGCTGGGGTCATGTCACGAGTAGACGGTCGCACCCCCGACCAGCTCCGCCCCATCGGTTTCCAGCGCAAGTGGCTCGACCACGCCGAGGGCTCGGTCCTCGTCGAGTTCGGCCGTACGCGGGTCCTCGTCGCCGCGAGCGTCACCGAAGGCGTGCCGCGCTGGCGCAAGGGCAGCGGGGAGGGCTGGGTCACGGCCGAGTACTCGATGCTGCCGCGCGCCACGCACACGCGCGGTGACCGCGAGTCGGTCAAGGGCCGCATCGGCGGTCGTACGCACGAGATCTCCCGCCTGATCGGCCGTTCGCTGCGCGCGGTGATCGACCCGAAGGCGCTCGGCGAGACCACGATCCACCTGGACTGCGACGTGCTCCAGGCCGACGGCGGAACCCGTACCGCCGCGATCACCGGCGCCTACGTCGCGCTTGCCGACGCGATCGCATGGGCCCGCGAGCACAAGCTCACCCGCAAGGGCGCCAATCCGCTGATCGGCTCGGTCGCGGCGGTCAGCGTCGGCATCATCGACGGCGTCCCCACCCTCGACCTCCCGTACGAGGAGGACGTCCGCGCCGAGACCGACATGAACATCGTGTGCACCGGCGACGGCCGCTTCGTCGAGGTGCAGGGCACGGCGGAGAAGGAGCCGTTCGACCGCGCGCTCCTGAACGGCCTGCTCGACCTCGGCGCGAAGGGCTGCGAGGAGTTGACGGTGCTTCAGCAGATGGCGTTGGAGTCGGTGGAGCCCCTGCGCGCCTGAGGGTTCCTCGGCAAGGTCACGCGCCGGTTGCGAGTGTCACGTACGCGCAACCGGCGCGCACCGGGTGTGCGACCGACGGCCCCGTATACGGGTCGGCACCACTACGGTCATGGCATCTGGTCATCCCGATCAGCAGTCCTGACCGGGCCGGTCGGCCCGTCCCTGACGAGGAGCACCATGTTCCGCGCCACGTTCCGTCCCAGCCGCGTCCTGCGCACCACGATCGCGGCCGCCGCCATTGCCGGCGCCCTCTTCGCGACGACCGCGTGCGAGCAGGCGCAGCAGGCCATTTCGTGTGCCGAACTGGCCACCAACCTCACCAACGACATCACCAATCTGGGCAACGTGCTCAACGACCCGGCCGCGGCCCGCAGTTCGCTCGACAACCTGCAGAAGAGGCTGAGCGACAAGACCAAGGACCTCGACTCCGACGACGCCAAGAACGCGGCGAACAGCCTGAGCGATGTCATCACGCAGCTCAGCACCAAGGCCGCCAACGGTGGCAGCCTGAGCACCAGCGACGTGCAGCCGCTCTACAACGGCGTCAAGAACCTGACCACGATCTGCGTCAAGTAACGCGTTGCGGCGGGGCGTCGCCGAGCCTCGGGTCGCGAGCGGCGCGCGTGCCGCGCCCGCCTAGGCTTGTCCCATGAGCCGTCTCGTACTCGCCACGCGCAACGCCAACAAGGTCGTCGAGCTTCAGCAGATCCTCAAGGACGCCGGACTCGACGTCGAACTCGTCGGCATGGACTCGTATCCCGACGTCCCCGACGTACCCGAGACGGGCCTCACGTTCGCCGCCAACGCCCTGTTGAAGGCGCACGCCATCGCGCGGGCCACGGGTTTGCCGGCGATCGCCGACGACTCGGGGCTGTGCGTGGAGGCGCTGAACGGGATGCCCGGCATCTTTTCCGCGCGCTGGGCCGGCACACACGGCGACGACGCCGCGAACCTGCGGCTGCTGCTCGCGCAACTGTCCGACATCGCGGACGAGCACCGCGCGGCCTGGTTCGCGTGCGCCGCCGCGCTGGCCCTGCCCGACGGAACCGAACGCGTGGTCGAGGGTCGGCTCGAAGGCACGCTGACCCGCGAACCCCGCGGCACGGGCGGCTTCGGCTACGACCCGATCCTTCGGGTCGCCGGCGACACCCGAACGACGGCCGAACTCACCGCGGCCGAGAAGAACGCGATCAGCCACCGAGGCAAGGCGTTTCGCGCCCTGGCCCCGGTGGTGACCGAGCTGATCGGCTGAGCGGTCGACCGGGTTCGCACTCCCGCGCCGTCCAGTTGCAACCTACTTGCAATAAGCTCGACGCGTCCGGATGCGGGAGGTCGACACGTGGGAGCCGCCGTGAGCACGATCGAGCGGGGTTCGCCGGTTGTCGGCAAGGACGTCGTCCGAGCCTGGGTCGACGGCTGGGTGCTCTCGCGGTCGGTGCCGGCGGCGGTGGAGATACCCGGCGGGTTCCGGATCGATGTCGGGGAGCCGGGACACGTCGTGCGCTATGTGCTCTTCGACATCGCCCGCGTGCGCGAACTCGCCGTCGGCCGTGCGGACGGCGGAACGTGGATCAAGACGGCGGCGCCGGCCGAGGTCGTCGTGCCCGCGTTGACCCCCGCGTGGACCGTGAACGACCCGGAGTTCCTGATGAGCACGCCGCTGCGGCGGGGCGTCACCGCCGTGCCGAGCGGCTACACCGTGCACACCGAGGAGCGCGGCGGCGTCACGGTGGTGCGCGTACGGGCGGCCGACGGCTCGGTCGCGGCCGGCGGCCGGATCGCCCGTACCGGCTCGACGGCCGTCGTCGACGTCGTCTCCACCGAACCCGCGCATCGACGACGCGGCCTCGGCGCCGTCGTGACGACCGCGTTGACCGACGCCGCGGCACAGGCCGGGGCCGAGACCGCCGTCCTGGTGGCCACCGCGCAGGGCCGCGCGCTGTATCGGTCACTGGGCTGGGAGTCGCGGAGCGAGATCACTCCGGCTTTCGTGGCGTAACCCCTCGGCGCCAAACGGCAGTTCACGGTGTGACGGGGCGCGGCTCGGCCCCACGGTCGACGGTGTGGTGGCGGTCCGTTCGGTTCGTGGTGCCGATCTCTCGTAGGGAGATACCCCACACCTGCACCACGCCGAGGCGCGACGATGGGTGCCGATCGGTCCCGGGCCCGGCGCGAACCGCGCGCGCGATGCCCGGCTCGGCACGGAGAGGACGTCGCGGGCGATGCGTTCACGGCCGGTGGGGGTGGTGGTCGGGTGCCTGCTCGTGATCGTGGGGACGCTGACCGGGTGCGGATCCGGAGCGCCCGCGCGGCGCGAACCGCCGCAGGTGGTCGTACAGGCGCCGCCGCAAGTAGGCGCACCGGCAGCGCCGCCGGGGAGCCCCGCGTGTGACCCGGCGGCCAGTTTGCGGCCTTCCGACGCCGATGGTCCGGCGATCGCGCGGATCCGCGAGCGCGGGTATCTGACGGCGGGGGTCGACCTCAACAGCTACCTGTGGGGGTCGGTGGACGCGGTGACCGGCGAGATCGTCGGCTTCGACATAGACCTCGTACGGGCCGTGGCCCGGGACATCCTGGGGCCGGACGCCCAGGTCAAGTTCGTGACCATGGCACCCGAACAACGTGTGCCGCGGATCCGGGCCGGCGACGTGGACGTGATGGTGCGGACGATGACCATCACGTGCGAGCGCAAGGCCGAAGTCGCGTTCTCCACGGTCTACTTCCGCAGCGGGCAGCAACTCGTGGTGGCCAAGGGGTCGCCGATCACCGCGTTCGACCAACGCCTGCGCGGCCGGCGGGTGTGCGTGGGGGCCGGCACCACGGCGGTGGACCTGTTGGCGCGGGCCGACCTCGGCGCGATCGTCGACGTCGCCGACAACCACCTCGACTGCCTGGTGCGGTTGCAGCAGGGGAAGACCGACGCGATCCTCACCCACGGCTCGCTCGGCGCGGGGTTGGCCGCGCAGGACCCGATGATCACCGTGCTCGAACCCCGGCTCGACGAGACGCTGTACGGCATCGCGATGAACACCCGGGACACCGACCTCGTCCGCCGGGTCAACCGCGTCCTGGAGAACTACCGTGCGGGCGGCGCGGACAGCCCCTGGATGGTGTCGTATCGGACCTGGCTTGCCCGGAACCTGTCGGACTCGAACGCGACGCCACCGCCCGCGGTGTACGCGGACTGAGGCGAACCGAAGCGGACCGAGGCCAAGCGACGAACCTACGCGGGCCGAAGCGGACCGAGGCCAAGCGACGCACCGACGCGGACCGAAGCAAAGCGACGAACAGACGAACCGGCGCGGACCGAAGCACCCCGACGAACCGCCACCCACCACCCCCGCCACCCACCGGGACCGACGCGCCC
>NZ_WWJX01001422.1 GCF_009865215.1 Streptomyces sp. SID3343 | reverse complement strand
CCCAGGATTTTCTTCAAAGGAACCACCAACACTCTCCACGACCCACCGAACAGTGGGTGTCTCGAGCGCCGGGGGTGTTTCTTTGGCGTTGACTTTTGGCACGCTGTTGAGTTCTCAAGGAACGGACGCTTCCTTCGGTGCGGAATCAACCGCGCCCTCCGGGCGTTTACTCGTTCATTTTTACTGCTTTTGTTTTTCTGTCCTACCGTGTTGCCGTCTTGCTGTGTTTCGTTTGTTTCTCTTTCGCGTCTCCAGCTTAGCACACCGTTTCGGCCGCTTCGCTTTCCTCGCTTTCGGCGTCCACCGCGTTTCCGCGTTTTCCGCCTCCCGGACTCTAGCAGATCTTCCGACCCGCTTCGTGTCCTTCGCTTTCCGCCTCGAAGCCTTCGCTTCTTCGACTTCCGGCTCTTCGAGCTTAGCAGACCCGTTTTCTCGTCTCCGCCGACTCCGCTTGATCGTTCTCACGGTGTCGGTGGCGCGAGCCGCGCGTCTTGCCTTCGGATCTCTCCGAACTCGAGCCTCGACCTTAGCAGGCTTTCCTGCGAATGCCGAATCGCTTTCCGAGAAAGCGTTTCCCGATTATCGAATGGCAGCACAAATCAAACCCTCGGAAAATGGATGATCCAATTCCGTGCGTTTCACCAGGGCTGTGTCGACAACCGGTTCGCACCCACGACGACGCCACGGTCCCGAGACAGCCGAAGGCCGTCCGTTTCCGGATGGATCGTTGGAGTGTGAGTCGCGGCGGGATCGGCCATCGCGCCGATGTGCGGGCGCGCCTGTCCTGATCTCCCGAAGTAGCAACTCGTACGAGCTTAAACCACCCACCTGGACGGGTCAAGCCGGTCCCCTATACCCAGCGGATCGGGTCGGGAACCGGCTTGGGGGCCGGGCAACTGGCCTGTCCTACCCGGGGATTGCCACCGCAGCGAGGTTGCGCTTGCCGCGGCGCAGCAACGCCCAGCGGCCGTGCAGCAGGTCGGCGGCCGTGATGACGGCGTCCTCGTCCGCGACCTTCACATTGTTGAGGTACGCCCCGCCCTCCTTGATGGTGCGCCGCGCACCTCCCTTGCTCGGGGCAAGTCCCGCCGCCACCAAGGCGTCGACGACCGTCGGGCCTGCCGCGAGTTCGGCGCTCGGCAGCTCGGCGACGGCCGCGCGCAGCGTCGCCTCGTCCAGCGCGGTCAGATCGCCCTGACCGAAGAGTGCCTTGCTCGCGTCGATCACCGCGGCACACTGGTCGGCGCCGTGTACCAGCGTGGTCAGTTCCTCGGCGAGGGCGCGCTGACCCGCGCGGGCTTGCGGACGCTCCGCGCTTTGCTGCTCCAGGGCCTCGATCTCCTCGCGCGAGCGGAAGCTGAACGTCCGCAGGTAGCGCGACACATCGCGGTCGTCCGAGCCGAGCCAGAACTGGTAGAAGGCGTAGGGCGACGTGAACTCGGGGTCGAGCCAGACCGCGCCGCCCTCCGTCTTGCCGAACTTGGTGCCGTCGGCCTTGGTCAACAAGTGCGTGGTGAGCGCGTGCGCGTGGCCGTGCAGTTCGTTGCCGGTCATGCGGCGGATGAGGTCGAGGCCGGCGGTGATGTTGCCCCACTGGTCGCTGCCGCCGAACTGGAGCGTGCAGCCGTGCCGCCGGTACAGCTCGACGAAGTCGTACGACTGGAGCAGCACGTAGCTGAACTCGGTGTAGCTCATGCCCTCGCCGGCCAGGCGGGACTTCACCGTCTCGCGCGCGAGCATCTGGTTGACGCTGAAGTGCTTGCCGACGTCGCGCAGGTATTCGACGATGCTCAGCTGCGAGATCCAGTCGTGGTTGTTCGCCATGATCGCCGTGGTGGGGGCATCGCCCTCGAAGTCGAGGAACGCCGACAACTGGCCGCGGATCCGGTCGGTCCAGCCGGCGACCTTGTCCACCTCGTTCATCGCGCGCTCGGCGGACGGCTTGGGGTCGCCGATCAGGCCGGTGGCCCCGCCGACCAGGGCGATCGGGCGATTGCCGAACTGCTGGAGCCGGCGCAGGGTGAGGACCTGCACGAGGTGACCGACGTGCAGGCTCGCGGCCGTCGGGTCGAACCCGCAATAGACCGTGACGGGACCGTCCGCGAACGCCTTCCTGAGCGCGTCCTCGTCGGTGGTCTGGGCCAGTACGCCCCGCCACCGCAACTCGTCGACGATGTCCGTCACAGTGCCTGTTCTCCTAGATCGACGGTCGGCGCGGCCGGTCTCGGCCCCGCCGCACAGCGGTTACCACGGATGTAGCGGATGAGCGGTGTAGTGGATACAGCTGTTACAGGGTGCCCGACGCGCCGCCCTCGGCGCGAACCCCTTCTCGCGGGCGCGCCGGCGACGGAGTGACCGTCGCCGGGACCCGCTAGGTCTTTGTCGCCTTCGTCGGCGTCTTCGGCGCCCCCTGCTTGGGGGTGCGCTTGCGCGGCTGGTGGGCGCGGTACGGGCTGACCGTGGGGTCGCCCGCGATGTGGAAGCGCCAAGGCTGGGTGGCTCCCCCGCCGCCGACTCCGGTGCGGGGGCCGGTGCGGATCGTGGTGCGCGCCGGTGGCGTGCCGTACAGGACTCGGATCGGGCCGAGTTCGGTGCCGTCCTCGTGGCGGCACACGTCGAAACCGTCGTGGGCGCGGTCGAAGCCGAGGGCGGTCGCGAGGCGGGCGGGGCCGCTCGCGAGGTCGGTGTCCTTGCGGCTGGTCGTGCGGCGGACACGGGCCAGGGGCATACCGGCGGTGATCTCGCCGGCGCGCAGCAGCACACCGGACGCGGTGCCGGGCGGGCCGCAGACCAGATTGGCGCACCAGTACATGCCGTACGTGAAATAGACGTACAGGTGTCCGGGCGGGCCGAACATCGTCGCGTTGCGGGCGGTCTTGCCGCGGTACGCGTGCGAGCCCGGGTCGTTGGCGCCGTCGTATGCCTCGACCTCGGTCAGTCGCAGCTCGATCGGTCCGGCCGCGCTGTCGTGCACGAGAGTGCGGCCCAGCAGGTCGGCGGCGACGGTGAGTACGGGGCGATCGAAGAACGAGCGCGGCAGGGGGTCCTCGGGCGAGGACGCGGGACGGATGGCAGGGGTGGCACGCATGGCGATCCAGCTTAGGCGCGCGTGATGGAATGTGGCCGTCGAGCCGTCGATACGGGGAGGAACATCGTGGTTTTCAAGAAGTTCATGGCGAGCATGGGCGCGGGCAGCGCCTCGGTCGAGACCGAGCTGCACCACCCTCAGACGACTCCGGGTGGTGTGGTCGAGGGACTGATCCGGGTCCGGGGCGGCAAGGTCGACCAGAACATCGAAGGCCTGTTCGTCGAGTTCCAGGCCGTCGTCGAGGTCGAGACCCAGGACGGCGAGCAGCGGCGGAACGAGGAGTTCGGTCGGCTCCAGGTCGACGGGGCGTTCGCGTTGCGTGAGGGGTCGACGCACGACGTGCCGTTTTCGCTGCCGGTGCCGTGGGAGACGCCGCTGACCACGTTCCGCGGGGTGCACTTGCGCGGTACGACGATCGGCGTGCGCACCGAACTCGCGATCGACCGGGCGATCGACAAGGGCGATCTCGACCCGATTCAGGTGCACGCGTTTCCGGCGCAGGCGCTGATTCTCGACGCGTTCGGAAATCTGGGCTTCCATTTCAAGGGCGCCGACCTGGAGAAGGGGCACATCCGGGGCACCGACCAGCGGCTGCCGTTCTACCAGGAGATCGAGTTCACGCCGCCGCAGGCGTACGCGCGCGGGATCAACGAGGTCGAGTTGTCGTTCGTGTCGGGTGAGCACTCGACCGAGGTCGTGTTGGAGATCGACAAGAAGGGCGGGGTGCTCTCCGGGGGCGGCAACGACGCCTACCGTCAGTTCACCGTGGACCACGCGTCGGCGGAGCAGACGGACTGGAGTGCCTATCTCAACGGGTGGTTCCAGGAGTTGGGACAGCGTCGAGGCTGGTTCTAGTCGAGGCCGGTTCCGGTCGCGTTTCGCGGTCCTCGCGGCGGCCGGGGGCGGGTGTGGGCTGGGCCGTGGGGGTCACGAGGCCACCAGGTTTTGGACCTCCGCGGCCCACTCCTTTTCGAACACCTCGCGGGGGCGACCCGTGGTCTTCTCGATCGCGGCGTCGACGGCGGCTGGCGCCGGGTCGGCGTAGACGGCGGTGACGAAGGCGTACACGGCCGCGCCGCCGCCGATCGTCTCGATCCGGCGAATCGCGAGGTGGGCGAACTCGTACGCGGCAGCGTTGCCCACGGTGTCGGCCTGGTAGAGCTCGCCGTCCGTGGGCAGCCGGCCGGTGAAGCGGTTCGTGGAGACGTAGGTACGGGCCTCGTTGAGCTGGTCGCTGCCGGCCAGGGCGTCGCCGCGCAGGGCGAGCCAGTCGGCGAAGCCTTCGACGACCCACACGGGCTGGTCCTGGTTGGGGACCTCGGTGCGCAGGGGGGTGACGAGTGCGTGGGCCATTTCGTGGCGCAGGAGTTCGCCCAGGCGCTCGGGGTTGGGGGAGGTGAACCATCCCGATGTGGTGTCCAGGACGATACGGGCGCCGCCGAAGCGGCCCTTGGCGGCGGGTTCGGTGGTGCGTAGGGCGTAGGTGAGGCCCGATTCCTCGCCGTGTTCGCCGGTGCGGCCGCCGTACAGCCGATAGAAGGTGGCGCGGTCGGCGACGGGGACGATGACGAAGCCGGGTGCGGTGCCGGCCGGTCCGCCGTCCGCCCACATGTCGAGGTCGGCGCGGGCGGCGTCCTCGGCGTCGTCGGCGAGTTGTTCGGCGCCCTGCCCGGTCGCGGGGTCGGCGAGGACGATGACGTGGTCGCGGCGGACCACGGTGAGTTCGGCGTGGTCCCACGGGGCGGGGAAGTCGCGCGCGTAGGCGTAGCCGGCGCCGTCGTAGGGGGTGCCGTCGACGGCGGTGATGTGCAGCGGTGCGCCCGGGGTGGCGCGCAGGACGGTCCAGCGGTAGCCCTCGCCGACGGTCGCGGTGTCGGCGTTGGTGACGCGGTGGTCGAAGGACACGTCCACGTAGGCGATCAACCGGTCGTCGGTGGCCGGCATGGTCTGGACGGTCTCGACGCGGTAGGCGGCGTAGTCGAACGGTACGCGCATGAGGTTGCGGAAGAGCCGGAGTTGGCCCTCCACCAGGCCGGGGTCGTCCGCGGCGAGGTCGGCGACGAAGGCGGTTTGGTCGTGGGTGGCGAGGGCTTGGGTGCGGTCGTCGGCGAGGCGCTGGATGTCGGCGGCGACGGGGCCGTGTGCGGGGGCCACGGGGGTCGCGGTGCCGGGCAGCGGTTTGCCGAGCGAGGTCTGCCCGGAGTGCGGCAGGGTGGCGCCGGAGCCGGGCCGGCCGAGGCTGCTGCCGAAGGCGACGAAGGCGGTGAGGGCCAGGACCAGCACGACGAGCGGCGCGGCCAGGCGTCGGATCGCGGATCGCGGGCGGGGCGGCGGGGCGGGCTCGACTGTCGCGTCGGGTATCGCGGTGCGTATGGCGGTGGGTATCGCGGCGGGGGGCGGGTCGGACGGCACGGCCGGATTCGGGGCCGGGGTCGGAGCCGAAGTCGGGGCCGAGGCCACCTCTGACGCCGCGTCAGGCGTCGCGTGCGGTATCGCGGCCGGTGCTCGCTCCGCTGTCGCGTCGGGTATGCCGGGTGTCGCGTCGGCGGCTTCGCCTGCGGGGGATCGGTCCGGGGCGGAGTCGGATCTGCCCGTGTCGTCGTTCGGCTCGGTCACGCCGGCATCCCTCCCCCCTGTTGGCGCGAGGATACCGAGGACGTCGGCACGGGTTTCGCGGACCGTGAGAATAGGCTCGTCGGGATCAGGCGCCCGGCACTCGGCCGGGTACCGGCGAGCACGATCGGAGTGTCGCGTGTCCGAGCCCAACAAGCCGTCGATGCCGTACGACTACCTTCCCGCGAAGCCCTCCTTCACGGTGACCAGCACCGATCTGACGGATGGTCGAACGCTGCCGACCGCTCAGGTCAGCGGGGTCATGGGAGCGGGTGGCGAGGACCTGTCGCCGCAGTTGTCGTGGTCGGGATTCCCGCCGGAGACGAAGAGCTTCGCGGTGACCTGCTTCGACCCGGATGCGCCCACGCACAGCGGTTTCTGGCACTGGGTCGTGGTGGACGTCCCGGGCGACGTGCACGAGCTCGCGACCGGTGCGGGTGCCGTGGACGGAAAGAGCCTGCCCGCAGGCGCGTTCCACGTACGCAACGACACCGGCGGGCCGGGTTACGTCGGCGCGGCGCCGCCCGAGGGCCACTACCCGCACCGGTACGTCTTCACCGTGCACGCCCTCGACGTCGACAAGCTGGGCGTGGACGAGTCGGCGACGCCGGCGTACGTGGGTTTCAATCTGTTCTCCCACACGCTCGCGCGCGCGGTCGCGGTGTCCACGTACGCTCGGTGATCGCCCGCGCGCACCGTCGGTCGAGCCGGCGCGATCCGGTGCCCGGGCGCGCCGATTCGGTCGGCCGATTCGATGATTCCGTCCGGTAATTGCGTTGTCCCGGTGATCCCTCGAAAGGCACAGTGGTCGGGTTGTCCGTACTGACGGTCCGTCGAGTCGAAGGGTGCGCATGAGCGTCGCTGCACCGCCCCAAAGCTGAGCGCGTGGAACGCGCCCGGTTGGTTCGGTGCGCGTCCGGGTGCTCGCTCGTCCCCTCGTCGGCCGGTTGAGGGGAGGTCGCATGCGGGAGACTTTGGTGCTGAACGCGACGTATCAGCCGCTGGCGACGGTGTCGTTCAAGCGCGCGCTCGTGTTGGTGTTGCAGGAGAAGGCGGTCGTCGAGGACGTCGATCCCGGCCGTGTGGTGCGGGCCGCGACTGTGGAACTTCCGTTGCCGAGGGTGATCCGGTTGCTCAAGTTCGTCCGGGTGCCGTTCCGACAACAGGCCGCCTGGTCGCGGCGGGGCGTGTTGCTTCGGGACAACCGGCGCTGCGCGTACTGCGACGGGCGGGCGACCACGGTCGACCACGTGTTGCCGCGGTCGCGCGGGGGCGCCGACTCGTGGTTGAACACGGTGGCCGCGTGCGGGAGCGACAACCAGCGCAAGGCGAATCGGACTCCCGAGGAGGCCGGGATGCGGTTGCTGTTCCAGCCGTACGAGCCGTCCGCGACGCGGGCTCTGGTGCTCGCGTTCGGCGTGACGGGGGTCGAGCGCGCGCAGTGGCTCGCGGAGCCGATGCGGCGGCCGGCTGCGCCCGCGATGGCGGTGGCGATGGGCGCCTGACGGATCGTCGAAGGTGTGACGGGCGAACCGAAGCCGCCCGGTGGGGATCTCGATCCCCACCGGGCGGCTTCGTCGGTTTCGGCGTGCGTGTGGTGGCTTCCGGTGTATCGCCGTCCGTTCGACGGGTCCGACGCGTATGTCGGGCGCGGCCACAGCGTCGGGGACGGTCGCCGGTGGGTCAGACGGTTTTGCGGACCCAGGCGGCCCAACTCGTCTGGAACTCCTCGAACTCGACCCCGAGAATGGTCTTCATCGCGATGTCGACGGAATCGTAGGTACCGGCGTAGGCGGCGGTCAGGAACTGTCCCACCTTCGCCGCGCCGTAGGTGTCGCCGAGGTAGCGCACGGCCAGGTGGGACAGGTTGTAGGCGTGCTCGACGCGGTCCGTGTCGTCGGTCTCGAAGTCCTCGTCGGTGGGCACCTTGCCGGTGAACTTGCGCCGGTCGACCTGGGTGCGGATGTCGCGTGCGGACAGGCTGCCGGCGATCGGGCGGTCGGCGTCGGCCTGCCAGTCGGCGAAGCCCTCGATCAGCCAGGTCGGGGTCTCCCCCGCTCCGGAGTAGCGGAACAGCGTGGCGACGAGCGCGTGGGTCATCTCGTGCCGGAGCAGACTGCGGGTGAAGTCCGCGTCGTAGCTGAGTTCTTCGTCGTCCACCACCAGGCGCGCACCGCCGACGGGTATCTTCTCGCCCGGCAGGGACAGCGCGTAGCCGGCCGCCCAGTCCCGGATGGATTCGCTGCTGTAGAGCTTGGTGAAGGACTTGCGCGACGACGTCAGCACGAGCGCGAAGCCCGGTGACGTGCCGGGGCCGCCCTTCCAGGCGCCGAGTGTGTACACGGCGGCGTTCTCGGCCGCCGTCGCCCGGCCGCGCAGCACGGCCGCGTCGGCTTTGGGGCCCATCAGCACGACGTGTGCGCGCTTTTCGACGGACAGGTCCCACAGGTCCCACGGCGCGGGGTAGCCCGACAGGCGCCGCTGCGTGTCCTTGCCTCCTTCCACCGCGGTGACGGTGCAGGCGTCGGCCGGGTCGACGCAGCGCACCTTCCACACGTACAGCTCCCGCACGTTGGCCACGTCCACGCCCGCTATGGCGTGCTCGAACCCGACGTCGAGGGTGCCGGTGACGGGCCAGGCCGCTGCGGTGCCGGAGGTGCGGACGCTGGATCCGTCGGCGGCGGTGAACTCGGCTGCGGTAACGGTCCAACGGGCGGTGTCGAAGGGGACCTTGCGCAGGTTGTCGAACAGCCGCTTGCGGTCGGTGCCGAGCGCTGGGGTGGCCGGGTCGAGTCGATTCAGGAAGCCGGCCTGGTCGCCCGCTGCGAGGGCGCTGGTGTGGCCCTCGACGATCGCGTCGACCTTCTTGCGGACCAGCACCTGGAGTGACGCGGCCGGGGGCGGCGTGGCGCTCTGAGTGGGCGGTGAGGTGGTCGGCGGGGGAAAGCGCGACTCGGTCTGCGCCTGTGGGGCGCGGGGGGCGGTGGCGGCGTCGTCGCCGATCAGGTCCATGGCGGCGGTGCCGTGGGCGCCCCCGGCGAGGCCGAGCGTGACGGCCACCAGGATCAGCGCGGCCATGCCGGACACGATCGACACCAGGGCCGATCGCCCGGCCGGGACGTCGGGCGTGACGGCGTTCGGCCACGGGTCGGCCGGTGCGTTCGGGACGTGCGTGTTCGGTGCGTGCGTGTTCGGGGCGTGCGCGGCGTTCGCCGGCCCCGGGACGCCGGGGGCGGGGGTGCCGGGTGTGACCGCGTTCGGCCACGGGTCGTACGGGTCGTACGGTCGCACGTCAGCTGCCTACCTTTGCCTTGACGTACTTGGCCCAGTTGGCCTCGAACGTGTTCCGATCCAGACCGGTCGCGGTCCGAAGTGCTTCGTCGAGGTGGGCGGCGTCCTGGTAGACGGCGACCACGAACGCGTCGGCCTTGGCGATGCCGTACTTCTCGGCGATGTAGCGGATCGCCAACATGCTGTAGTGGTAGCCGACCGCCGCGGTCTGCTCGTCGGGAGAGTTGATCTCGGCGTCGGTGGGCAACGTGCCGGTGAACTTCCCCGCGTCGACCTGCTTGCGGGCCTCGGGCTGGTGCCACTGGGCCAGCGAGTACTCGGTCCACGCGAGGTATTCGGCGAAGCCCTCGGACACCCACAACGGCGGTCCCGCGACGCCGCGTTCGAACTCGGCGACCATCGCGTGGCCGACCTCGTGGCGGATCAGGTGGCCCTGCTGGCGGGCGTCTCCTGCGGTGAACAACTCGCGGCTGCCGTCGAGCGTGATCCGGCTGCCGGCCATCGGCTCGTCACGGTTGGTCGGCCGGGCGGGCGGGAAGCTGCGGCACACGCCTTCGACGTTGGGCAGGTTGCTGCCGGCCAGCGAGCGGTCGAAGGTCGCGCGGTCGGGGGTGACGTACAGGACGTAGCGCTGCGGGGTGATGCCGGGGCCCTTCCAGACCGCGAGGTCCTTCTTGACCGCCGTCTCGGCGCGGTCGGCCCACGTTTGCGCCTTGGCTTTGTTCTTGGCCGGTACGGCCAGCAGTACGTGCGGGCGCTCGATCAACGCGAGTTCGCCCTCGTCCCAGGGGGCCGGATAGGCGTTGCCGCCGCGAAGCCGGCCGCCGGTTATCTTGCCGACGAGCAGCGGGGCGTCGACGGACGCGCGGGTGAGCGTCCACCGGTACTCCTCGGCGATGGGCTCGCGATCCACGCCGGTGAGTTGGTGCGCGAACACGACGGCGACCTCGCGAGTGAGCGGGCCGCCGTCGGACGCGGGTTCGACGGGATCGGTCGCCGGGCGGAACTCGGCGTTGCCGAACGAGAACAGGCGCAGGTTCGCGAACAGGCGCCGCTGGTCGGCGACGAGCGCGCTCTGGGCCGGATCGATCCCGACGAGGAACGCCTCGACGTCGCCGGTTTTGAGCGCTTTCGTCCGGGCGTCGGTGATCGTGGCCAGATCGGCGGCCTCGATCCGGGTGACGCGCGGCTTGTTCTTGGGTGTCGTGGTGCCGGTGCTCGGGTCGTCCTGCCGGGCGACCGGGGCGGCGGAGCGGTCGGCTTGGTCGAACAGGTTGCCGAGGTTGCCGACATCGCCGAAGCCGAAGAGGACGGCCAGGACGACGAACACGGCAACGGCGGCGAGACCGGCGAGGACGGCCGGTCGCCTGCCGGGCATGGTTCGGCGCTCTCCGTCGGAGGTCTCGACGTAGGGCCGGGGGCCGTAACCGCCGACGGGCACGGGGGGTTCGGTCGCAAGCGGGGTGCGGCCGTCGGCGTCGGTGGGCGGGGTGTGGGTGGATGCCGTGTCGGTGAGCGCCTCGGCGGTGGGTGCCGGGTCGGGCGGTGACGTGTCGGTACGGGCTGCGGCTGTGACCGGTTCGAAGGGTCCGGTCGACTTGGCCGGCAGGCTCGGCCTGTCCGGCGCGGGTTCCCATGGTGGGCCCGGGTGATCGGAGTGTGGTTCGCGATCGGAATGTGGTTCGTGGTCGGAGTGCGGTTCGTGGTCGGGCCGCTCGGGCCCGGGTTTCGCTTCGCCGCCGGGCGAGGTGGCGCCTTCGTCGGCAACGGGCATGTCGGACATGCCGATTCCTCCCCTGGACCACCGGCCCCGGTGAGTCCGCCCCCCGGCCCCGGATCGGCGATCCGATCATGTGTTCGCAGAGGTTATCGACGTACGGCGACAGCCGGCGCACAGGGGTGTCACCGGGCTCACTCGGCGTTTCCGCGGCCAACCGAGGATTCGCGGCCGGCGAACCCCCGGGCCGGCCGGGGGCGTCGGGCGAGCGTTCAGCGGCCGGTTTCGGCCTGGGCGGCGGTCGGATCGTGAGCGGGCGCGAGATCGGCCGTATCGACGACGAGCCACGACGCCGGCACTCGATAGCCGGGCACGTCGTAGGAGGCCATCGGGTCGGCGGCCAGCCCCTCGACGCGCGTGAACGCCCCGTCGGGGTGCGGAAGTTGTTCGGTGTAGCGAAAGTGCAGGTGCCCGTGCGCGGCCAGACTCGGACTGTACGCGTCGACGAGGCGTTGCACGCGCTCCTGGTTGGGCAGGCAGCGCGGGTCACCCTTGCGATTGAAGGCGGGTACGGTGCGCAGCGGCTTGTCGTGCGTGAGCAGGACGTCGACGGGCGAGGGGTCGGTCAGGATCGCGTCGATGTCGGCGTCGTCGCCCTCCTCCTCGGGAAACCACAGCGTCCCGGCGAAGTCGGGCACCTCGGCGGCCGGGCGGCCCGCCCCGAGCCGGAAGGATTCCTTGCGCAGCGCCTTCTCGTAGCGGCGGCGTTCCTCGGCCAGACGCTGCTCGCGGTCGAGCGACAGCGCCCCGCCGAACGCGAGAAACCGCGTTCCGCACCACGACCAACGGTGCCCGCGCGGCGCGTAGCGCACTCGGGGCCGCACGATCACGAAGCCGTGTTCGTCGCGCCGGTCGCCGTAGGACTCCATGAGCAGCGACGTCTTGTCGTGGTTGCCGTCCAGGAAGTACACGTCCACGCCGCGCGAGCGGGCCGAGCGGTTGACCGCGTCCAGGTAGCGCACGCCGGACGACTCGTGTTCCCAGTAGCCGAAGTCGCCGAGCTGGAAGATCACGTCGACGTCGAGTTCGGCGGCGGCGTCCAGCAACCGTCGGACGTGTCCGGTGTTGCCGTGTGTGTCGCCGGCCAGCAGGATCCGCATCGTGAGCCCCCCGCTCCTGTGCGCCGTCGCGCCCGAGTCGTGTCGGGTGCGTCGCCGTACGCTGTTTCCGGCGGGTGCGCACGCTCCCCCGCGTGCCGCGCGTACCCGCCCTCAGGCCATCATCGACGATCGCGCGGTCGGACGGCTGAGGTTTTTCCCCCGGACTCGGCGCGCCCGCAGGGGCTTTCCGGAACGCGCGTGCCCTGGTGCCCCTTGGGCCGCACGCGCTCTCGCGCTACACGCGCTCGGACCTCACGCACTCTCGGGGCTCACGCACTCTCGGGCCTTACGCGCCTTCCGGCCTCACGCCCCCGGCGGTACGAACGGCATCCCGGGAGTCGCGCCGCGCGTGATGAGGCGGTCGACGGCGGCGTTGTCGAGATGGTCGGCGACCAGGTCGCCCAGGGCGTCCAGCCGGCTCTGCCGGGCGCCCTCGAAGGACGTGTCCGGGGAGACCACGAACCGACGGCCCGTCAGTTCGGCGGTGCGAGCCAGGAACGTGCGGCGGAAGCCGTCGTTCTCCAGGGCCCCGTGCCACAACGTGCCGGCCACGGCACCGACCCGGCAGCCGTCGAGCGCGGTGCCGTCGGCGGTGGTGAACATCGGCTCGCCGGCCTCGACGTCGACGACGCCGTGGTGGATCTCGTACGCGGTGACCGGTTCGCCGGCGGCGTAACCGTGCGGGCGCGCGAGGGTCTTGTCGGCGGCGAAGCGTATGCGCACGGGCAGCAGGCCGAGCCCGGTCACCGTGCCCTCGCGGCTCTCCACGTCGTCGTGGATCTCGTGGCCGAGCATCTGGTAGCCGCCACAGATGCCCAGGATCGGTCGGCCCTCGGCGGCTCGGCGGGCGAGCGCGGCGTCGAGGCCGCGGGCACGCAGCCATGCGAGGTCGGCGACGGTCGCACGGGTGCCGGGCAGGACCACGAGGTCGGCGTCGGCGATCTCCCCCGGCGTACTCACGAAGCGGACCACGACGCCCGGTTCGACGGACAGCGCGTCGATGTCGGTGAAGTTGCTGATCCTCGGCAGCCGCACCACCGCGACGCGCAGAACGTCCTCGCCGAGCGGCGGTTCGGGGGTACCGCGGTCGGCGTCGAGCGCGAGCGAGTCCTCGACGTCGAGCCACAGGCCGCCGAGGAACGGCAGGACGCCCAGGACGGGGCGGCCGGTGAGTTCGCGCATGCGGGTCAGCGCCGGGTCGAGCAGGCGCGCGTCACCGCGGAACTTGTTGATCACGAACCCGCACACCAGTGCCTGATCCTCGGGCGAAAGCAGCGCGAGGGTGCCGAAGAACGACGCGAAGATGCCGCCTCGGTCGATGTCGCCGACCACGAGCACGGGCAGGTTCGCCGCGCGGGCGAGGCCCATGTTGGTGATGTCACGATCGCGCAGGTTGATTTCGGTGGGGCTGCCGGCGCCCTCGCACACCACGACGTCGTAGCGCGCGCGCAGATCGGCGAGCGATTCCACCACGGCCTCGAACAACCGGGGCTTGAGGTCGCGGTAGTTCAGCGCGCCGACCTCGGCGATGGGCTTGCCGAGCAGCACGACCTGACTGCTCATCATCCCCCCGGGCTTGAGCAGTACCGGGTTCATCACCGCTTCGGGCTCGATCCGCGCCGCAGCCGCCTGCATCGCTTGCGCGCGCCCGATCTCGGCCCCGTCGTTGGTCACCATGGAGTTCAGCGACATGTTCTGCGCCTTGAACGGCGCGACCTTGACCCCCTCACGCACAAGCCGCCGACAAAGCCCGGCGACGACAACGCTCTTCCCGGCATCGGAGGTAGTACCGGCAACGAGGATGGC
>NZ_WWJX01001421.1 GCF_009865215.1 Streptomyces sp. SID3343 | reverse complement strand
CACGCGGCCGCCTCGGCGTTGTCCGCCGCGGACGTGTTCGCTCCCGACTTCGGGTGGGGCGGCGAGGACGCCGCGATCTGCGTACTGGCCGCCGCCGGGTCCGGCGCCACGCTGCTGCTGCCCGCGGCGGCCGACTCGGCCGACGTCCGCTTCGACGCGCTGTCCGAAGCGGGGGCCACGGTCGCGGAGGTGCCGTACGCGTTCGCCGGGGCGGTGCCCGTACACCTGCTGGATCTGCGCGAGCCGCAAGCCTCGTATCGACGGCTCACCGAGCCACCCGTGCCCGGCGAACAGGACGCCGCGCCGCGCCGCAGATGGTGGTCCGCCCCGGCCCCGGACGCCGCGCTGAACGGCCCGGATCCGCACACCTCGACGTGCCCGGCGCCGTACCACGTGCTCAACGACGACCTGATGCCCGTGCCCGCCGGCGGCACCGGCACGCTGTGGGTACCCGTGGATCCCGGCACCGCCTATCTCGGCGAACCGAGGGCCTGTGCCGACGACTTCAGACCCGATCCGGCCGGTACCGGCGGCCGAGTGGCGAACACCCGGGCGCTGGTGCGGATCGGTGCGGACGGCACGCTGCGCGTGGTCCGTCTGCCCGACGACCGGGTGTGCGCGCGGGGTCGGACGATTTTGGTCGAGGACCTCGCGGGGGCGCTCACCCGGCTGACCGGCCGGGCCGCGGTGGCGGGGGTGCAGCCCCTGGAGTGGGGTCGGGCCGAACGACCGTACGCCGCGCTGCGACCGCACGTCGGGGGGCCCGATGGCACCGCGGCCGCGGATCTGCCGGAGTCGCTGCGGCATCTGGTACCGGCCGCCGCGATCCCCGAACGCGTGCTCGTCGTCGCCGACATCGGCGACGCGAGCAGCGGCGAGAGCAGCGGCGAAACCGGTGACCACCTCGGGGGCGAGAGCCGGGGCCCGTTGCACGCCGCCGCTTCCGCCCACGCCTCCGCCGCTCTCGCCCACGCCGCCCGGTCGGCCGCCGAACGCGCCGCACGCCTAGACTCCCGCCCCTACACGCCACCGGCGACCGATACCGAACGCGCCCTCGCGCACGACGTGCTCATGCCGATCCTGGGCGTGCCCCGCGTGGGCCGCGACGACAACTTCTTCGGCCTGGGCGGAACTTCGCTCCAGTTGATCCAGGTACTGGCCCGGGTACACGCGGCCCACGGCGTGGACGTCGCCCTGGCCGACGTGTTCGCCGCGCCCACGCTGCGGCGGCTCGCCGAGTCGCTCGACCGCGTACGCGCCGACACGTCCCACGATCTCGAAGCCGTCGACGCACTGCTCACCGCCGTGGAAAGCACACCCGAGGACACCCCGGACCCCTGACCCCAGCGTCGCCGGAGACCGATCCGACCGACCCGACTCGACTCTCGTGAGGTCACCGTGGCAGTGGCTACGCCCGCAGACGGCCCGTCCGTTCCCCACCGCATCCCGCTCTCGCCCGCCCGGCAGGACATCCTCGTCGCGGCGGCGCTGGACGACTCGGCGCAGGGCCCGGCCCGCCAGGCTCGGATCACCCTGGCCGATGCCTCGACGTCCGACGTGCACGCGGCCTGGCGGCAACTTCTGGCTCTGCGATCACAGTTGGCGATCAGTGTGGACTGGTCCGATCCGCAGCCCACGCTCGTACGCACGGGCGTCGAGCTGCCGTTCCTGCGGGCCGACGACCACACCGAGGCCGGCCGAGCGGCGGACGAGGAACTCCGGCGCGGGTTCCCGCCGGCGCTGGACACCGCTCTGGGCCGACTCCTGTGGTCGGAGCGGACCCACGAGGCCGTGCTGACCTACCACCCCCTGCTGGTCGACGAGTTGGGCGCGCACCTGCTGCTGAGCGACCTGTCGGCGCTGCTCCGCGGCGAGCAACCGGTGCCCCGCCCCGACGACGTCCTCGCGGCCCCGGTCCCGGACTCCGACTCGAACCCGAACTCCGACCCGAACCCGAACCCCGACTCGAACTCGAACCCCGACTCGAACCTGAGCCCCGACCCGGACCCGTCGTCGCTCGTCGACGCCACCGACTTCTGGCGACGCGCCCTCGCGGACGTCGACGGCGCGACGCCGCTGTTCCCCGAACCGGCGGCCCGGTCCGGCCGGGAACCGGGCACGGTGCGCATCGCCCTGTCCGCCCCCGCGACCGCCGCGGCGCGCCGGTTGGCCGCGGACACCAAGTCCTGCAAGCTGCGCCTGGTCGCCGCCGCGTGGGCGTCCGTGGTGGCCAGGTTCCGCGGCGAATCGCTCGCCGTGATCGGGCTGTCGGTCGATACCCGGCCCCCGGCCCTGCGCGCGAGCCTGGGACCCTTCGAACGCACTCTGCCCCTCCCTGTCCGATTGGACGACACCCCCGCCGCCGCGTGGATCACCGAGGTATCGGAGTGGATGGAACACGCCCGCGCCCACGGCCGTTTGCCGGGCGCCGTGCTGCACGAACTCACCGGCGCCGAACGCGGCATCGCGCTGTACGACTCGGTGGTGGACGCCCGCGACGACGCGACCGTACCGGCGCCCGAGCCCGCCGGGCCACCGTTGAGCGTCGGCGTCGAGGACGACGGGGCGGCGCTGACCCTGGTGGCCCGGCACGCGCCGGAGGTCGCCGACACCGCGCAGGTGGAGCGGCTGCTGCGCTGTACCGCCGCCGTGCTCACCGGGGCCGCGGCCGCACCGGAAACCCCGATGAGCCGGCTCCCCTTGGTCGACGCGGTCGATCTCGCGGCGCTGAACGCGCACAACCACACGGCGGTGGACTACCCCCGCGACCGGTGCCTGCACGAGCACGTCGAGGACCAGGTGGACCGCACGCCGGACCGCCCGGCGCTCGTCCACGAGGGCGAGTCGATGAGCTACGCCGAGCTGGATCGCGCCGCGAACCGCCTCGCGCACCACCTGATCGACCTCGGCGTCCGGCCCGACACCATCGTGGGGCTGTGCGCGGAACCCGGATTCACGCTCAACGTGGCGATCCTGGCCGTCCTCAAGGCGGGCGGTGCCTACGCCCCGCTCGATCCCTCGTTCCCGCCCGACCGGTTGACCTACCTGGCCGAGGACCTGGACTGCCCGGTGGTGCTCGTGGAAAGCCGACTCGTCGGCCTGCTCCCGCACGCGCGCAAGCGGGTCGTCCTGGACGATCCGCAGGCGTGGGCCCACTGCCCGAGCGATCGACCGCGCACCGAAGTCGCCCCGAACAACCTCGCGTACGTGATGTACACCTCCGGTTCCACGGGTCGGCCCAAGGGTGTCCTGATCGAGCACGGCGGCGCGGCCAACTTCGTGTGGTGGATCAGCCGGCTGTACGAACTCCGGCCGGACGAGTCCGCGTTGCAGTGGACCGCGTACAGCTTCGACGCCGCCGTGTGGGAACTGTTCTGGCCGCTGTTCGTCGGCTCGCGGGCGGTACTCGCGCCACCGAGGCTGCACTTGGACCTCAACCGCTTCACCGAGCTGATCCGGACCGAGCGCGTGGCCACCCTGCACTTCGTCCCGGCGATGCTGCAGACGTTCCTCACCGCCGAGGACGCCGGTGCGTGCACGTCGCTGCGTTTCGTCTTCGCCAGCGGCGAGCCCATCCCGCCCACGCTCGCGGAGCGCTTCCACGCGACCGTGGACGCGGATCTGATCAACTTGTACGGCGTCACGGAGGTCTCCATCGACTCCACCTACTACGTGGTACCCCGCGCGGGCGGGCTGCCGTTCGTCCGGTCGGGCCGGCCGATGAACAACGAGACGACGTACGTGCTGGACCGGCACCTGGATCCGGTGCCGTTCGGTGCCCGCGGCGAGGTGTACATCGGCGGCGACAGCGTCACCCGCGGCTACCACGGGCGCCCCGGCCTGACCGCGGACCGGTTCGTGCCCGACCCGTTCGCGGGCGGCGGGGCCAGGTTGTATCGCACCGGCGACGTGGCGACCCTGCTGCCGGACGGGCATCTGCACTTTCTGGGCCGCAGTGACCATCAGGTCAAGGTGCGCGGCATCCGCATCGAACTGCACGAGGTCGAGGCGGAGATCTCCGAGCACCCACAGGTCCGCGAGTGCCTGGTCACCCCGTGGGGAGAGGGCAGCGAACGCAGTCTCGCCGCCTATGTCGTGCCCCGCGACGACCGGCTCGACGTGGCCGAGTTGCGCGCCTTCCTCGCTGCGCGGATGCCCGGCTACATGGTGCCGACCTCGATCTCGCTGCTTCCCGCCTTTCCCCTCGGACACACCGGCAAGATCGACCGCAAGGCGCTGCCCGCGCCGCAGGGCAGCATCAACGAGCGGTTGACGGGCGGCGTCGCGCCGCGCACCGAAACCGAGCGGGGCGTCGCGCGGATCTGGCAGGAGGTGTTGCGCGTGCCGAGCGTCGGCGTGCTCGACGACTTCTTCAGCGTGGGCGGCAACTCGCTGCTCGCCACCCGGGTGATCGCTGCCGTCCGCAGTCGGTTCGGGGTCCGGTTGCCGCTGCGAACGTGGCTGGAGTCCAGCGCCGTCGCGGAACTCGCCGCCGCCATCGACCGATACCGCGCCGACGAGGACCGCGTGGACGCCATTTTCACCGAGGTCGCGGACCTGCCGGAGGACGACGTCGAGTCGCCGGACGACGCGCGGTCACGACGCGAGACGCAGTCGCGGCAGGAGAAGCAAGGGCAGCCGCAGACCCGGGGGCAGTCACCCGGCCGGGAACAGTCACCGGACCGGGTGCGCTCGCCGCAGCAGGTCAAGGAGACCGGGCGGTGAGCGCCGCGGACGCCGGGGTGGACCTGCGGGCGCGCATGCGCGCGCTGTCCCCGGCGAAACGCGAACTGCTGACCGCGCGCCTGGCCGAACAGGGCCTCCTGCACTACCTGGACGGCGGTCCGGAGCGCGTCGAGCCGCAGCCGAACGATGTCACCGTCAAACAGGAGTCGCTGTGGCGGGCCCATCGCGACGGTGACGACGGCGACTTCCATCACGTGGGCCTGGTCTGCGCGTTCGCGCCCGAGCGCGCGCCCGAAGACGTGGCACGCGCACTGCGCCGGGCGATCGAACGACACGAGGCGCTGCGCAGCGCCTGTCTCCCCGCCCCTTCCGGCGGCGTGCGGGTGCGCGTGGACGCCACCGACGACGTACCGGTGCAGCACGTCGTCGCGCCATCGACCGAGCCGGCACAGGCATTTCGAGAGGCCGGGCAACTGGCGTTGCGCACGGGCAGGTTGCCGTTCCGACTCGATCGCCCACCGGTGCGGTTCCACGTCGTGGACGCACGGCCGGCAGCGGTTCTGCTGACGGTGGTGGCCCACGACATCGCGTGCGACCGGTACGGCCTGCGCACCGTCCTGCTACCCGAGCTGTACGGGGTTCCGGTGTCCACGTCGGGCCGGTTGCGGCCGCGCGACGTGGCCCATTGGCAGCGACAGAGCCTGACGGCGGGGGTGATCCGACAGCAACTCGACCGCCGCGCCGGGCAATCGCCACCGTCGGCGCTGCTCGACCTGCCCAATTCCGGGGACCGCGCCGGTGCGCGATTGCCGGTGCGCGTCGACGCCGCGACGGGCGCCGGGCTCGACCGTCTGGCGCGGTCGAGCGGGTCGAGCCTGTTCGCCGTGCTGTTGGCGGCTTGGGGGTCGGTGGTGGCCGAGTACCACGACCGCGCCGACGTGCTCGTAGGGTGCTGTACCTCCGGCCGGCACCGTCCCGAACTGATGGGCCTACTCGCGGACTTGGCCAACACGCTCGTCGTACGTGTCCCGGCGTCGACCTCGCCCGGGGGCGCGGAGTCGATCCGCCGCACCCGGGACGCGTTGACCGCCGCGATGGCCGACGGGGACGCGCCGTTCGAGCGCGTCTTCGCCGCCGTCACCGGCACCGACGCGGTCCTGGACGAGGACATCCGGGTACGACTGACCCTGGACGAGGCGGACGCTGCGGATGCCCTCCCCGGTTGCCACGGCGTCGAGGACGTGGATTTCGGCTATGCGAAGACGTCCCTGAGCCTGGAACTGGGCATCCGGCCGGATCGAGGACTGGCAGGCCACCTGGCCTACCGACCGGCGGACGTCTCCCGCGACGCCGCCACGCAGATGACCGCGCTCCTCCACACCCGATTGGCATCGTTGTCCCGAACGCCCGGCTGAGCCGGCCCGGTCCGAAACGCCCGCCCGGGCGCCGCGATCGGCGGCGCCGGTGCCATATCGACCGACCCGTCAGTGCCCACCCGCGCCCGACCAGGCGAGGTCGCCTTCCCGCGGGTCGTGGATGTCGAGGAGATACCCACGCCCCCACGCCGTGCGAATGGACAACTGCAGACAACCTATGCGTCGGCGTAGCCGCAGGATGCGTAGATCCAGGGCGTTGCGCCGCTGCGCACAGTCGCCCGGCCACACCCGACGGACGAGACTGTCACGGGGCACAACCTCCTGGAACGACTCCACCAGGACGCGCATCAGATCCGCCTCGGCCGGGGACAACGACAGCCTGCGCCCACCGAATCGCAGGACCCCTTCCCGGTCGATGCTCGGCAACGCCCCCGCCTGGGCCCTGGCCGCGAGGGCGGCGCGGCGGGCTCCGAAATCCTCCCGGCTGATGGGCGGCCTGACCCAGTCCTCCAGCACGTTGAGCCCCGTGGGAACCGACACCCCGTGACCCTCCAGAACCAACAGACAGGGCAATCCCCTCGATCTGCACACCGCGCGCTGTTCCGCTTCGGACGGCCACCGTAAAACCTTGACTTCCACACGGACCCCATTCCGGAATGCTCATGGAAAATACGGGCTCGCGAACAGTGAAAGCACGTCGGTACAGCATTCACCAAAACCGCCGACGAACACCCCGCACACCGTCGCCACCATATTCGGGCACACCTGTTCGGCACCCGCGACCCCGGGATGGAAAACACCGAGGAGAAAGCAGGTCCCAGGTTTCGGGACAGCAGATCGCGTTACGGACCGACACGATATGCCACGTCATGCCTCGCCCACCGTGCGCCGCACTTCACTACCGCAAGCCCGATTTCCTTGTTATTCCTACAGCCATACCGTTTCGCGCCCGTACTCCGTAGTTCACCGTGCCGACGAAATCGACTTCCCACCCCGCCGACGCGAGTCCCCCGCACCCCAACCGCCGAGTCTCACCTTGACCAACCAGCACGCTGCCGGGCCGGATTCGGTGCCGAGAAACCAACCGTTTCCCGCTCCCGATCACGAAGTCGCGCCAAGCCCCGCCAACTCGCCGATCACTTTACGCCGCCAACTTCGCCTCACTCGTCGACTCCGAAAGAATCTGTCCCGAAGCCATGATGCTAAACACGTTTCGCTTCACACAACCCCTCACGGCCGACCGCCCCGCATTCATCCCCTCAATTACCCTTACGGTCACGCCGCGTCTCACACCGACACACACACCGGAAACCCCACGCAAACAACCGGGAACAACCACGTTAGCCCCACCGAATCTCGGGTAGACGCAACGAGTTTACGCAAACTATGCACACCACAGGCCGACCGAAATTCCACCCGACGCCCACTGCGGCCACGCATCGGAGCCAACAGTGCCGACCGTCCGCTCTTCCCGGGTCGGCGGCTCGACGAGTGCCGGTCTTTCGCAGCCGTCTCGCCCGCCGGGGCCGACACTGGGAGTCGAAGTGGCTCGCCCGCCCGGCCGGTCGGCCCCGGGCGGTCGCTCCGTATCCTGTTCCTCGCGGGACCGGGTGTCGCCCGCGGCGGTGGTGGCGGTGGAACCGGTGCAGCACAGTTCGGCCTGCGTGCGTGTGCCGAAGTCGTTTTTGGTGGGAGGCGTGACGCGTGCGGTTCTTCGATGTCGAGACGTTGCCGGTCAGTGCTTGGCGCAACGGCGGGGGTGAGACGCGGGAGATCGCCGGGTATCCGGTGGACGCGGCCGACTTCGGTTGGCGGGCCAGTATCGCCACCATCGCGCAGGACGGCCCGTTCTCGGCTTTTCCCGGTGTCGACCGCTCGATCACGCTCATCGCGGGCGACGGTGTGCGTCTGGTCGGTGACGGGGGCCTCGACCATCGGCTCGATCGGACCGGCGAGCCGTTCGCGTTTTCCGGTGACGTGGCGTTGCGGGCGACTCTGTTGGGCGGCGACAGCCGCGATTTCAACGTCATGACGCGGCGCGGGCAGTGGACGGCCGACGTACGCCGGATCACCGGGCGCACGATCCTGCCCGCCGGACACGCCGGCGTGGTGTACGTGGTGCAAGGACGCTGGCGCTGTGAGCGGGAGTTGGCGGCCGGTCAGGGTGCGTGGTGGACGAACAGCACCGAGCGGGAGGCGGTGCCGCTCGCGGCCGGGGCGGTCGCGCTGTGGGCGGACATCCGTCCGGTCGGCCGGTAGGGCCCGTAGCGGCTCGTGTCCCGTCCGCGCGTCCGGATCGTGTGGTCGCCCCGCGCATCCACCGCGATCGTCGTCGCGGGCTCGGTCGCCGCCGCGGCCGATATGTCGCTCAGCCGACGAACCGTCCCTCCATCGTGTCCTGGCGCAGTGAGATGCCGGGCTTGATCGCGATGCTGCGGCCGGGCCCGACGACGTCCGTGCTGCCGTCCGGCCGACGCACCGTGAAGTCCGACGCGGTGCGGTTGGTCAGGCCGAACACCCCTGCCCGCGTGGGGTGTTCGGTCACCTCGGCGACGACGGCGGTGAAGTCGTGCCGCTTGGGGTCGCTCTCGCGGTGGTGCTCGTACAGCTTCGCCCCGGGGGTCATCAGGATGGTTCGGGGAGCGCGTGAGCCGGTGCCCGGGACCGTCACCTCGAGGCGGACCGGCGAACGCAGCGCGCCGCGACACTTCCAGCACGTACCGTTCCCCGGCGACGAGACATCGGTCATGTTCGCTCGGCCGCATCCCTGACAGGGCATCACCAAGTCGACCAGGCGCGACAGCATGTCCCGCCACTGCCCCTCCCGGACCCGGTCGTTCGGCGAGCCCAGCCCGACCGTGAACACCGACTCGAAGAGCGCGCGCAGGCCCGCCGGCGCGGCGCTCCAAGTGTGGATGACGGTGTCCTGCTCACCGGGCAACGGACGGTTGCGGTCGTCCTTGGGGTCGAAGACGAACACGGGATCGCGGCCGAAGAGCTTGGTCTTGGCCTGGCCGTCCAGGCAGCGGATCTGCAACTCCAGGCGCCCGCACAGCGGGTGATGATTCATCAGGATCATGAACAACAGCACCGCGAGCGCGTGCAGGTCGGTCTGGGTACAGGGCTGGGCGTCCGGGTCGGCGCGAACCAGCTCGGGGGCCATGAAGTCCATCGTCCCCGTGATGGTCACCCGCTGACCGTCGGCCACCGCGTTGTCGTTGTCGCAGACCAGCACGTCACCGCTGCGCGGATCCAGAAAGACGTTACCCCAGGAGATGTCGCGATAGGCGACTCCGGCCGCGTGCAGTCGGCGATATGCCTCGACGAGGTTGACACACGCGGTCAGCAACGCCGGATAGCCGGCCGCGACGCGCCGGCTGAGCAGGTCCGGCAGACCGACGAATCGCGCGCCGCGCACGTCCATCAGGTAACCGAACCCGTCGGTGTTCTCGACGAGGGTCTGCGGCCACAGGAAGCGGTCGTCCGGGGAACCGCGTTCGATCAGGTCCAGCACGATGTGGCGTTGCAGTGCGGCGTCGGCCGAGGGGAAATACCACTTCAACGCGCGCTCACCGGCGGTGCTGTCGACCCGGTACACCTCCCCCTGGCCTCCGCCGCCCAGGAAGTCGCGCACCGTGATGGGTTGCCCGTCCGCGTCGGTCAGGGTGTGTCCGGAAGTGAACATGCCGTTCATGCGGTGATTCCTTGTGGTCGGTCGGGCCCGTGCGCAGACTCCCGCGCGGGCTCGTCGTCGGTCGAGGACTGGGGAGCGAGGCCGACGTCGGTCGAGGACTGGGGAGCGAGGTCGACGTCGGTCGCGGATCCGGGCGCGAGATCGACCTCGGCCGCCGATTCCCGCGCAGGTTCGGCGTCCGGCCCGGGCTTCGCCCCCTCGTGCCGATCCGGCCCGCGGGGCGCCGCCTGCGGCACCGCCGCGGTGGGCCACAGCAGTGCGACCGAGGTGTCGTCACCGGAGTGCCGGGCCGCTTCGCCGAGCCAGTGCGGCAGGTCGCGTTCCAGCAGACGGTCGGACCCCTCGGCACGCAAGCGTTCGAACACGCCCCGGGCGAACGCCAGGAAGCCCGGTCGGTCCACGAAACTCTTGGACAGGCCGTCACTGGAGAGCATCACGAGCGCGGGCGGCCGGCTGCCCTGGCGCAGCGGCACCCAGTGCACCCGCATGGACCGCCACGCCTCGGGTCCGCACAGCGATTCAGTGGCCTCGCCCAGGACCACCTCGCCCGAGTCCAGCGGAGTGGTGCACGTGCCGTCCGCGTCGATCAGCACCAGGTCCCCGTCGCCGAGTTGCCAGCACACCAGCAGCTCGGGCAACGTGAGCGCGCCGATGAAGGTCGATCCGTACAGCGTCGACGGCTGTTCGGCGCGGGGCCGGGTGGGATTGTTCCAGTGGTGCAGGGCGACGTGCTCGCGCCACGCGCGGACCAGGTCGCGCGGAAAGTCGTGGACCAGGCGGCCCCGCGCCGCTGCGGTCAGCGGCCGACGGCCGTCCTCGGCGTGCTCGGCCCACAACCGGACGAGGGTCGCGCCGAACAGCTCGACCGCCACGCGGGCGCCGAGGTCGCTGCGGACGTACGCCGCCGATCCGTGCCCGTCGGCGACGGCCGCCCACTCGGCCGGCGGGTCGGTGATCGTGCCACCGCCCACGCCGTCCTGGTTGCAGCGCTTGCCCAGTCCGGAAACGGTCGCGGTGCCGTGCTGCCAGATGTGTCCGCTCACCACACGTCCGCGCCGTCGTCCTCGACCGGCTGCGGCGGCGTCCACTTCGCGGCGCCGAACGGGGCCGGTGTGGACCCACCGCCGGCCGGGGTGGAGGCCGCGCGTACCGCGACGGTGGACACCCAACGGATCGCGGACGCGAGCTGCTCCGCGTCGTTGACGTCGAGCAGCGGTGCCTCGGGGTTGCCCAGGAAGGTGCGCAGCATCGCGCGGTCGGCGTCCTGGCCGATGGCGATCGCCACGCGCAGCGCGCGTTTGCCCCACGGCGTCGCGTCGAGTTGGGCCAGACCTGCGCGCCAGTCGTCGGTGGGGCCGCCGTCGGACAGCAGCGCGAGCACCGGGGGCAGGGCCCGCTCGGTCATCGGCGGCATCGCCAACTCGGCGGCGGCGAGCCGAAACGCGGCGCCCATGTCGGTGGCGCCGGAGGTCTTGACGTCCGTCCACGAGAAGTTCTCGACCGGTGTCGGTCGAGGCAGGTGCCAGGTCGCGCCGTGGGAAAAGGTGAGCACCCGCACGAGCAGCGACGCGGCGGGGTTCTCCTCGGCCGCGTGGCGCATGTCCGGGATCGACTCGCGGACCGCCCAGTTCAGCGAGGCGATCTTCTCGCCCTGCATCGAGCTGGAGCAGTCCAGCAGGAAGAAGAAGTGCAGCGGGCGGCTGGCCATCGGGCCGCCCGGCATGTCGTCGATCAAGAGCCTGTGCCTTTCGTGAACACCAATGCAAGGACGATCGCCACGGCGATCACCACGAGCCAGGAGAGCCGGAGCAGGACGAGTACGACGGTACGAGAACGAGACGCTCGGCTTTCGAGGTACCGACTGGCGTGCGGTCTCATCCGGCGACCTCCGCGGTGGAGTCGGCGCCGATCCGAGGGTGGGGAACCGCCGCCGACGTGGGTGGTTTTCGCGCTCCGTCGAGGAGCCAGTGCAAAGGCTCGGCGACTCGCGCCAGTTCGCCGGCGTCGCGGGCCGGCCCCGACGCCGCGAGAGCGCTCACCGACCAGTAGCGGATCCGGCCGAAGTCGTGTTCGAGCCCGCGGACGAGGTTGCCGAGTCGGTCACCTTCACACAACCAGTCGCGAACTCCGGTGTCCGCGCCGGGCATCAGCCCCAGGTCGGTCAGCGCGTCGCGTTTGGTGACGACGACCGCGACCGGGGTGCGACGCCGCCGCTTGCCGAACGCCGCGAGTTCGCCGGTGAGTCGCTCCACGGTCCGGGTCGGGTCCTCGGCGGCCGGTCGGGCGCCGGTCGCGGTCGCCAACTCGGGCGGTGACAGGTGCTGTTGTACGGCGTTCGCCGCGAGGACGTCGACCACGAGCAGCAAGCCGCCGGCCCGCGCGAGGTAGCCCTGTTTGCGGACCCGATCGCTGTGCGCGTACGACTCGCCCATCGGGTCGTAGAGGTACAACAGCCGTTGTTTGCGCCCCTGTCCGACGTACAGCATGACCGCCGCGGGCAGCACCGCCGTCGTTGCGCCCGGCAGGGTGCCGGCGCGCAGGTTGGTCAGCATCCGGCCCATCTCGCGCTGGTCGTCGGCGGTGGCGAACTCGGCGCCTGCCAGGGCGCCGGCCGTGTCCGGGCGCCCGAGCGCGTCGAGCAGGGACACCACGAGCATGGTTTTGCCCGCCGAGGAGCCGCCGATGACGGGGATGTGCACGATCCGGCAGTCGCCGAACCCGCGGGGGAGGTCGCGCTTGCACGACGGGCAGGCGCCGCGCTGAAGTCGCCGTCCGGTGAACGGGCTCGACGACACCGGCGCGCGGCACACCGCGCAGAAGTGGCGCAGCAGGCCGTGCCGGCCCGGTACCGCACGCGGCTGCGCGTGGCCGTTCTCGCAGTGGTAGATCGCGAGTGGGATCACCTTGTAGCACCCGGGGTGGGGGCAGCCCAGGACGATCCCGCGTAGTCGCTGCCCGAGCAGGTCGGCGCCGCCCAGGCCCGCCGCGAGCAACGCCCGGGCGGCGCACACGAGTGCGATCAGGACGACCAGCACGAGGGTCGCGACGAGCGCGAGGACGACGGCACCGGCCACCGCGGCCGCGGCGCCGATCGCGCAGGCGGCGCCGATGGGGAAGGTGAAGACGAGCGCGTAGCCACCGAAGTCGACCCGCGTGGACGCCATCGGCGCGACGCCCGAGCACAGCCAGGTGATGTTGCCCTTGACCCCGTCTGCGCGCAGGCATGCTGCGGCTTCGGCCCTGGCGGCCCTGGATCCCGTGCGCAGGTCGAGCCAGACCTGCCGTACCCAGTACGACCGATAGGCCGTTTCCTGGTCGACCGGCAGCATTCCGGTCGGGGGCCGGCCCGTGGGCACGGCTCGTAACACGTTCGCGAACGTCGTCGAACCGCGCACGAGCAGGAAGATCCCGAGAACGACCCCGACTCCGACCACGATGATCGGGCCGAGAACGAAGACCGCGACGAACAGGTAGGCGATGACCAGGGCGATGGCGACAAGGACGAGCCCGACCTGCATCAGCTGTCACCTCTCGGCGGCTGCGGGCCGCGCCAATGTGGGCGTGGGTGGGTGGGGCCCGCATCGGAGGCGTGCCCCGGGGACGGCGGGACCGGATCGGGCTGGGAGCCTCGACCGCTGCGGAACTTGTTCAGGATCCCGCGCTTTTCGAACAGGGTGCGCCATTCCCGCGCGAGCGCGTCCCCGGACAATCGGGCGACCTCGTGGGCTCCGAGTTCCACCATGTCGGCCTGCCTGCCGTCCTGGGCGATCTTGACCAAGGCGTCCTTCTCGATCCTGGACCGAACCGCGTGCCACGAGGAGGCCGGCGAAGCGTGCGTATCGGCCTTGCGCAGCGCGACGAACCAGCGGGCCGCGGTCTGCGGCGTCAACGTGGTCCCCCGTCGCCAATCGGAATCGGACACGCCCTTTCGATACAGCCCGACCAATTCGTCGTCACCGCTGTGCGCGAGTGCGCTCAGTTCGAGTTCGTTGGTGAACGCCGGCGGGGAGCGTCGGGCGAGAAGGTAGTCGATCACGGCTTTGCGCGCGGTCGACGCGAGCACAGGCCGCGTGGAGATCCGCCGGATGAGTTCCACGGTCTCCTTGACCACGAGGTTGCGCGGCCCCCCGTCGCGCAACGTGCCCAGCAGGCAGACCAGTTGTGTCTCCGGGGTCAGTTCACCGATCTTCCGCCGCTCCAGTTCGTTCGCGAACAAGAAGGTGTTGGGGCCGGGTTCGCTGTCCTGACGCACGGGTTCCTGGAGTTCGGCCGCCAGGCCGGCCGCGCGCAGGTCTGCCGTGGGGACCTCCGTGAGCAGTCCCATGGCGCCGTCGAGGGTCAGTTGTTCACCGTCACACATGATCCGCACGGCGTGCCGGACCAGTTCGACGCGTTGCTCGTCCGGGAAGTCGCGGCGCCACACCTCGCCGAACAGCGCACGATCACCGGTGACCCCCCTCGCGCGGGCCAGTTGCCCACGGGCGGTCATCCACAGCCGATGCCGAGCCCCGGCCCGATCGCGCACGAACTCGGCGAATTCGCCCCGGGCGAGCAGTTCGCGCACCTCCGGGCGGTGGCCCGCCTCCCGTTGGTCCAACTCGTCGAGCACGAAATCGCGCAGCTTGACGTGGCGCGTGCCCTTGAGGAAGTCGAGAGTGTCGAGATCCTCGGTGAGCAGGTCGCTCGCGAGCAGATCGGCGAGCTTGACGAAGGCGTTGCCGTAGTCGACCCCGAAGCGGTCCCCCATCCGCAACGTCCTGGCCGCCGCACCGGGCTCGCCTCGGCGCCGGCCGTGCGTCAGTTCGCCGATGCGGCGCTCCATCGTGGAGTGCATCGCCCGGTTCAGCCGCTCCAACGCCGCCGGATCGCGAATCGCCCGGTCGATCTCGTCCGGGCTGCCGAAGTCGCCGTGCTGTGACATGCGTACGATCGCGGTGACGCCCAACTCGTCCCGTTCGGCCGCCGGCAGTTCGGGCCCGAGGGTCTCCACGACGATGCCCAGGGTCTCTTCGGAGAGCTTGTCCTCGTGCGCGACGAGCGTCGCGGCGACTCCCGCCCAGAACGACGGCTCGCCGTCGCCGATGTGCCCGCGCAACCAGCGCACGGCGTGGTCGACGTCGTCGATCCTGCCTTTCGAGAGGTCGATCGCGGCCCACCGCCCGGCCTGGTCGGCGCTTTCGGGGCCGCCGGGCGCGTCCGGATGGCCGGCGGCGAGTTCGGCGACCGCGGTGGTCTCGCCGGTTGCCCACAACTGCGCGAACTGCCGCGAACGCGCGTCGGTCGACGGGGGGCTGGTGTGCCGGGCGGCGGACCCGTGCACGCGGTACTGATGGTTGACCTCGGTGTCGGAGTAGGCGAAATCCGATCCGGGGGCGATGCCGACGATCTGCTGGACGGCGAGGTAGGGACGGCGGGTGTACGACGTGAACGTCAGTCGTTGCGCCTGGGCCGGCTCCAACGAGGCCGTCGCGAGCGCGATCCAGTACAGGATGTCCTTCGGGTCGCCCTCGCACACGATGATCTGCCGCGCGTCGCCGTCGCCGAAGAGCCGGAACACGTCGGCCAGGAAGGGCGCGAGGCGATCCTTGTGCCGAGCGGCGAACTCGGCGAGGCGGGCCGGGGACGGGGCGGTGCCCGCGGGCAGTTCGTCGAGCGTGGTGGCCGCTCCCCCGGTGGGGAGTTCGTCGCGCCACAGCGGCGACCACGCGCTCTCCCACGGAGCGCGGCCGAAGCGGCCGTCGTGGGCGTACAGCGCGTGCGCGTGGAAGTTGCCCTGCCGCCCCGAATAGTCCTGTCCGACGTAGCGGGTTCGGCACAGCACCGCCGCGCCGGTCGGCAATCGGGTGTGGCTGAACGAGATCGGGAAGGCGGCGAGCTCGGTCGCGGTCGGTACCGTCGCGAGGCCGTCCGGGGGTTCGTAGCGCAGGAGTTGCTCGATGTGCCCGCGCGTGCCGGCGTCCACGTCGGGGTCGATCGAGGTGAATTGGAAGCCCGAACCGCCCCCGGGCCCGTGCTCCACCGAGCTGTAGTGCATCTGACGGATCGTCATCGTACTTTCCTCCGAACGGGCACCAAGCCGAAGCGGGCGAGCAGCCACAGCAGCGGATCGGCCACGCGCAGCGGGTGGATCCCGTGCGCCGGCGCCCGCCCCGGGCCCTGCGGCGTATCGCCCAGGGCGGACACCGCGAAGTACCTCCAGTCCTCGAAGTCGGTATCCAATTGCCGCGCGAGCGCGCCCTGTTGCCAGTGCGTCATGAGCGCGGACACCTCGTCGTGCACCATCGCCAGATCGTTCGGGTCGATCCCCTCGCCGACGGGTGGGCCCGGTTCGTGCAGGCTGAGTCGATGGCCGGCGGGCAGCGCGGCGTCGAGGGCGTCGACCTTGGACAGTGCGACGGCCAGCGGGACCGAGATGCGCTTGCGGGTCGGCAGTCCTCGTTGGGCGCGCAGCGTCCGGGCACTTTGCGCGGCGATCCGGTCGGGCGCGGTCTCCTCCGGGGGGAGGTCGCCGCCGGCCGCGCCGACCAGGTCGCGTACGACGGGCAGTTGGAGCGGGTCGCACAGCAGCAGGATGCCGTCGGCGGCGCTGAGGTAGCGGGCGTAGCGCTGGGTGGCGGCCTCGGTTTGCAGGTCCTCACCCGCGGCGTCGAAGAACGCGAGGACGACGTGCCGCGACCTGCGGCGGGATCCGCGCCGCCCGGGGAGACCGAGTCGGAACAGGAGGGGATCGGTGAGTTCCACCGCGGCGGGCCTGGTGGTCGCGGGGAGGGCGTCCTTGACGTACATCATCCGGTGCATGTCGTCGTAGCGATCGCTGGAGGCGTCGTCCATCGGCGACAGGGCCGAGCCCAGTTGCTCCCCGATCCTGGTGCGCAGTTCGTGGACCAGCACGGTGATGTAGGTGCTCTTGCCGGCGCTCTTGGGCCCCACGAGCGCGATCACCTTGGTGCCCTGGCCGCTGTAGTCGGCGGGCAGGTCCCGGTGGCATTCGGGGCACAGCCGTTGGGTGGTGTGGCCGCGGCAATCCGGGCACTCGACCGCTCCGCGGCGGGCCTTGGCGGTGAAGATCGGGCCGCTGTGGATGCCGCCCGGCCGGTGCAGGGCCGCGGCCTGTCGCGGGTCGGGCACGGGGGCGCAGGGTTGGGACCCGGCGATCCCGACGGTGTTCATCAGGCAGCGGTACGGCAGCGTCGCCGGGTCCGTCCCGGAAAAGCAGTAGGGGCACACCATCTTGGCCATGTCACGTCACCAATAACGTTTCCGTGGACGGATGTTCGAGTCGGCACGATGCGGCATTGGGCCCGTCGAGGAATGCGCGCAGGTGACTGGGGCGAGGCAGATCGCGTAGGTCCACCCGGATGTCGAGCGGTCGATCGGGGTCCGGGCACGCGTCGGGAAGTCGCAGCAGGACCCGGCCCTGTTCGACGGTGAGCGGCATCTCGCGGCCGGGGCGGGCGAGCAGGGTGAGCCCGACCGGGCCCTCGGGCCGACCGTCGATGGTGATCACCACGGTGGCCCGGCGATCGCGGGCGAAGAGGTTGGGCTTGCGGATGCGGTAGCGGACGGTGCGCCGCGCTCCGAGCGGGACGGCGCGGGCGGGTCGCACCAGCACGTCGGCGTCGGAGGTCACGATCGGCCGGACGGTGATCCGGCACGTCGAGGCCGCGGCGATCGGCAGGTCGACGCCGCGGACGCGATACTCGGCGCGGGCCACCACGCGCCGTCCGGTGATCGGCAGTCCGTCCTGCGTGTGGCCGTGCCAGTCGATCTCGACGCGCTGGGTGGTCGCGGGCCACGTCCACAGCACCCGGACGACCTCGGCGACGTGTTCGGCGCGCAGTTGCTCGACGGGTTCGGCGACCTCGACCCGAAGTCCGGGGCCGGCCACCGTGAGCGGGCCCCGGCGGGTGGCGAAGCCGAGCGTGCGGATGCCGTGCGGGTGCAGGCCGAAGTCGTGGGGTGGTTCCACCGGGTCGCCCACCGTGCCCGAGGGAAGCGGACGGCCCGGCTCGGGGGCGGCGCCGTCGTCGTACCACCGGGCGTGCACGTGGCCTCGGGCCGGCTCGGTCCAGGTGACCCGTACGGTGCCCGCTTCGTCCGCGTGGGCGTCGAGCAGCTCGACCGGGTCGGGCCACGCGCGTACGACGGTGTTCGCCGAACGGCCGGTCGAGTAGGCGAACGTCCCGTCCGGGCAGCGGTACGCGGCGACGGCGAGATAGTGCCACGCGCTGTCCTCGGGCAGCCCGGTGTCGGCGAAGCCGCGTTTGTCGGCGCGCACCGGCACGTCGGTGCCGTCGCCGGGGCTCGTCGGCGGGTGATCGGCGCGGCGGGTGACGCGTATCTCGGCGCCCGCGGGCGGCTCGGCCCACCGGCCGCCGATCCCGCCGCGGATGGGTTCCAGGTACAGGTCCGGGAGTTCGGGAGCGGTGGACACGGTCGCCGTGGTGGCCCAGGCTCCGGCGACTTCGTCGCGCCGAGCGGCCACGAGATAGCGAATTCGGCGGCCCGGTGGTGGGGTCGTGTCCTCGAAGCGGGGCACCGAGACGGTGCCCAGTGGCTCGGCCGCGGCCTCTTGCCCGGGAGGATGGTCGTCGGCCAGGCGGGCCACGGCGTAGTCGATGTGTCCGCCGGCTTCGACGTGCTGCCAGTCGAGCGTCACCCGGTCGCCGCCGAATCGCGCCCGGACCGCCGGCCCGGGCGGAGCGTGCCGGGTCAGGCCGTCGTACGCCGGGCCGTCCGCCCAGCGCTTCCACAGTCGCGTCCACACGGTGATCGCGGAGTCGGTGTCGCCGGCCGCCTCGGCACGCGTCGCGATGTTCGTGAGCCGGTCACGGACCCGACCGGCCCGTTCGATGTCGCGACAGACCCGGTCGAGGACGTGGTCGACCCGCTGTTCGGTGAGCCGCTCGGCCAACTCCCGTGCCCGGGCGAGCGATCCGGCCTGCCATACGCTCGCCAACGACTCGGCCGCCTCGCGGTCGGCGCCGGGCGCGCTCGCGACGGCCGCGGCGGCGATGTACGGGATCTCGTCGGGGTGGATGCGCAGGTGTGCGGCGCGCGCGGTCACCACGGCCCGGCCGCGGTGGCGCTGAAGGTCGCGAACCAGTTGGTAGAGCACGACTCGTCGCACCGCGAGCCGATCGTGCTCCAGCGCCGCGCACAGCGCGGTCACCGCGGGTGCGGCGGTCGAAGGCCCGTGCCAGGCGCGCAGGAAGGCCGCGTCGACCGGCTTCCACGAGAGCCCGTTGCCCGGCACCCACACGCCGTCGAGTACGCGCAACGTCGGGGCGTCGGGGGCGAGCAGGTCGAGCAGGTGCACGTGCGCGTGTTCGGCGAGCAGGGCGTCGAGATCCTCGAAACCGACCAGATTGGGAAAACGCGGCAACACCGGCGCTCCCCCCGACGCCCCCGTACTCAACGCTCACTCCCCCCGCATCGCCGGCCCGGGCCCGATCGACCGGTGCGTACCGACAACACGCGAGCACCGAACGTAGCGGAACGCTCGGTTTACCACCACCACCGAGCCCGGCGGATCGTCACCGACCTGGGACGGCCGGCGGCGCACCCGAACACGGCCCCCGGCCCGTGGATCCCACCGACCCACGACGACCGGCCACTGGGCCGAACACGGTCCCCGGTCGGAGGATCCCCCGCCGACACGTGACAGCGACCGCTCAGCCGAACACGGTCCCCGAACTCGCGGTGTTCGCGGCGCGCCTGCGGGAGAACTCGCCCAGGTCGATGGTCAGTCCGGTGTGCCGGCCGGTGAACCGCACCGGCTGCGCGTCGTGGTCGACGCCGCTCTCGACCCGCTCGATCAGCGTGGCCATCAACTGCCCCACGAGCGGGGCGTTCTTGAACTGGTTGCCGCTCGTGCCCATCGCCACATAGAAGCCGTCGAGGTCGGTGCGGTCGTAGATCGGCGTCCAGTCGTCGGCCACGTCGTAGACCCCGGCCACGCCCCGCGCGCGGTTGGGCACGGCGAGCCCGGTCAGCCGCCGGGCCGCTCGGGTCACCTGCGTCTCGAAGACGGCCTGCGTCGGGTTCGGGTTCGCGGCGTCGGGATCGTCGATCCATTCGAGCGGGTCGCACGCCGGTTCGGTGCCGCCGACGAGCAGCCCGCCGCCGACCTCCCCGCGGATGTAGGTGCCCAGGTCCAGGTCCGCCACCGTCACCCCGGCGCCCCCGGCGGGGTTGTAGCCCGCGGGCGCGCGGACGTAGCCGACCTCCTGTCGCATCGGCCGCACCTTGACGGTGAAGTCGGCGCCCACTCCCGCGAGTTCGTTGAGCCCACTCGACCAGGGACCGGCCGCGTTGACCACGCTCGCGCAACCGAGCCTGGTGCCGTCGTCGAGGACGACCGTACGCACCCTGTTGTCCGAGGATTCGACCGCGACGACCCTGCGCCGCAGCCGGAACTCGGCCCCGTGGCACTTCGCCGCGACGGCCAGATTTTGCGTCGCCGACTGCGGGTCGCCGATGTAGCCGGCGTCCGGGGTGAAGATCGCGCCGAGCGTGCCCGACGCGTCCGCCCAGAAGCCGTCGTCGTCGAGGCGCTTGGGCGGCCCGTACCGCCCGGTGTCGATGCCCGCGATCCCGGCCGCGAGCGTGGCACCGTCCCATTCTTCGTACGGCACACCGACCGCGTCGAACAAGGACACGAAGCCGGCCCGCGGCGCCGCCTCGGCGTCGAGCATCGCGAAGCCGGTGCGCTGGAACCGGACCAAGTCCCCGACGTCGCAGCCGAGATGCTCGCGCCAGTCCCGCCAGCAAAACGACGCCTCCCACGACGCGGCCACACCGGCGTACGTGGAGTAGTTGAACCGCACCACGGCGCTCGACGCGCTCGTCGAGCCGAGACCGAAGCCGCCCGCCTTGTCCACCACGGTCACCCGTCGACCCGCTCGGGCCAGTTCCAGCGCGATCGAGCAGCCCATCACGCCTGCCCCGACCACTACGACGTCCGTGCTCATCCGGCCCACCTCATTCGTCCCGGCCGACCCGGCCTTCCCTTGAGTCGGCGCCGTGTCGACCCCGACCCAAGGTGCCCACGCGGGTCAGCCGCGAAGCCGAGCCATCCACGACTCGATCTCGTCCGCGCCGCGCGGCAGCCCGGCCGACAGGTTCCGGTTGCCGTCCTCGGTCACCAGGATGTCGTCCTCGATGCGTACCCCGATGCCGCGATACTCCTCCGGCACGGTCAGGTCGTCGGCCTGGAAGTACAGCCCGGGTTCCACGGTCAGACACATCCCCGGCTCCAGCGCACCGTCCACATAGGCCTCGGTCCGCGCCACCGCGCAGTCGTGCACGTCCAGGCCGAGCATGTGGCCCGTGCCGTGCAGCGTCCACCGACGCTGGAGTCCCAGTTCGAGCACGCGCTCCACGGGACCTTCGACCAAACCCCACTCGACGAGGTGCTCGGCGAGCACCCGCTGCGCCTCGTCGTGGAACTCCCGGTACTTCGCGCCGGGTCGCACGGCGGCGATGCCCGCCTCCTGCGCGGCGAACACGGCGTCGTAGATCCGCCGCTGGAACTCGGTGAACCGGCCGTCGACGGGCAGCGTGCGGGTGACGTCGGCGGTGTAGAGGGTGTGCGTCTCGACGCCCGCGTCCAGCAGCAGCAGGTCGCCCGAGCGCACCGGGCCGTCGTTGCGGACCCAGTGCAGCGTGGTCGCGTGCGGGCCGGCCGCGCAGATGGAGCCGTAGCCGACGTCGTTGCCCTCGATCCGCGCCCGGAGGAAGAACGTGCCCTCGATGTAGCGCTCCGACGTCGCCTCGGCCCGGTCCAGGACCCGGACCACGTCCTCGAAACCGCGCACGGTCGAGTCGACCGCGGCCTGGAGTTGCCGGATCTCGAAGTCGTCCTTCACCAGTCGCTCGTCGGCCAGGAAGACCCGCAGTTCCTCGTCGCGCTCGGCGTCGAGGCGCTCGCCGAGGGCCGCCTCCAGGCCCGCATCGTGCCCACGCACGATGCGCACGCCGCCGGCCGCCTGGGACACGTCGTCCGCGGCCTTGCGCACGTCCCGACACGGCAACCCGTACAGCAGTTCGCCCTCGGACAGGCCGGGCCGTCGACCGACCCACAGTTCGCCCTGGCCGTCGAGCCAGAATTCGCCGTTCTCGCGGTTCGAACGAGGCAGCAGGTACAGCACCGCGTCGTGACCGTCGGCGACGGGTTCCAGCACCAGCACGCCGTCCTGGGTCAGGTCGCCGGTCAGGTACGCGTACTCGGTCGAGGCCCGGAAGGGGTATTCCGTGTCGTTGGACCTGGTCTTGAGGTTGCCCGCCGGGATCACCAGGCGCTCGCCCGGGAACCGGGCGGAGAGCGCCGCACGCCGTCGGGCCGCGTTCGGGGCCTGCTCGATCGGCGCGAGGTCACCGCGCTCGGTGTCGGCCCACCCGGCGCGCATGTTCGCGGCCAACTCCTCCGAGAGGGCGCCGTACAAGCCGTTCTTACGCTGCTTGATCGGCTGCGCCTGCTCCTCGGACTGCCCGTTCTCGGCACCCACGACGACCTCCTTGGCTCGAACCTGTCGGTTCTGTCGGTTCTGTCGATTCCATCGATCTTGTCGATCTTGTCGAATCCGTATTCCGGCGACACGCGCCGATTGTGTCGGCCGCTTGTCGATCGTTTGTTCACACCCATCATTCCCGACCCGTCGACCCGGCCACGCACGGGCGGGGGCCGAGGCGGGTCGGGGCGCGAGCAGAGAAGGCGGCAAGGGGATCCGGGGGCCCGGGCGGGCACCAGTCGGCCCGGGTCCACCCTGCGGCTCAGCCGTTGCCGTGGACGGCGTTCCACCCGTGTTCGAGCAGGGCGAAGGCGCTGTCGATGCCGGGGCGAGGGTCGTCCCGCCCGTCGCCGAGGGCGGCGGTCCCGAGCGCGAAGCGGGCCAGCGCCGCGCACGTGAGGTCGTCCTCCGGGGCGTCGACGTCGGCGGCGATGGCGTGCGCGAGGGCGGTCTCGTGACGCATCCACATGCGCCGCCCGTACTCCTTGAGTACGGGGGTGCTCTCCACCAGTTTCCGGAAGGCGGCCTTGTCGGGGCCGTCATCGGCGGAGGGCATGGCCATCTGCACGAGCCGGTCCCGCAAGGCCCCGGGGATCGACCGGCCCGGTTCCCGGTCGCGCACGGCGGCGACCAGCCGCGCCTCGACCTCGAAGTCCCGGTCGAAGACGAGCGCCTCCTTGCCGGTGAAGTGCTTGAAGAGCGTGGTCGTGGAGACGTCGGCGGCGTCCGCGACGTCCTTGACGCTCACGTGCTCGTAGCCCCGTTCGAGAAACAAACGCAGGGCCGCGTCGGCCAGCGCCTGGCGGGTGGCGGCCTTCTTGCGCTCACGGCGCCCCATCGTCGGCTCGGTCATGACCGAAGCCTAACGCCCTGGGTTATCCGAGTATGAAAGTTGCCTCGTTGCACCTTTGCCGCACGGGCCCCGGCCGAGGCGCGCCGACCCAGACGTGCCCATCGAGGCCGGGCCCCCATCGAAGCGGGACCCGTCAAGGCCGGACCCGTCGAGCCGAACCACCCTGGCAACCGAGTGTTTCCCTCGTGGGCGGGGCGGGGTCCTGGCGAGTATGGATCGGTCACGGGATATCTTGATGTCAAGCAATCTTGCGGACATGGAGCGGAGCATCCTGTGACTGACCCGACCATCATCTACACGCACACCGACGAGGCGCCGGCCCTGGCGACATACTCCTTCCTGCCGGTGATCCAGGCGTACGCGTCGACGGCCGGGGTCACTGTTGCGACCCGTGACATCTCGCTGGCCGGGCGGATCATCGCCGGCTTCTCCGACCGCCTCGAACCCGCGGAGCGGGCCGAGGACGCCTTGGCCGAGCTCGGTGAGCTCGCCAAGACTCCCGAGGCGAACATCATCAAGCTGCCCAACGTCTCGGCCTCGATTCCGCAGCTCAAGGCCGCGATCGCCGAGCTTCGGGAGCAGGGCTACGCGCTTCCGGACTACCCGGACGACCCGAAGACCGACGAGGACAAGGACGTCCGGGCGCGCTACGCGAAGGTCCTGGGCAGCGCCGTGAACCCGGTGCTGCGCGAGGGCAACTCCGACCGCCGCGCGCCCGCGTCGGTCAAGAACTACGCCCGCAAGCACCCGCACCGCATGGGCGCCTGGACGGCCGACTCGAAGACCAACGTCGCGCACATGACGACCGACGACTTCCGCTCGACCGAGAAGTCCGCCGTGATCGCCGAGGCGGGCACGCTGCGCATCGAACTGGCGGGCGACGACGGCAGCACCACCGTGCTGCGCGAGTCGATCCCCGTACTCGCGAACGAGGTCGTCGACGCCTCGGTGATGCGCGTGGGGCCGCTGCGCGAGTTCCTCTCGGCGCAGGTCGCCCGGGCCAAGGCCGAGGACGTGCTGTTCTCGGTGCACCTGAAGGCCACGATGATGAAGGTCTCCGACCCGATCGTCTTCGGTCACGTGGTGCGCGCGTTCTTCCCGCAGACGTTCGCCGAGCACGGCGAGGCGCTCGCCGCCGCCGGCCTGACCCCCAACGACGGCCTCGGCGGCATCCTCAAGGGCCTGGAGACGCTGCCCGAGGGCGCGAAGATCAAGGAGTCCTTCGAGGCCGAACTCGCCGCCGGCCCGGCGCTGGCGATGGTCGACTCCGACCGCGGCATCACCAACCTGCACGTACCGAGCGACGTCATCGTCGACGCCTCGATGCCGGCGATGATCCGCACCTCCGGCCACATGTGGGGTCCGGACGGCCAGGAGGCCGACACCCTCGCCGTCCTCCCGGACAGCAGCTACGCGGGTGTCTACCAGGTCGTCCTCGACGACTGCCGGGCACACGGCGCGTACGACCCGGCGACCATGGGCTCGGTGCCCAACGTCGGTCTGATGGCGCAGAAGGCCGAGGAGTACGGCAGCCACGACAAGACCTTCGAGATCCCCACCACGGGCACGGTGCGCGTGCTCGACGCGTCCGGCGCCGTCGTGCTGGAGCAGGCCGTGAGCGCGGGCGACATCTTCCGCGCGTGCCAGACCAAGGACCTGCCGATCCGCGACTGGGTCAAGCTCGCCGTCACCCGCGCCCGCGCGACCGGCAGCCCGGCGGTGTTCTGGCTGGACGAGGGTCGCGCCCACGACGCGAACCTGATCGCGAAGGTCAAGACCTACCTGGCCGAGCACGACACCGACGGCCTGACCATCGAGATCATGTCGCCGGTCGAGGCGACCGCGTTCTCGCTGGAGCGCATCCGCCGCGGCGAGGACACCATCTCGGTCACCGGCAACGTGCTGCGCGACTACCTGACCGACCTGTTCCCGATCCTGGAGCTGGGCACGAGCGCGAAGATGCTCTCGGTCGTCCCGCTCATGCACGGCGGCGGCCTGTTCGAGACCGGCGCGGGCGGCTCGGCCCCCAAGCACGTCCAGCAGCTCGTCAAGGAGAACTACCTGCGCTGGGACAGCCTCGGCGAGTTCCTCGCCCTGGCGGTCAGCTTCGAGCACCTCGCGCAGTCCACGGGCAACGCCCGCGCCCAGGTCCTGGCCGACACGCTCGACCGCGCGACCGGCACGTTCCTGGACGAGGACAAGTCGCCGAGCCGTCGCCTCGGTGGCATCGACAACCGCGGCAGCCACTTCTACCTGGCCCTGTACTGGGCGCAGGAGCTGGCCGAGCAGACCGACGACGCGGCCCTGGCCGAGGCGTTCGGCCCGCTCGCGCGCACCCTGGCCGAGCAGGAGCAGACGATCGTCGCCGAGCTGATCGCGGTACAGGGCTCGCCGGCCGACATCGGCGGCTACTACCGCCCCGACGCCGCCAAGGCCGCGGCCGTCATGCGCCCGTCCGCCACCTTCAACAAGGCCATCGCCACCCTGGCCTGACCCCGAACGACCCCGAACCGCCCCGACCGGAAGCCACCCGGCCGGGGCGGTTCCACGTCCACCCCCGTCCCACCTCAGTCGACCGCGGCGCGCCGCCGCTCGACGCTCCGAGCCGCGGCCACGCCACCGACCGGGCCGAGCACGGCGACCGTGGCCAAGGCGATCGGCACGGGCAGTACGGGCTGTCGGATCACGACGACGACCAAGAGCACCGTGACGGCGAACGCGAGCATCTCCAGCGTCACCCACGACGTGCCGTCCGCGCGGACCGGCAGCAGGTGCCCGAGGAGCAGCGCCACCCCGAACGACACCGCGCACAGAGCGAGTCCCGCCGACGCCGTGCCCGCGGACAGGTCGGTGACGAGCAGGGCCACGACGTACTCGGCCACCAGGGTGGCCGCCACCAAGAGCACGGTGGCGATCGTGACCGGGGCGAAGGTCTGCCGGCCGGTGCGCCCCGTGGTGCCCAGGAGCGTGCGCAGGCCGCGGGTCACGCCGTGCACGAACGCGGCGAGCAGACCCGGCAGCGCCAGGAGCATCGCGGTCCCCCCGGTGAAGGCGATACCGGTCACCCCCTGCGCGAAGGCGGCCGCGGCGGGGGCGAGCGACGCGGCGCCGACCCACATGCGAACGCCCGGCTCTCGCAGCGCGCACGACAGCACGGCACGTGTGACGGCGAAAAACGGCCGCCCGGAAACGGCGGAGCCGGCCCCCACCCCCACCGCGAACCACCGAGGCCCGCCACTCCCGCCGGCCCGACCCCGGGGAGCCGGCAACAGGACCGTGCACCCGATCATCACGGCGCACCCGACGACCAAAACGCCCGTCGTGACCGGGGTGAGCCGGCCGCCGTCGTACACGCCGGCCAGGAACCGCCGCAGGCCCGTCACCGGCGCGTCCGAGTTCTTCGGGCGCAGCGTCGCGAACGACCACACCGCGAGGGCGATCATCGCGCCCGCGCCGATCGGCCGGCCCGCGCCGGCGGGGATGCCCACGACGACGAGGAGCCTGATCGCCAGGGCGTGCAGGAGCCGGCCGGCGAACAGCCCGAACGCCACCACGAGGAAGCACCCGACCCCGATCAGCACCACGTGACCGGCCGAGGGCGCGGTGTCGAGCGACGCGGTCGTCAAGGGCACGCACCCGGCCGCCGCCATCGCCAGGAAGGCGCACAGCACCGGGAGTTCCTCGCCGAGCGCACGGGCCGAGGCGGTGGCGCGCGTGGTCGCGAGGAAGCCGTCGAATTCGCCGTGTTCCGGGAGCAGCAGGGCGGCGAGGGCGGCGAGCAGCACGCCGACGCCGACGGCGGCCGCGCCCAGGGTCGCGTAGACGAAGTCCGGGGGGAGGCCGCTGCGCGAGGGGGCGCGTCGGGTCGAGGCGAGGATCACGACGAGGTCGCCGCCGACCACCACGACGAGCACGGACGTGGTTACCACGCGATAACGGGTTCGAGTGCCCAGTGCGGAGATCAGCACGTTGCGCCACCCCCGCAGGACGGCGTGCGCGACGGCGAGGACGACGCGTACGTGGTGCCGCGTGCCGCGCGCCGGCCCGATCCGCCGCGCACCGGACGGGCGTTGGGAACCGGCACCGCGGCCGTCGACGGTCGCGGTGGGTTCGACGCGGTTCACCACCCGGACACCCCTCCCCCGTGGCTTCGCACCCGGTCCGTCGTCACAGCCCCAGCGCCCCGATCCGCGTTCGCGCGACGGCGACCTCGTCGGTGAGGCCGGCGGCGCTGAGGTACAACTCGGTGAGTCCGCCCGGCTGTTCGGCGCGCAACGTGTCGAGCGCGCCAAAGCGCACGAGCCGTCCGGCGCACACGATGGCAATGTCGTCGCCGATCACCTCGGCGGCCAGGAGGTCGTGCGTGGCGACGAGCACGGTTCCGTCGGTCTCGACGAAGCGGTGGAGCAGCGCGGTCAGTACGGTCGCGGCCACCGGGTCCAGACCTCGGAGCGGCTCGTCCAGGACCCACAGGGCCGGACGTTGGCCCAGCGACGCCACGATCTGGAGTTTGCGTTTCATCCCGTGCGAGTAGGCACCGATCGGTCGGTCGATCGCGGCGTCAAGGCCGAGCAGGTCGACGAGTTCGTCCACGAGCGGCTGGTCCCAGCGCGCGTGCGTCGCGGCGAGCAGCCGCAGCGCCTCGCGTCCGGTGAGCGCGTGCGGGAGCGGCAGGTCGTCGTACACGAAGCCGATCAGCGCGGCGGCCGCCGCCTCCGCCGGAGCGAGGCCGCCGACTCGGATGCTCCCCTCGCTCGGCCGCACCATGTCGACGATGCCGTGGACGAGCGTGGACTTGCCTGCGCCGTTGGGTCCCAGGAGGCAGGTGATCCGGCCGGCGAGGATGTCGAGGTCGACGTCGATCAGCGCACGATGGCGGCCGTACCAGTGTGAGACGCCGCGAATCTCGACCCCGACGCCTCGCGTTTCCCGGGTCCGGTCTCGGGCCGCGTGCTCGGTGCTGTGCATGAACCTGTTCGCCTCTCGATGGCCCGCCCACGTGCGCCGGCCGCACGCGACCCGTCGGCGCGGCCGACGTCGGATCGGGCGCGGCGGTGCGCGCGTCCGGTACCGCGGTCTCAAGTTAGCGTCGCCGTGGGGGAGTTCGCGATCGAATCGTCGAGTCGGGCGCTGCGGCCCGCGGCCTCAGTCGCCGTGCAGGGGCCAGGCGTCGATGTCGCGGTAGTGGATCGGGCCCGGGCCGCGGCCGATGTTGCTGCCCACCAGGTGCAGGCGTCGGGCGGGCCACGGGCGGCCGGCGAAGCCGGCGAGTGCGTCGGCCGCCGCCGCGATGCCGTCGAGGTTGTCCCGGC